>NZ_JBXWOS010000013.1:0-2757 GCF_059611005.1 Ruegeria sp. CDSB117
GTTGAACGCGCGCTAATCGATGCCATTCCAGCGCGTTATCCATCTTCATCGGATATTGAGGATTTCAGCCCGTGGAATGATGCCTTCGCTGATGCGATGCGAAAGGTTCACACCGAATTCGATCAGGACCTGGACGTGTCTGCGATTCTGGCCGAGTCGCTCATGAACCGGACACCTTGGCAGCTTTGGGATTTGCCGACCGGAAAGCCCGCCGAAGGGGCCGATACGCTCGAGGCAATATCCGTGCTCGAAAATGCGTTCGATACACTTTCCGGAGCATGGGAGCACGCAGGACTATTGCACATGTACATTCACCTGATGGAAATGTCGCCCCACCCCGAACGGGCACTGCGTCACGGCGATGTGCTCAGCACGCTGGTGCCCGAGGCCGGGCATTTGTTGCACATGCCGACCCATATCGACGTGTTGTGCGGAGACTACATGAACGTGGTACTGCGCAATCACAAAGCCATATTGGCAGATCGCAAGTTTCTGAAGCGCGAAGGCCCTGACAATTTCTATTCCGTCTATCGGTGCCACAACTATCACTTTAAAATATACGGTGCGATGTTCTTGGGGCAACCATCGGCAGCAATCGAAGCCGCCGATGAGCTGATCGACACCTTGCCGTCAGACACTCTTCGGCCTATGGCGGACTGGTTTGAAGGCTTCATTCCAATGAAGCAACATGTGCTGATCAGGTTTGGTCTCTGGCAGGATATTCTCGATCAGGATCTGCCAGAGGATGAAGAGCTTTACAGCGTGACCATTGCTATGATGCGGTATGCAAGGACGGTTGCCTTGGCCAACCTACACAGGGTCGCCGAAGCCGAGAGTGAAAAAGCCAAGTTCTATGATGCTCTGGCCAGAGTTCCTGAGACCCGAATGCTGTTCAACAACACATGCCGGGACATTCTGAAGGTCGCTGAGCAAATGATGCTGGGTGAGTTGGCCTATCACGCAGGAGAGCACGAAACGGCCTTTGACCACCTGCGAAAGTCAGTCGAGATCGACGACAACTTGCCATACGACGAGCCCTGGGGCTGGATGCAACCCACCCGTCATGCGCTGGGTGCTCTTCTTCTTGAGCAGGGCCAGATGGAGGAAGCCGAAGCTGTTTACCGTGCAGACCTTGGCCTGGATGCAACGCTTAGCCGGGCCTGTCAGCATCCGGGCAACGTCTGGAGCCTGCATGGCTTGCACGAATGTCTCACCCGGCGCGGTGAAACGGTCGAAGCCGCCCACATTAAGCCACAACTGGACAAGGCCACTGCTCGCGCCGAGGTGCCGATCAAGGCATCGTGTTATTGCAGGCAGAAGGCTTTGGCCGCCCAGTAATCACTGATCAACAGCAATGGCCGGGGTATTTGCGAGGCCCGCTTCTGCCGTTGACCGGGACTTATTTAACTTCGTTGATGGCAACAGTCTGGACGACGACAAGACTGCCAAGCATCGCTTCGGTGCCGATTTGCGGTAAATCAGCCGCATGGTAGCATAGCGCAGGATTTGCAGTCGGGGGGCAATATGGTCTTAACATTCGCACAAATGGAAGCTCAGGAAATATCCAAAGCAAATCCGATTTCAGCAACTGACGCGCTGGCAGTACTGATCGAAGACCCCAACGCACTTGTAGTGGACGTGAGGGATAGCGCTGAAATGGCGGCTACAGGTATCAGCCCTAGAGCAATTCCGGCTCCTGGTCGCGCCGTCGCTTGGATGGCAGACCTTGAAAGTGAATACAGATCTCAAGAGTTACAGGATCGTGGAAGGCGAATTTTCACCACTTGTGGCGGAGCTCCGAGCTACCGAGGCGCGGCAGCGGCAAATGTATTGACAGCGATGGGTTTTCAAAACGTGCAGTTCATCGATGGAGGGATGGCGGCTCTGATCGCAGCTGGCTCCTCCACAAAGCAGCCTTAAAAAACGGCGAAACCAACGGTCTCGAGCAAACAGAGCAGGGGAGTAAATAGATACTTCTCAACTTCCAGAGTTGTGTCTCGATACGACTTGCGACTGAGACTTAAGCCAGTTGACGAACACCTTAGCCTCGGGACGCTGAAATTCTGCTTGAGTCTGGATGTAATAGACGCCGAAGAGTGGCTCAGAGAACAACTCAATCATCCGACCAGATGACAGATCGTCCTCGAAAAAAGCTCTGGCAGAATACGTGATACCGTCACCCCGGCGAACCGCAGTCATGATCAGGTTCCCTGGCATGTGATTTATGGTCAATGGCTCGGGAGGTACGACCCCATGATAGGTGAACCAGTCGGCCGCCTCGTTGGTGCCCAGTTCCTGCAACCAGGGAAGCTTCGTTAAAGAGGCCGGGTCACGCAGATCTTGGCCTTCCACCAGTGAAGGTGCTCCGATCACGACCATGTCGGAAACAAGGACAGTATCCTCTTCTTTTCTTGGCATGCGTCTATCGTGATACCGAATGGCGACGTCGATACCACCTGGCTTTATCTGAACCAGCTCCGAGGTTGGGTTCAGCATCAAAGTGATCTCTGGATGTTGTCGTTGAAACTCTGCCATTCTTGGCAATAGCCACTCTACTGCGAATGCGGGTGACATGGTCACTTGAACGGGACGGTGCGCTGCATGTTCCGCCAGTCGTTCGACACCCCTTCCGATAATTTCGAAGCCGATACCCAGTTCACGTGCAAGAATGATGCCTGGCTCTGTCAATTCAATGCTGCGCCCACGTCTGGCAACGAGAGCTACACCCAAATGCCTTTCCAACGATTTCACCTGCTG
>NZ_JBXWOS010000014.1:0-152736 GCF_059611005.1 Ruegeria sp. CDSB117
ATCCTGCTGGGCCGCCAGGTTGGCATCCCGACCATGGTCGTGTTCATGAACAAAGTGGATCAGGTTGACGACGAAGAACTGCTGGAACTGGTGGAAATGGAAATCCGCGA
This sequence comes from Ruegeria sp. CDSB117, assembly GCF_059611005.1. Classification (NCBI taxonomy): domain Bacteria; kingdom Pseudomonadati; phylum Pseudomonadota; class Alphaproteobacteria; order Rhodobacterales; family Roseobacteraceae; genus Ruegeria; species Ruegeria sp. CDSB117. Next base: position 111 of record NZ_JBXWOS010000014.1, read on the forward strand.
GCTGCTGTCTTCGTATGACTACCCCGGCGACGACATTCCAGTCATCGCAGGTTCGGCTCTGGCCGCGATGGAAGGCAACAAGCCGGAAATCGGCGAAGAATCGATCCGCAAGCTGATGGCTGCCGTGGACGAGTACATCCCGACACCTGAGCGCGCTGTTGACCAGCCGTTCCTGATGCCGGTCGAAGACGTGTTCTCGATCTCGGGTCGTGGTACCGTTGTGACCGGCCGTGTCGAGCGTGGCGTGATCAACGTTGGCGACGAGATCGAAATCGTCGGCATCCGCGACACTCAGAAAACCACCTGTACTGGTGTTGAAATGTTCCGCAAGCTGCTGGATCGCGGTGAAGCGGGCGACAACATCGGCGCCCTGCTGCGCGGTATCGACCGTGAAGGTGTTGAGCGTGGTCAGGTTCTGTGTAAGCCAGGTTCGGTTACACCGCACACCAAGTTCGAAGCCGAAGCCTATATCCTGACCAAGGAAGAAGGCGGTCGTCACACTCCGTTCTTCGCGAACTACCGTCCTCAGTTCTACTTCCGTACAACTGACGTGACCGGCACCGTGACCCTGGCAGCTGGCACCGAGATGGTTATGCCCGGCGACAACGTGTCGTTCGAAGTTGAACTGATCGCACCGATCGCGATGGAAAACGGCCTGCGTTTCGCCATCCGCGAAGGCGGCCGCACCGTCGGCGCCGGCGTCGTGTCGAAAATCGTCGAGTAATCGCTCTCGAGATATCAAACGAAAAGGGCGTCCCTCGGGACGCCCTTTTTTTTGCATTCCTGCTATGGTCAGCACGCCTTGCGCGGAAAGGAATTAGTCGTAGGCTGCGTCGACGATGAATTCCACCTTCAGCTCGGCGCGGGCCAATTTGGCCTCGCCGCAAGCCCGCGCGGGGGCGTGGCCCTTTGGAACCCAGGCATTCCAGACCTCGTTCAATCCGGCAAAATCTTTCATGTCCGCCAGCCAGATCGTCACGCGCAGCATCTTTTCGCGCGATGAGCCAGCCTGTTCGAGAAGGGCGTCAATCTTCTCGAGGCAAATCCGGACTTGTTCCTGAATAGTCTCGCCCTCGGCGACTTGCCCGGTCAGGTAGGCCACTCCGTTGTGTTTCACAATTTTTGAGGACCGTTCGCCGGTGTCGATGCGTTCAATCATGGGGGTATTCTCGTTTTTTAGTGTCGGATACGGTCGTTCATGGTCACAATCCACCCTGTATGGCAAACGGAAACCGTTTGAGTGCGTTTCAGAGAAATTTAATACGCAGAAAAAAACGTGATCAGAAAGCGCGTGGACCTATCTCGCATTCGTGCCGCCTCGAGTGCTTGTCTTTGCCACCTTCCGTTCAAACGCGCACAGGCTTTTCCATCCCGGCGCTGAGTGGCCTCGGCGTGGATTGTAGAAGCCGTTGATACCGAAAACAAAATTGCCAGCGCCAACCCCGCAGCCCTTCCGTATGTTCTCTGAAAATCTGCAGGCGATTACTTTCGGCACACAGGCGAAGTATTTGGCCGCGTCAACCGGGGCGGCCTTTTTCTTTTCACAATTGTCAGTATTCTGGCGGCAGACATTCAGATTTTCGGTAACATGATAAAATCGTTAACTAAATTCACCGGGTTTTCCCTAACAGCAATGATCGCAGTCGCTGGCGTAGGGCAGGCCAAGCCTTTGCTTACGAATTCACAGGAAACCTATGTTTCCGCCTGCCTGGATCAGAGTGACACGCCAGAGCGTATCATCGAAATCTGCCAACACGGGCTGGGTGGTGTCGGTGCGTCTGATCGGCAGCGTATTGAGATGTTGGATAAGCTGGCATGGGCCTATTATGATCTCGATGATATGGATCAGGCCGATGACGCGTTTGCCGAAATTCTGGCCTTGAATCCCGATGCCGAGCTTGGGCTGCAGGGGCGGGCGTGGGTGCATTACAATCGCGATGATTACGCGGCTGCGAGTGCGTTGTTTAGGCAAGCCGTATCGCGCAAGCCCAATGCAAGCAACATGGCTGGTCTGGCCGCCAGCGCGCGCCGGGCCGGAGAGATGGATTTTGCCGAATTCGAAGAGATGATGCAAACCGCTCTGGCCCTGAACCCCGAATACACTTGGGCGATGCGGGAGCTGGCCTGGAAATTGGCGGACCATCACCGGCAGGACGAAGCGCTGAGCTTGTTCAGAACCGCCAGCGAACTGGATCCATATGACCCATATGCGGAATACGGCGTCGCCTTTCTGTTGTCCGAGCAGAATGATTGGGAAGCCGCGTTTGACCATGTAAGCCGGGCGTTGGAACTAAAGCCTGATTTTGTGACCGCACTATCGCGCCGGTCCCTTATCCTGCTGATGCTGGATCGGCCCAAGCAGGCATTGACAGATGCTGAAGCGGTGATTGAAGCCAATCCTGATGACACGGACGGCTATGTGCGAAAGGCGCAGGCGCTGTCAGGCTTAGGCCAAAGATCACAGGCGCATGAGGTGTTGGAGCTGGCGGAAAGTCGGGTGGGGCCGGGCAGCTATCTACTTTATTGGCGGGCCAGCCTGTTGGCGGACGACCTCGATTATGAAGCCGCTCTTTTCCACATTCGACGCAGTGTCGCGCTTGAGGGCGCCGATCGCTTTGATCACCGCCTGCATGCGGATATTGCGTTAGGTCTGGGTTATACGGATGAAGCCCGAGATGCCATTGATCGGGCGCTTGGACTCTTTCCCGATGGAAAGTTTGAGCAGTATACGAATGCGCTGGTGATGCTGGGCGAAGACAGGTTCGATGCAGCAGAAAGCATGTTCGATTCTGCCACTGCCGCCGGTCTGCATCAGGACTATTTGGGCGATTTTCTGGCCGCTTTGGTGGCCGAGGGACGGTTCATGCAAGCGATCAAGATGCGCGCTCGGTATGGGAACCGCCAACCGGAAACGACAAGTGACGCGCAACGTTCGAACTAGCGCGTCACTTCGAATGCAGTGATATTTACGACGTCGCCGATTCCGCCGCGCTACGCACCGCTTTGATGTTTGCGCCGTAGACGTCCGGGTTATCGACCGAACCGCCCTTGAATACGGCGGAACCTGCGACCAGCACATCCGCACCAGCTGCGGCCACCAACGGGGCGGTCTTGGGGTCGACGCCACCGTCAATCTCGATATGGATCGGACGGTCTCCGATCATCGACCGCAGCCTGCGAATCTTACTGGTCATGTCGATGAATTTCTGGCCACCAAAGCCGGGGTTCACTGTCATGACGCAAACCATATCGGTCAGGTCCAGCAAGTGTTCAACCGCGTCGGCCGGAGTGCCAGGGTTCAACGCAACGCCCGCCTTCATGCCAGCAGCGCGAATCGCCTGCAAAGTACGGTGGGTATGGGCCCCGGCTTCGACATGTGCAGTCAGGATATCGGCCCCTGCATCTGCGTAGGCTTGAATATACGGATCAACCGGTGTGATCATCAGATGCACGTCCATGACCGTTTTGACATGGGGGCGGAACGCTTTGACGGCGGGCGGGCCAAAGGTCAAGTTGGGCACGAAATGTCCGTCCATGACGTCGATATGGACCCAATCCGCCCCTTGGGCTTCGATGGCCTGAATCTCGGCACCGAAATTGGCGAAATCTGCGGACAGGATCGACGGAGCGATCTTGATGCTGCGGTCAAAGCTCATGAATGGCCTCATATGGATAGCGTGTTGGCACAGCGTATAGCGGCGATGCGTGCCAATGGGTAGGCCCTCGGTGCGCGGGGGCGTTTACAAAACTTTCACTGTGCCGACACAAAGCCGTTGAATCCCGCCTGTAGCTGGTCGCCAACACGAATTGGGGGTGGCACGTGCTGCGGATAGAAAAACTGACTAAACGCTTTAGCGACAACGTGGCCGTTGATGCCGCGACGCTGGACGTAGACAAGCCTTGCATGATTGGCATCATCGGGCGGTCCGGCGCGGGCAAGTCGACGTTGTTGCGGATGATCAACCGTCTGACGGATGCAAGCGACGGCGAGATCCTGTTTCAAGGCCGTGAAGTCACCAAGCTGAAAGGCCGTGACAAGCGCGCATGGCAGGCTGATTGCGCGATGATCTTTCAGCAATTCAACCTGGTGCCGCGTATGGATGTTGTTTCGAATGTGCTGCATGGCACGTTGAACCGCCACTCGACACTGGCGACTATGTTCAACCTGTTCCCGATGGAAGACATCCACCGGGCAATTGATATTCTGGACCGCCTCGGCATCGCCGCGCACGCGCCCAAACGCGCCGAGGCGCTTTCGGGCGGTCAGCAACAGCGCGTCGCCATCGCGCGCGCGCTTATGCAGGACCCTAAGATCATTCTGGCGGACGAACCCATCGCCTCGCTGGACCCGATGAACGCGCAGGTGGTGATGCAGGCGCTGCGCCGCATCCACGAAGAGGACGGCCGCACCGTCATCGCTAACCTGCATACGCTGGATACCGCCCGCCGCTATTGTGACCGCGTCGTCGGTATGCGCGATGGACGTATCGTTTTCGACGGGTTGCCCGAGCAACTGACAACTGGCGTGGCCCGCGAAATTTATGGCGCCGACGCCAGCTTCTCGGAAGAGGCAACTTCGACCCAGATCGAAACACTCGACGCGACCCAAAAAGCGCTGATGGAAGCCGAGGCGACCATCTAAGCCCAATTCACCCTTCTCATCGACCGGCCGATGAAAGGCCGGCGCATCAAACCGGAGAGAGACAGATGAAAAAACTGATTGCCGCCCTGGTGGCCACAACTGCGATAGCCGCGCCAGCCATGGCGCAAGAGATTTCCGAGTTCCGCATTGGTATTCTGGGCGGAGAAAACGCACAGGACCGTCTGAGCAAGCAGGAATGCTTGCGCGAGCAGACTGAGGACCTGCTGGGTGTCGAGACCAAGCTGTTCGCGCCCGCCGATTACAACGGCGTAATTCAGGGGCTGCTTGGCGGCACCATCGACATGGCTTGGCTGGGTGCATCCGGTTACGCCAAAACCTACCTGAGCGATCCTGAAGCGGTTGAGCCTGTTCTGGTCAAGGTCAACACCGATGGCAGCTACGGCTATTATTCGATCGGGTTTGCCCGCAAGGACAGCGGCATTGCCTCGTTGGAAGACATGAAGGACAAGACTTTCGGCTTCGGGGATCCCAACTCAACCTCGGGCTTCCTGATCCCGTCGATCGAAATTCCGCAGGCCACTGGCGCAACCATGACTTCGGGTGATTACTTTGGTGAAGTAAAATTCACCGGCGGTCATGAGCAGACCATCGTGGCCGTAAACAACGGTGACGTTGACGGCGGCGTGACATGGGCCGACGGTCTGGGAGACTGGGAAGACGGTTATCAGTCTGGTGCGCTGCGACGCGCTGTGGATGCCGGTCTGGTCGACATGAACGATCTGGTCGAGATTTGGAAATCGGCTCCGATCCCCGAAGGCCCATTCGTTCTGCGCACCGAGCTACCAGAAGATGTTAAAATCAAGATGACCGGTATGCTGGCCTCGATGAATTCGATTGATCCGGACTGCATGTACAACGTTCTGGGCGGTGAATCCAAAGGCCTTATGCCGATCACCCACGACGCCTACGAAATCATCATCGAAGCGCGCAAGCTGAAGTCCAACTAAGTTCGTAAGCACAATGATCGGGGTCCGGCGCACAACCGGACCCCGTTTTTCCACTCAGGAGCATTCCATGACAGACCTGACCGTAGGGTCCCCCAGCATCGACCAGATCCGGGCCGACTATTCCGAGATGACACGACGCAAGCGGGTCTATGGTGGTATCCTTCTGATCGTATTCGTGGCGATGATGGCCGCGGGTTTCCGTACTGCAGACGACCGCAATGCCGGCAGCTTTGTCGACGGCTGGCACCGTATCCTCGACTACCCGACCGAGGTTCTGTCGGAAGCATGGGAAAAGATCGGCGCGATGCCGGAGAACCTTGTGAAGTTTTTCCCGGCTCTGGTCGAGACACTCAATATCGCTGCGGCATCGACGCTGATAGGGGCCATCGCCGGGACGTTTCTGGCGCTGATGTCCACGCGTGGCATGGCATTGTGGCCCTCGCTTATCCCGCTGTTTCGTCGCATCGCCGATATCTTTCGCGCGGTGCCTGAAATCGTTATCGCATTGGTTTTGATCTTTGTGCTGGGCGGTGGTCCGGTGCCCGCAATGATTGCTATTGCCATTCATACGGCGGGTGCGCTTGGCAAGCTGTTCTCGGAAGTGAACGAAAATGCCTCACTGAAACCGGTCGAGGGGCTTCATTCGGTCGGCGCAAACTGGTCTCAGCGGATCTATCTGGGCGTGATCCCGCAGGTGGGGCCGAACTATGTCAGCTATGCGCTGCTGCGGTTCGAAATAAACATTCGCGCCTCGGCCATTCTGGGTTTTGTTGGTGCGGGCGGGCTGGGATATGAGCTGCGCAACGCGATGTCCTGGGGGCAGGGGCGTTATGACGAAGCTGCCGCCATCTTCCTTCTGCTGTTCGTCACGATTGTTGTTGTCGATCAGATGTCGGGTCTGCTGCGCACGCGCCTGAACCACGGTTCCGAGAAAGGAGCACAGGCATGAGCACTTTTGCCACGGACCTGACCGTCGATGAGTTGAAGGCAGAGGCTGACCGTCTGTTCAACCGCAAACGGCTGACGAACTTTGGACTGCCCGCGCTTGTTTTTGTCTATCTGATTTACGTGTTCTTTGCTTTCGACGTGTCTGGAATGGCCGAGCGTGCGAACTGGGAGAACGGCAAAACGCTGATTGCAGACAGCTACAGCTACAAAACGCATGTTTCGCGTGACAATCGCACCGGTGAGGTTTCCACCGCCATCGAAGGTGAACGCAAGGGCCGCTACCCCGACGGTGAGGCTCCGGGCTGGGTGAGTTTAGGTGAAACTACGGTCGTTGATCTGGAAGACGGCCACATTGTCCGCTTTGGTCCCGAGGCTGTGGAATACGACATCCCCGGCTATGGCACCGTCCGCGCGACACCGACCCGCTCTGCCGGTGTTCAGGCTGAACTGCCCGCAGGCGAGGTGCCGGATTGGATCAACGTCTCAAAAAACCGCATGGCGATTACAACGGATGCGGGGCGTCTGACCGTGACACGCAACCGGTCCGAGGTCTTCCGCTATTTCAATGGGTGGGAGCTGTTCTGGTTCACGCTTGATAGCCCTTATTATGGTAGATCCTTCCCGGAATTGGCCGGTCTGGCTGCGCAAGGCGAGGCCGGGGCGATCTTTAACGATTTCTGGACCAACAAGATGTGGCGGCATCAGGATGTTGCCTGGGCCATTTTTGAAACCATCCTGATGGCATTTCTCGGCACGTTAGGCGCGGGTATGATCGCATTGCCTTTGGCGTTTATCGCCACGCGCAATTTCAACCCGCTAAAATCCATTCGGTTCCTGACGCGCCGTGAGTTTGACTTTGTGCGCGGTGTGGACGCGCTGATCTGGACGGTTGTGTTGGCCCGCGCTTTTGGACCCGGCCCGCTGACGGGAGCGCTGGCCATTCTGGTGACCGATACCGGCACCTTCGGCAAGATCTTCTCGGAAGCGCTGGAAAATGTGGACCAGAAACAGATCGAGGGCGTGCAGTCCACAGGGGCCAATGCACCGCAACGCTATCGTTATGGTGTGATCCCACAGGTGACGCCGGTGCTGCTAAGTCAGTTGCTCTACTTCCTTGAATCAAACACCCGCAGCGCCACGGTGATCGGTGCGATCACCGGCGGTGGCATCGGTCTGTTGCTGACGCAAGCGATCATCACCCAGAAGGATTGGGAAGAGGTCGCCTATTACATCGTTCTGATCATCCTGATGGTGATGCTGATGGACTGGTTCTCGGGCTGGCTGCGCCGACGGCTTATCCAGGGAGAGACAAGCAAGATACGCAAAGCACGGGACACAAAGGCAAAGTCGTTCTTTTTGCCGTGACTCATAACCAAGGACCACAAAACCATGGCTCGACTGCGTTCCGACCAACCGTTTATCCATTCTGATTGCCAAATCTCGGGCAGTTCCTTCGGCGAATTTGTCGAAATTGGTGCGGCAAGCCGCGTTGTGAATTCAGTCTTCGGTGACTATTCGTATTGCGACCGGACCTGTGACATTGCCAATGCCGAGATCGGGAAGTTCGCCAATATCGCCAGTTTCACTCGGATCGGCGCAACGGATCATCCGATGGAAAAGGCATCATTGCATCACTTCCTGTATCGCTCGGCAGATTACTGGGATGATGCCGAGGATGATGCGGATTGGTTCAATCATCGCGCCAGTCGCGTCGCCCGGATCGGCCATGATACTTGGATTGGGCATGCGGCAATTATCAAACCTGAAGTGACCATCGGGCACGGCGCGGTGGTTGCCTCGGGGTCTGTCGTCACCAAGGATGTCGCGCCTTACACAATTGTAGGCGGTGTGACGGCCAAACCGATCCGCAACCGTTATCCAGTTGGCGTGGCAGAGCGGATGATGGATTTGGCGTGGTGGGATTGGGACAATGACCGTCTGCGCGCGGCCCTGCCGGATTTCCGTACATTGAGCGCCGAGGCTTTCCTGGAAAAATACGAACCGATTTGAATAGGCAAGAGCTGAAATCTCCCGCGCCCGCACTTGCATCGGCTTTGCAGATATAGGCTGGCGGCCTTGGGTATAGCGCCGCGTTTTACGCGGCGCTATGCCCAACGGGATATGACCACCGTCAGGAGGTCGATGACGGGCGGGAGGGCGCTGCGGCCTAGTCCTCGTTCAGGGTCAGGGTGACCCGATCTCCGGCAAATACGGTTCGCCCGAATTCAACCGGCAGACCATTGGGATCTGCGTTTATGCCGACGGAATACAGAACAGGCGCACCTTCGGTCAGTCGCAGGTGCAGGGCCTGTGTTGCCGTCGCCGCGCGCGCAGTCAGGCGCGTCGAGACGCGGATATAGTCCTTAACACCGCAGTGCTGCAAAGCTTTCGTTACTGATTGTGTTTCGGACAGCGCCTCAAGAATGCCGGGCAAGCGGTCCGCGGGAAAGACACTTTGGAACAGCCCGATCGGCTGCCCATCCGCCAGAGACAGCCCATCATATACGTGCACCTGATCGCCTACCGCTATTTCCAATGCCTCCGCTTCTGTTTCATCTGCGGCGCGCGTTGTGAGCGTAAGTATCTTTTTGCCAGGAATCTTACCGCTGGCCGAGATGCTCTTGTGGTATCGGACGCGCTTGCCGATGGCATAATCGGTCGGACGTGCCGCCACAAAGACACCGGCGCCGCGACGGGCATGCACCAGACCTTGGTCCGCCAGATCCGACAGTGCACGCCGTACCGTGTGGCGGTTGACCCCGTGTTTTGCCGCCAGTTGTGCCTCGGTCGGCAGACGGTCGCCGGTGTCGTACCGACCCTCTGCAATGTCCGATGTCAGATTCAGCGCGATGCCTTTCCAGACGGGTGTTTTTCTCATGTCACCAAAACTTCACAAGGTTGCGGATTGCCAGACGTGGTGGCGGGATGTAATATTTGTCTAGTTGTATAGTTCAGATAGACAACCCGGCCAAGAGGCTTTGATGGCAGATCAAACAAATATCTCGAATACGGACCGGCAGGATTGGATGAGCCTGCTGGCGCGAGCTCCAGAAAGCGCGCTGATAACACTTTGGGACAAGTACGCGGCACGTCCGCACTTTGAATGGCTGCGCAGCCCCGAAGTAGGCGGTGTCATGGTGCGCGGGCGCACGGGTGGCACGGGTGCCCGGTTCAATCTTGGCGAAATGACCGTCACACGGTGTTCGCTGGTGTTGCAGGACGGAACGATTGGGCATGGATACGTGCAGGGCCGGTCCAAGCCCAAGGCCGAAACGGCCGCCTTGATTGATGCGCTGATGCAGACCCCTGCTGCGGATGCGGTCCAGGATCAGGTGATTGCGCCGCTCACAAAGCAGATGCAAGCCGCCAGAACAGACCGCGCTGCCAAAGCCGCCGCGACAAAGGTCGAGTTCTTCACATTGGTAAGGGGAGAAGATTGATGACGGCACAGCTTCAGTATTCCGGTGGATTTCAGAACGCACCAGTGCAGGCTGCACATGCGTTCCGTGCCGCGATGACCGTGATGGCCCGGCCCGGCGAAATCCGTGAATTGAAAGGCGTGCAGCCGCCGAAACCCTTGTCGATCGCAGCAGGAACGCTTTTGCTGACGTTGTGTGACCCCGAGACAAAGGTCCATCTGGCTGGCGCCTTCAACACCGATGCGGTGCGCGCATGGCTGACCTTTCACACCGGAGCGCCCCTGTCACAGGCAGCTGACGCGGATTTTGCTGTTGGGATATGGACCCAACTTGGGCCACTGGGATCATTTCGTATCGGTACCGCAGAATACCCGGATCGCTCGACCACCTTGATTGTTGAATGTGACGCGCTGCAACAGGCGGGTGTCACACTGAGCGGCCCGGGGATTAAAGACACTGCGCGGCTATCCTTGCCGGATGCCCCGGCATTGCAGGCCAACGCGGCTTTGTACCCACTTGGATGTGACTTCTTTTTTACCTGCGGCGACCGGGTGGCGGCTCTGCCTCGCAGTACCCAAATCAGTGTGGAGGCCTAGGCAATGTATGTTGCAGTCAAGGGTGGCGAGACGGCCATCGAAAACGCACATGCCTGGTTGGCGGAAGAGCGGCGCGGCGCAACCGACATTGACGAGCTGAGCATCGTCCAAATCCGCGAACAGCTGGGTCTGGCGGTCAATCGGGTGATGGCCGAGGGGTCCTTGTACGACCCCGATTTGGCGGCCCTGGCCATCAAACAATCGCGCGGCGATCTGATCGAGGCAATTTTTCTGATCCGAGCCTACCGGACGACATTGCCGCGATTTGGCTATTCGAACCCGGTTAAGACTGATGAGATGGCGTGTGATCGCCGGATTTCGGCCACGTTCAAGGATGCGCCGGGCGGGCAGGTGCTGGGGCCAACCTTTGATTACACGCACCGCCTGCTGGACTTCAAATTGGCCGCCGAAGGTGAGGTTCCGGCTGCGCCTACGGCGCAACCCCGCACCGAGGCAACGCCGCATATCACTGAGTTCCTGAAGGGTGAGGACATCATTCAGGATGAACCCGTGAGTGACACCACCCCGGGTGATCTGACCCGCGAACCGATGGAGTTTCCGTCGAACCGCCCCCTGCGTCTGCAATCCCTGACCCGCGGGGATGAGGGTTTTGTGCTGGGCATGGCCTATTCAACGCAACGCGGTTACGCCCGTAACCACGCATTCGTCGGTGAATTGCGGATCGGTAAGGTCGCAGTGGAAATGGACATCCCGGAACTGGGTTTCGCCATCGACATCGGCGAAATCGAGCTGACCGAATGCGAGACGGTGAACCAGTTCAAGGGTTCCAAGACCGAACCGCCGCAATTCACCCGTGGCTATGGTCTGGTCTTTGGTCAGTCTGAACGGAAGTCCATCGCGATGGCTTTGGTGGATCGCGCCCTGCGTTGGGAAGAGTTGGGCGAAGACAATCTGGGTGCGCCCGCGCAGGATGAGGAATTCGTCCTTAGCCACGCGGACAACATTCAGGCGACTGGATTCCTGGAACATATCAAGCTGCCGCATTACGTCGACTTTCAGTCCGAACTGGAGCTGGTTCGCAAACTGCGCCGTGAGGCCGAAGAGCGAATCACGCCAAAGGAGGCCGCAGAATGAAGGCCGTCGTGTTCAAAATCGGTAGTGTTCTGCTTGACTGGCACCCCCACTTGGCATGGGCCGACGAACTGGCGTTCGAAGACGCCGCGCAGTCCGTTTGCAAAAGCAGCGTCCACTCTACCTCTCCTCAAGTGTTGGAGGCCGAGCTGTGTGCAAGGGGTCGCTTATGAGCTGGACTGCGTCTGCATCCCCACTGGGGCGCACCAGGCTGACGAATTGCCAAACCTGCTTTACGGGCGTCGCAGGTTTCTACCGGGTGGCGGGTCCGTGCGCGCGCCAACCGAACTCCATTCGCCATTTGGATCCCGCCTTTGCGCACGACGTCGTCGCTTCGCATGACGAGAGTGAAAGAAAAGATACACCAATAGCGCCAATAACAGTGCGCCCAACAGAAATACGTCCACAAAAACACCAAAAACAAAGTGATACATCAAAATGAATGAGTATAACTTCGCATATTTGGACGAACAAACCAAGCGAATGATCCGGCGCGCCATTCTGAAAGGTCTGGCTGTGCCCGGTTATCAGGTCCCTTTTGCCAGTCGTGAAATGCCGATGCCCTATGGCTGGGGCACCGGTGGAGTGCAGGTTTCAGCCGCTACATTGACACCCGAGGACACGTTTAAAGTGATCGATCAGGGTGCCGATGACACCACCAATGCTGTGTCGATCCGCAAGTTTTTTGAGAATACGGCAGGCGTGAAAACGACCGAGGAAACCGAAAAGGCCACGGTCATCCAGACACGCCACCGCATCCCCGAGGCGAAGTTGCGCAAGGACCAGATCATCGTTTATCAGGTGCCGATCCCGGAACCTCTGCGCTTTCTGGAACCACGTGAGACCGAGACACGCAAGATGCACAGCCTTGAAGAATATGGGCTGATGCATGTGAAGCTGTACGAGGACATCAGCCAGCATGGGGCGATTTCGACCGCATATGCCTATCCGGTGAAAGTGTCGGACCGCTATGTGATGGATCCATCGCCGATCCCGAAATTCGACAACCCAAAGCTTGAGATGGACGCGATCCAGCTGTTTGGTGCGGGACGTGAACAGCGGATTTACGCGGTTCCGCCGCATACCAAGGTCGTCAGTCTGGATTTCGAGGATTACCCGTTTGAGGCCACCAAAGCCGATCACCCATGCGATCTTTGTGGGGCAGAGGATAGCTATCTCGACGAAGTGATCATGGATGATGCAGGCAACCGGATGTTCGTCTGCTCGGACACTGATTATTGCCGGTCACGCCGCGAAGCGGGCCACAAGGGCCGATTGGCCGAGGAGAATGCGGCATGACCCCCTTATTGCAGGTCAAAGGCATCGAAAAGCGCTATGGCGCGCGGATCGGGTGCTCGGATGTGAGTTTTGATCTCTTCCCCGGTGAGGTGATGGGGATCGTCGGTGAAAGCGGATCGGGCAAGTCGACGCTGTTGAATTGCATGGCCGGTCATCTGGAACCAGATGCGGGGCAGGTGATTTTTGACACACGCGCTGATGGTCCAGTGGATACGGTCACCATGTCCGAACCGGAACGTCGGATGCTGAGCCGTACGGACTGGGCCTTTGTACATCAGCATGCGCGCGATGGCCTGCGGATGTCGGTCAGTGCTGGCGGCAATATTGGTGAGCGTCTGATGGCGGTGGGGGATCGTCACTATGGCGACATCCGGGACCGTGCGATCGACTGGCTGGGCCGGGTTGAGATTGAGGAATCTCGTGTGGATGACCGTCCGTCGGCCTTTTCTGGCGGGATGCAGCAGCGGTTGCAGATTGCCCGCAATCTGGTCACGGGGCCGCGCCTCGTGTTCATGGATGAACCAACGGGTGGGCTGGATGTTTCAGTTCAGGCGCGTCTGCTGGATCTGCTGCGCGGGTTGGTGCGTGAGATGGGGTTGAGCGCGATCATCGTCACCCATGACCTCGCCGTCGTACGCCTGCTGGCGGATCGACTGATGGTGATGAAAAGCGGTCAAGTGGTTGAGGCCGGGTTGACCGATCAGGTTCTGGACGATCCGCAACATGCCTACACGCAGTTGCTCGTGTCCAGCGTTCTGCAGGTTTGAGTATTTGGAAAAAGATGAAGTGCTATGATTGAGCTTATCAATGTCAGCAAGAGCTTTACCCTGCACAATCAGGGTAGTGCCGTAATTCCGGTGATGCAGGGTGCATCTCTGAATGTCGCCGCAGGTGAATGCGTCGCCCTGACCGGGGCTTCAGGCGCAGGGAAATCAACACTGATGCGGGTGGTCTATGGAAATTATCTGGCCGCATCAGGCCGGGTCCTTGTCGGTGGTCTGGACGTCGCCAAGGCCGAACCGCGCGAAATTCTGGCTTTGCGGCGCGAGACGCTCGGCTATGTCAGTCAGTTCCTGCGCGTGGTCCCCAGAGTTCCGACGCTTGAGGTGGTGGCCGAGCCGCTGTTGGCCGTTGGCTGCGACAAGCAAGCGGCGCTGGACAAGGCGGCGGGTTTGTTGCGGCGGTTGAACATTCCCGAAAGACTGTGGAGCCTAAGCCCGACCACTTTTTCGGGCGGTGAGCAGCAGCGGGTGAACATCGCACGTGGATTTGCGCATGATTACCCTGCGATGCTGTTGGACGAACCGACTGCCTCACTGGATACGCAAAATCGCGAAACGGTGCTGTCTTTGATCGAAGAGGCCAAAGAACGCGGCGCGGCGATTGTTGGCATTTTCCACGATATCGAAGCGCGCAGCCGGGTCTGTGATCGCGAGATCAACGTGTCTGAATTCACCCCGGGGATGGTCGCGTGAGCCTTGCGCCGGTCATAGCCGTTGTTGGTCCGTCAGGTGTCGGCAAAGACAGCGTCATGGAGGCGTTGGTGGCGGCGTCGCCAGGTACCTTGCGGGTTCGCCGGGTGATTACCCGCCCCGCGGGCGAAGAAGGCGAAGATTTTGATCGCGTGTCGGTCGAAATCTTCGAGCAGATGGCTCTGGACGGAGCCTTTGCGTTGCACTGGAGCGCGCATGGATTGCACTATGGCATCCCGATTGAAATCGAAGACCAACGGCAAACGGCGAATGCTCTGTTGGTCAATCTGTCCCGTTCGGTTTTGTTGAACGCGCAGGCGGTTTTTGGCGACCTGATCGTGATTTCGCTGACAGCGGACCCTGAGGTGCTGGCGCAGCGCCTCTTTGTACGCGGGCGGGAAAGCACCTCTGATCAGGCGCGTCGTTTGGGACGGGCTGGTATGCTCTTGCCCGACGGGCTGAACCGCGTGATCGAAATTGATAACTCCGGGCCGCTGGAAGTCACGATTAATGCGATCCTTGCCGGGCTTCAACCGGAAAGGGCGTAGCGATGGATCAGATGAAACCTCCCATCTTCGGCTTCGCCCATAAGCGCCAAATCCTTAATCTGAAACGGCGCGGGAAGCAGGGGGACCAGATGGTCCTCCAATGCGACCTGCACGGTTTTCAGCGTGGGTTTGTCCAGTTTTCCGCTGAGGGTGATGTGAAAGCGGAACGTGTCCATCACGTAAGGGTAACCCCAACGCAGCAGGTTGGCGTCCTGTTCCGGCGTCAGGCCCGAGGCACGTCGGCGGTCCAGTTCCGCGGCGGGCGCGGGGGCGCGGAAGCTGTCAGGCTCGCGGACGCAAGCCGCTGCAAGCGCGTTCAGCGCGTCGGTATTGCCTACCGGCTGCAGGGCCAGAAAACGACCCAGCTGGGCGATCTCGAACCCGTCCAGCGTGACGGGCGGTTGCGTTCCGGCCAACCGTTCACAGGCGTCTTGCAAGTCGATCAGAGATTGCCCCTTGTTCAGGCGAAACGGCGGCTTCAACGTCGCGTGAAGACCGTATTTGCGCGGAACATCGGTCGCGGCTCCGACGTCCACGCCGTCAATGACAGGATGCGCAACTTCCGTTCCGGCTTCCATGTCCCAGCCCAACCATTGGGTCGCAAAGCTTGTCCATTCGGCCTGAGCCGGTGGCGCAAAATAGATCGCGTATCGCGTGAATGTCACATTGGCCTCCTATGCGTGGCCTTTCCAATAGCTCAAACCTTGTGAAGTTCAGATGACAGAAGAAATGATACTTGCCAATGCCACGCTTGTTCTTCCCGATGAGACGGTCGTGGGCAGCCTTCGGTTTGTGGGGGATACGATTGCTGAGGTCGCGACCGGCGCAACTGTTCCCGCTGGTGCAATTGACTGCGAAGGGGATTATGTCTGCCCCGGTCTGGTCGAACTGCACACCGATAATCTTGAGCGCCACATCCAGCCGCGGCCCAAGGTCGACTGGCCACATGCAGCCGCTATTCTGGCCCATGATGCCGAACTGGCCAGTACCGGGATCACGACCGTGTTCGACGCGATGCGGATAGGCTCGATCCCGTCCGGGCAACGCTATGTCAAATACGCGCGCGGTCTGTCGCGTGAACTGTGGCAGTTGCGGGAACAGGATGCGCTGAAGATCAGCCATTTTCTGCATTTGCGGGCCGAAGTCTGCTCGGAAACCCTGGCCGAAGAATTAAACGAATTTGGGCCCGAAGACCGTGTTGGTCTGGTCTCACTCATGGATCACACGCCCGGGCAACGACAGTTCCGCGATATGTCGAAACTGGAAGCGTATCTGAAAGGCAAACTGGGGCTTGAGGGCGATGGATTTCTGCAACACGTGGCCGACCTTAAGGCAATGCGCGACCGCTATGGTGATCTGCACGAGGTTGAGACGGTAAAAGCGGCCAAACGGTTTGGTGCTATGCTGGCCAGCCATGATGACACGACGGTTGGACAGGTGCGCGTTTCGGCCGGTCACGGGATCACCCTTGCCGAGTTCCCGACTACGGTCGAGGCTGCGCAGTCCTGTCATGATCATGGTATCAAGGTGATGATGGGCGCACCTAATGTGATCCGGGGCGGGTCGCATTCCGGCAATGTCGCTGCGCATGAACTGGCGCAGCTGGGCCATCTCGACATACTGTCCTCGGACTATGTGCCCTCCGCATTGTTGCTGTCTGCTGTGAAACTGGGCGAGATGTGGGGTGACTTCGCCCGCGGTCTGAAAACCGTGACAAAGACACCGGCAGAGGTCGTTGGGCTGGATGATCGTGGTGAGCTACGGGCGGGTGCACGTGCGGACGTCATCCGGTTCCGGATGCGCGAAAGCACCCCTGCGTTGAATGGCGTTTGGTCCCGCGGACGGCGCGTGGCCTGATCAGGCCCTGTAGAACAAGTAACGGTCCGGCGCGATGGTGTCCGGGCCGCTTATCTGTTCAAAACCAACCAAAGGTTGGCCCGAGATTAGCAGACCACCGGGCAACATCACCTGCGCAATCAGTGGGCTAAGGCGCGCCGCTTCGGCAACGTCCTCTTCCTTGACACCCCGCCCGAAATCGTAGTGACCGAAAGCGATCCTGGGTCCACCTTCTGCCAGCTTCTGCAGCATCGGCTCGGCCTCACCCTGCAAAAAATCCTCTGCTGGCGGTGTGCTGGACGGATGGCATTGCAGCACGCGGTCCATGACCCAGATCCTTCGATCCGGCAGAATTTCCCGCAGGTGATCATAAGTGCGCCCGTTTCCAAGGCCCATATCCAGCACGTCGCCCGCAGTGTCTGAGATCTGATCGACAGCCCAATTCAAACCGTCACGTTGTGCGGTCAGTCGGCGCAGCATGGAATCCAGTCGGCTCATTCAGATCTCCGTTTTCAATCGGCTTGGGAGGCAGACCAGACAAAGCCGGGCCCGTTCAGCAGCCGGTGCAGCAGGTCGTGGGTAAAGGCCCAGATGTCCTCATCATGAACCAGATGGTGGGTCAAGATGCCAAAGGGTTCGGCGTTGTCTGCGCGACCCTCGCGGCGATCTTGCAGCAGTTGAGTGGTTTTGGCGATCAACATGTCCGGGTCGGCCAGTCCGCGTGATCCGCGCCAGTCTATTGGATCCAGATGCGTGTTGATCTGGGCCAATCCAGGCGCTGCCTGCGGGCTGGACCGTGGCGTGGCGGTCGATAAGATGCGATACCCCGCTGCGGGCAATTCCTGCACCACCTCTGGCGCTATGCGGTTCCATGGCGGCACGAACATCGGGCACAATTGATCTGCAAACAGGGTGCGCAGCCGCGATATCCCCGAGCCGATATCCCCAGTGATATCGTCCATGGGCCGGTGCAGGCGGAATTCGGATTTCTTTTCATACGGTGGTGCGTGGTTCTGATGGGCCCAACCGTGCACGACCGGGATCAGGTTTGGCTGGGCAGTTACATACTCGATCAGCGTGTCTTGGACATCACGGGGGATGATGGCCAGATGAACAGGCACCCCAAGGTGGTCTGACATCGCGGTCAAGCGATCAAGCTGCGGCGTTGTGGAAACCGCATCATCGTCGCGCCACCACAAAGGCAGCGCCAGTTCTTGTTGACGCCAGAGTTCCAGCTCATCCGTCAAAACGCGCCAGTCGACACTCATCCGCGGCGCTCCAAAAGTTCTTTGGCGATTCGTACGGATTGCGCAGCGCCGTCGAACCCCTGATCTGAGACCGGACGAGGTTCCGATGAAATCACACGGCCCACGGCATGGGCCAGCAGATTTCCGTTCAAATCTTTGCTTGGGATGACATCTATGGCTGGCATTTCCGCAAGGGTGCGGGCGCGCAGGCTCTGCTCGACCTCATTGCCATCATCAAATGGAATGAACACGGCAGGGGTTCCTGCTTGCAGAATATCCAATGCTGTATTGTAGCCACACATGCTGACCGAAGCCGCCGCGTGGGGCAGCATCTGGCGAAAATCGGGCCGCACCGCTTCCAGAGTGACAGGGGGGCCCTCCACATGCTTCCGCAATTCTGCAATGCGCGCCTTTGCGTCTTGCCCGCCAACCAACAGGCGCCAGCGCCTGTTCGGCATCTTTCGGGCGGCCTCGATGGCCGCGCGAAAGATCGGTTGCCCAACCGAACCGCCGCCTGCGCTGACAAGCACTTCGCCTTTGCCGATTGCATCCTTGTGCGGTATTGGGGCCAGTGGAGCCACGAAACCCGTGTAAAACAGGCGGCCCTCCAGTTGCTCAGACACAGGCCAACTGACGTTCAACGGGACAACGCTCTGGTCCGAATGGACAAGGATGCCGTCGTAATGCTCTGCGATTATCTGCTCCGTCCGCTCTGCCTTTGAGGGTTTTGACGGCGGTGCCAGAATGTCACGGATCGATCCCAGAATTACCGGGCGCGGGCGTATGTTACGAGCGGTCTCCAGCGTGGCTGAAAATTCATCTGCCAGAGACCGGCGGCCAAACGGATAAAGCTCGGTGATCAGAACATCCGGTGCAAAGCTGCGAATTGCTTCAACCAGAGCAGTCTTGCGCGCCGCGAAATACCCCTCATCCGCAACCGTTCCGGCTTGTGTCAAAAGACGGGTGAAATCAGTGCCATCCGAGCGCAAAGGGGGCAGTCCCAGCAGTGTTATTCCGGTCGTGTCCAACTGAGGAGCGGGCATCCCGCCAGTGATCACGAAGGTATCATGCCCATCCGCGACAAAGGCCCGGCCCAGCGTCAACGCGCGACTCAGGTGCCCGGTGCCCAGCAGGTGGGTGACAACAATCATGACCTTCATTCGCGGGGCCCCTGTCGCAGCAGGCGAACCGGTTCGGGCTGAGGCTGAAAACTCTCCAGATCAATGACATAAAGGCGGTTGCGCTTGATCTTGAACGGGGCGGTGCCGTCAAAGTTCCATCCCCAGGCCGAGGCCAGAATGACGCGCATGATCCCAATGTGACACACGGCGACAGTGTCGCCCTGCAAACCGCCCAGCCAGGGTTGCAATCGCGCCCGCACGTCCGCCAGGCTTTCGCCGTTCGGCGGGCAATAGTCCCAGCCCCAATCCTCGATATGGCGATATCCGCTGTCTGCGTCTGCAATCAGGTCAACGCCGCGCTTGCCTTCCCAATCGCCCCAGTTCATCTCGGTCAGGGCTTCGGACACCATAGGCTCGCGCCCCGCGACCAATGCGGCGGTTTCGCTGGCGCGCTGCAGGGGGCTGGACCAGAGCGCTGCCTTGTTCCACGACTCGGGCAATTCATATCCGGCCAGTTCGGTGCGCGCGTCCTCGTCCAGCGGAATGTCACTGCGGCCCTGAATACGGCCAGCGCGGTTCCAATGGGTGTGGCCGTGGCGCAAAAGAGCAAGTTGGCTCATGCGGTGCCTCCGATCAAAGGCCGCGCAGCCTGCCAGAACCGTTCGGTTGCTGCGGGCATCAGGTGGCGGTTGGACACGTATTCCCGGGCTGTCGTACCAAGCGAACGGCGCAGGGCAGGGTCTCCAAGCAGCGTCTGTAGCCTGGCGGCAAGCGCTTCGGGTCCTGATTCGACCTCGGGGTAGTCGGCCGGCGCCAGAACATCGCGGACACCGGGCCTGTTCTGCGCAACAACCGGAACTCCGCTGGCTTGCGCCTCAAGGTAGATCATTCCATATGCCTCATTCACGCCGGGCCACACCAAGATGGACGCATTTGCGTATATGTTTTGCAAGGCGTCGCGATCCAGTTGCCCCAGAAGCCGCACCTTCGAGCCGAACGGCACCATAAGGTCTTCGATCTCAGCCCGCGCAGGTCCATCCCCTGCAATATCCAAAGCCCAATCCTCGTTCAAATGCGACAGGGCCTGCGCCAGCAGTTGGTACGACGCCAGTTTGTCGCCATGCCGCATCATTCCAACCGCCAGCATCGGCCCGTCACATGAGGAGGCGGGCGGCAGGCTCGAAATTGGCAAAAAGGGCGGTAATTCGACCAGACGCTGATCTTCGAATTTTTCACGCTCCAGCGTGATTAGGTCGTTGGCCGTGTGGTAAAAAATGACGTCCGCTGTGTCGCAGGCTTCATGTGCGGCTTGCGCAAAGCCGGACCATGGGCCGCGTAACCTGCTGGTCGCACGGGTACTTTCCAATTGAACATAAGGGATGCCCCGAGCGGCGCACACTTTAGGGCCCAGCAGATCGGGGGCCTTATAGTAGTTGTGATAGGTCACCCATAAATCCGTGTCGTGAGGCATATCAGCAACCAGTCGCTGAACTTCGGCATCGGCGTCAGAGCGGAGACGCTGCTGAACCGCACCATCCCCCGTTTTGTCATAGATGCGCAGACCTGAGACAAGATTGACTTCATCACCCTCCGCCCCGATCGCCCTGATAAGATTGCGTGCCATTTCCCTGTCGCCCGACGGCACCGGACTGTCCGGAGATTTCATCGGTGAGAAAAAGGCGACGCGGGCCATCAGTCTTTGCCCGCGCCCAATGCGCTGAGCCGTTTGGACAACAGGGCAATGCCGGGGTCCATGCGGAACTCGGCGATCAGGCGGGAATAGGCAGCGTTGGCCATAGATGCAGTACGCTCAGGAGCGGCGGCCAATTCGGTGATCGCGCTGGCAAGTGCGGCCGGGTTGTCGTCGGACAAAACGCCGTGTGTCCCGGTTTCTATGAATTCCGGAATGGCGGAAACCGGTGTCGACAGGATCGGCAACAGCTGCGACGCAGCCTCCATCAGAACATTTGGCAACCCGTCGCGATCTCCGTCAGCCGCGATCCGGCTGGGCAGCACGAACAGATCAGATGTGCGCATCGCCTCGATCACCTCGGGCTGGTCGCAGGCCCCCTTCCAGGTGATCCGGTCTGCGATACCTTGGGCCTCAGCCCGTTCGCGCAGCTCATCACCAAGCGCACCGCCGCCAATATGCGTCCAGTGCCAATCCAGCGAATTGGGTAGCATGGCGAACGCATCGATCAGGCGATCAAAGCCCTTCTTCTCGACCAGACGACCGACGGAGAGCATGTGAAACGGCCCATCCGGTGCCCGAGCTGCGCGGGTCGGCGGATCGGGAAAACGGCTCAGGTCCAAGCCATGATAGATCAAATCGACCCGAGCCGGATCATCGGCCAAACTTCGCAAGTGTTCGGCCCCGATGGCAGTACAGGTTGCGCCAAAAGCGGCCCCATGCGTGGTGGCCTGCAGTTTTTCGGCTTTCTCCCAGTCGGGTGACGTCCAGATGTCTTTGGCGTGTGCCGAAAAGCTCCAGGGCAGGCCGCGCATGATGGCGGCGTAGCGTGCGACCGACGACGGCGTGTGCATGAAATGCGCATACATCACCTGCGTTTCCCCAGGCAACTCGGCGGCCAGAACACAGGCCTGCCCGAAACGCCGGATGCGGTTATGTGTCGGGTCGCGCCGCAGATCAGAGCGCCAGACCTTATAAGCCTCGGTATAGCCGGGTAGGGTCTGCGCGAGGTGGCGCGCGGCCCAGACGCGATCAGGTTCTTCGTACAGGTACTCGGGCAGGTAGTGGACCTGTCCCTTAAACCGATCATGCAGCGGGTGGCGTTTGATGTCGGTCGGGTGGCGCAGGGACCAGATGTCAAAGCTGTGGCCCGCGTCCTGCAAGGCGACCAGTTCCTGTGCGATAAACGTCTCTGAAAGGCGCGGCCATCCTTTGACCAGCACCGCGAGCTTGGGTTTTCCTGACGTCATCCGGTGGCTCGTTCCCGTTCCCCACCAAGCAGCGCGTCGATGCGGCTTGTGACATAGTCCAGACCATCAAGCAGGCCGTCACGGATTGCCTGTGAAGGCAAGGGCTGATCGGGCAGATTGCGAATAGCCTCAATCATCGCGTCCGCAGTTAACCCGTCACGATTTTCGTCCAGCATTCTGACAAGTCCCAGACCTTCGGCGCGTGAGGCGCGGATCCACTGCTCCAGCCGCGGAGTCGTGCGCGGAACGATGACGGCGCGTTTGTCGAACGAGAGCACCTCGCAGAACGTATTGTAGCCGCCCATGCAGACCACACCTGCAGCGCCCGCAAACAGCGTTTCGATCTGCGATTCAAAGCCAACGGCCGTGACCCGACCATTCAGCGCAGCAACGCGGGTTTCGAAATCTTCGCGCAGCTCGCCCGACAGGAAGGGGCCGTAGACAAGGACAGCGCGCGGTGACAGGTTGGGGTCTTTTTCATAGGCGCACAAAACCTGGTTCACCATGGCTTTGCCGTCGCCGCCGCCACCGGGCGTAATCAGGATGTAGGGTTGTTCCGGCGGATCGCCTATCGGCCCAAGATCGCGGCGCAAATAACCAGTCCAATGGATACGCGACTGCGCGGCAGGGCTGAGCGGCAGGCCCTCGGTCGGATCATAGATCGAGCGCAGCCCGTAAACCCAAATTTCGTCGTAGAACCTTTCGGTCGCTGCAATTGCTTCTTTCCGCTCCCACTCGGCGGCCAGCACTTCGGGTTCATCCAGAACATCCCGCAGGCCCAGGACCATTTTGGTGCGGCGGTACCGCAGTAAATTTTCCAGGGTGGGCAACAGCTCGCTGCGGAAACCGGTTGGTTCCTTGTCGACGATAAGAACGTCGGGATCGAATTGCTGAACCGCCGTCTGGATCAGACCCGCCCGCAACTCGGTCACTTCCTCGATGCCCATACCAATCGTTTGGGATGCATAAGATCCGTCGGCACGTTTGGTCACGCCCGGCAAACGCACGTGGTCGACGCGGCGCGGAAAGGTGAACCGCCCGGCCACGGGTGATCCGGTCAGGATCAGCGCCGATGCCGATGGGTCAGCCTGCGTCATCGCACCAGCCAGTGCACGGGATCGGCGCAGGTGACCCAACCCGAACGTATCGTGGCTGTAGAACAAGATGCGCGGCGCACGGCCGGTTGTATCGTTTTGACTTCCTAGGCTCATGCCTTTGCCCAATTCAGTGTTCTGGTGCAACTCCGCGCGCTTGCACCCGTATCGTATATATTTTTTTCAGCCTCGTGCAAAATCACTGATCTCACCAGTCGTTACCGGCTTGTATCGATTTTAGCTGTGGGTTTCGCATCTGCGCCCTGTTCTACATCAAATTTTCTGTCCATCGGTCATGATGGTAGTGTCTGGTTGGTCATATTCAGTTTTTTCCGGGTTGCAAACACTTCTGTTCATAGCATGGTGCGGGGAACACGGCCTGACACGATGTTGAGGCTGCGGAGGTTGAACATTTGAACCCGCCATCGGGCTTCGATAACCTGTGTTACGA
Organism: Ruegeria sp. CDSB117; assembly: GCF_059611005.1. Taxonomy (NCBI): domain Bacteria; kingdom Pseudomonadati; phylum Pseudomonadota; class Alphaproteobacteria; order Rhodobacterales; family Roseobacteraceae; genus Ruegeria; species Ruegeria sp. CDSB117. The sequence goes on from NZ_JBXWOS010000014.1 coordinate 23,784, forward strand.
ATGGCGAACTGGAAAAATATCCGATGACACGAACATTGCTGGCTGGATTAACGTTTGTAATCTGGTCCCTTACTCTGGCGCTGGTCACCGGTGCAGTTGCGCAGACCTCTCTGATCCCGGGGTATCCCTCAGCCGGGGGCAGCAGCTCGGAAACAGCCAGCGAAAGCGATCTGGCTACGGCGATACGTTCCGCGACCGAAGCCGGTGCCAGTGTGATCGTCATCGACAGCGCCGGGCAAATCGTGTCCTCCGGCACGCAAAATAGTACAACCCCCGAAGCTGCACCCGGGGATCCGATGGGCGACGGTTCGCAGCTTATGAAAGCACAGGAGCGGTTTTCGAGGTTTCGCGACTCGATGAATTCACGGCTTCAGGCGCTGCCTTATTCGATCTTCGAGGTGCAATACATCCTGCGTCAGACCAGCCCGGATGGTCGAATACAGACCTATGTCGAGGTCCTGTTCTGGAACGTCCTCTTCCTTTTGATCGGACGATGGTTGTCGATTGAAATCTACGGCAAGCGTATCGCAAAGCGAATCGTCGTCGCGCGATCCAAGGAAGATCCGCAAGGCTATCGCGAGAAGATGCCGTTTTTGGTGTTCCGGTTCCTTATGGGAATAGGCGCCACGATCTTTGCCATGGTGATGGCTCTTATCGTTGGTTTCGTATTTTTTGGCGAGGCTGAGGACATCTCGATCCAGTTCACGGTCACAGCAATTTTCACCGCCTTCTTCCTGTCGCGTACGGTGTCTGATCTTTGGCGTATGGTTCTATCTCCGTATCTGAGCCAATACCGCCTGCCGCCTTTCTCGGATCGTGACGCCAAACGCCTGTACATTTGGGCGTCGGCGCTGGCGACCTATGACATTACCGTGGTGCTTTTTGCCACTTGGGTAGCTGATTTTGGGCTGAACTATAACGTCTACGCCTTGGTCTATGGCGGTCTGACCATGTTTGGTGCGATCGGCAATGTCCTGATGATCCTGTTCAATGCCCGCGCCATTTCGAACGCCATTCGCGGCGGGCGGTCACCGGATCAGGTGTCGTGGATTCTGCGCCTAATCTCGTTTGCATGGGCGCCGGTGCTGATCCTGTACATGGTGTTCAGCTGGTTCAAACTGGCGGTCGACCTGGTGCTGGAAAATCAAAACTCGATCCCGATTGTGGCTAGCAGCTATGCCATCTTCATGTCGGTCGTGGTTGCCTATGGGGCCATGAACTACCTTCTGGAACGGTATTTCAATCGCAACAGCCAGCTGGACGCAATGAATGCCGATGCTGATGAGGCGGATGCCGAGGTTGAAGTGATCGAAACGCCGCAGGCCGAGATGCGCAAGCACTCGATCCTGACCTACGAAGATCTGGCGCGGCGGGTTGCCGGTATTCTGGCTTTTGTTGTCGGTCTGTATGCGTTGGTTGTCATCTGGAATCCGGATGCCAGCTGGAGCGAGGACCTGCCGATCGAGCGGGCGCTGGACGTGATGGTGATCCTCTTCATGGGTTACATCCTGTTCCATTTCTTCCGCATCTGGATCGACTCGAAGATCGCGCAGGAAATCGACGACGGCGGTGGTGAGGCTGAGCTGGGCGATGAAGGCGGAGAAGGTGGGCAAAGCCGCCTTGCAACATTGTTGCCCTTGTTCCGCGGGGCCATTCTGGCCGTAGTTGTTGTGACCATAGCGCTGATTGCCCTGATGGAATTGGGTATCAATGTCAGTCCGCTATTCGCGGGTGCTGGTGTCGTGGGCCTGGCCGTGGGCTTTGGGTCGCAGACATTGGTCCGCGATATCTTTTCGGGGGCGTTCTTCCTGATGGATGACGCGTTCCGCAAGGGTGAATACATCGACATCGGCGACGTGAAGGGGACTGTCGAAAAGATCTCGGTTCGGTCGTTCCAACTGCGTCACCATCTGGGCGCGCTGAACACCATCCCCTTTGGTGAGATCAAGGTTCTGACCAACTATTCACGCGACTGGGTGATCATGAAACTGCCGTTACGGGTGACGTATGACACCGATGTCGAGAAGGTGCGCAAGCTGATCAAGAAGTTGGGTCAAGAGTTGTTGAGCGACCCGGTGATCGGCGACAACTTTATCCAACCGCTGAAGTCGCAGGGCGTGATCGAAATGCAAGACTCTGCGATGATCATTCGGGTCAAGTTCATGACCAAACCGGGCGATCAATGGCTTGTGCGCAAGAAAGTCTATCAGGACATCCGGGAATTGTTCGCCCGCGAAGGCATCAAGTTCGCGCACCGTGAAGTCACGGTACGGTTGGCCGAGGGCAAGGAGTCGGAAGATCTGACGCCGAAGCAGCGAGAGGCTGTCACTGGTGCTGTGCAGGCTGCGATTGACGAGGACTATTTGGACGATATCGGCCCGGGTGGTGATGATCGCTGAGGGGGTCTCCCGCCCCTTTGGGTAACGTCTCTGGCGAGACGTGACCCAAAGCGTTAGGCCGGGCCGCGCGTACCGCGCGGCGGTTGGCTCAGGTGATGGCCGTGGCCCAGACCGGAGCCGACGTGCCTAGTTTAGGTGCAGGCTTGTCCCAGAACATCTTGGCCTCGCCAACGGTCAGAGCAGGTTTCAGGCGGTGACCGGCGCCCCAGCCAGATTCTTCGAGAGCTTGGCTGTAGTCTGACGGACTGGCACCGGTGATGACCTCTTTCGTGTCGGACTTGCCGAGAATGGCCAACAACTCGGCCGTGCGCGCGAGAGAGAGCTGGCCCAGCATGATCGCATTCCCCGAGGCGGCCTCAGCCAAGGCGGATAGCACAGCGGCGGCCATCAGATAGCCGGTTGCATGATCCAGCGCCTGAACCGGCAACGGAGTTGGTTTGTCCGCATTCGCCCAGTCACGGCCTGCATCCGCTATACCCGCGCTCATCTGAACGAGGCTGTCGAACCCGCGCCGCCCGGCCCATGGGCCTTGCCAGCCATAAGCGTCCAATGTGACTTCGACCCGGTTTGGGGCCAATTCATCGCGCTTGGCCCTGGTCAGGCCGAGCGCATCAAAAGCACCGGGGCGATACCCGTGGACGAACACATCGGCCTGTGACAGCAACTCTTGCAGCTTTTCCAAACCTGAGGGCGATTTCAGATCGAGGTAAGTGCAGGATTTACCCAAAGAGATGTCGGGTATGACACCGGGCTCGTCCCAACAGGGTGGGTCGACACGCAGAACGTCAGCGCCAAAACCGGCGAGGGTTCGCGTTGAGACGGGCCCAGCCAGCACGCGTGTCAGGTCGAGGACGCGCAACCCTGCCAAAGGGCGCTCAGCCGTGGCCTCGGATCGATCTCGCAGTTTGATCTGTCGCGGGCTGTGCCAACCGATCAGTGGATCGCGGGACACGGCCCGACCTTGCGGATGCTCTAACCACACTGCTCGGCTGCGCATGGCTGCGGAAACGCCACCCTGGGCCACGATTGCCGATTCCAGCTCGCTGGCGGACCATCGCCGGACCGCCTGAGAGACCGCGTCCCGATCTGCTTTGACTTCAAGAACATTTAGTGCCGCCGCCCGGTGGCGGGGCAGGTTGGTGTGCAGCCTGATCCAACCATCCGCAGTTTGGTAATCCCCCGCGACCGCATCCCAGAGACTAGGCATCTCCCAACCATTGGGCTTGAAGGAATATTGATACCAAAGCGAGGCCAGCCGGTGATCCACAGACACATCCGGCGCACTGGGCGACAGGTTCAGCGCCGTCATCAGACGAGCCAGTTCCTGAGCCACCGCGCCAAAGGTTGCCGTCGCCAGTTCAGATACCGCGTAGACGCTGGACCAAGCCCCGGTGCCCGTTTTGCGGTATCCGTCGGTTGCAGGAAGGGCTGAAATCAAGCTCATTGCTGGTACGGATCCAGACTGTCACGCAGCCCGTCACCCAAGAAATTGAAGGCCAGCACAATAACAATGATCGGCAACATCGGGATTGCCGTCCAGGGGTAGATCTCGATCGAGGCCAGGTTCTGCGCGTCGTTCAGCATTACACCCCAGCTGACGGCGGGGGCCCGCAGGCCAAGGCCCAGGAAGCTGAGCGCGGTTTCCCCGAGGATCATGGCCGGTATCGACAATGTGGCCGAGGCGATCAGGTGAGACATGAAGTTCGGCAGCAGATGCTTGCGGATCACACGGCCAGAGCTTGCGCCCATCATCTCGGCGGCGCGGACGTATTCTTCTTCCCTGAGGGACAAGAATTTCGCGCGTACCGAACGGGCGAGGCCGGGCCAATCGAGAATCCCGAGGATGATCGAGATGATGAAGAAAACAGCAACCGGGCTCCAATTTGAGGGCACCGCCGCCGATAGGGCAAGCCAGAGCGGCAGTTCAGGTAGCGAGCGCAAGACCTCGATCACGCGGTTGATGACCCAATCGATCTTGCCGCCGAAATACCCGGCGATTGATCCAAAAAAGATGCCAAGGGTGAACGATACCGAAATCCCGATCAGGCCGACAGTCAGCGACAGCTGCGCGCCATATAGAATGCGGCTGAACACATCGCGGCCCAAACGATCGGATCCCCAAAGGAACAGCGTTGCGCCCTCTGGCGCGCAGAACAGGTGGGTGTCTGATTTTACAAGCCCGGCAAGCCTGTACTCGGTCCCCTCGCAGAAAAAGCGGATCGGGCGAGGGTCTTCCGTGTCGGGCACAAATTTCCATTGAAAGGTCTCAAGATCAGCTTCGGCCACGATCGGATAGACATACGGGCCAATGAAGGAGCCATTGTGGAACCAATTGATGCTTTGCGGCGGGGCGTAAAGGTGTTCGCCGTTTCGTTCATTCGGGCCATAGGGGGCGATGAATCCAGCGAAGGGCAGCATCAGGTAGCAGAACAGTAGGAAAACGCCTGAAATCAGGCCCAGCTTATGGGTTTTGAACTTGCGCCAGACCAGAACCCAGTTGGGTGCGTCCAGATCTGCGCGCTCTAACTGTTGCAGGGCGGCATCTGCGTCGAAAGGTGCATCGTCGACAAAGCGACCGTCGGTGTGCTTGGTCACGCTTCACGCCCCTCGTACCGAATGCGCGGGTCCAGCATGACCAGCAAGATATCAGAGATCATGGTGCCGATCAGGGTCAGCAAGGCCACGAACATCAGAATGAAGGCAGACAGAAATTGGTCCTGTGTCTTGAGTGCGGTCAGCAAGGTCGGGCCGATGGTTTGCAGACCAAGCACGACTGAGACCAGTACCGACCCGGATACCATCGACGGCAGCAAGTTCCCGATATCTGCAACAAATGGGTTGAACGCCACGCGCAGCGGGTACTTTGTCAGCATTCGCGATGGTGCCATACCCTTGGCAATGGCCGTTTCCACATAAGGTTTGCCCAGTTCATCCAGCATGTTCGCACGCAGGCGCTGCATCATGGCAGAGGCGCCAGATGTGCCAATGACGAAAGTCGGCACGATCAGGTGGACAAGAATGGACTTCAGCTTTTCCCAGCTCATGGGCTGGCCTTCGAACGATGGGTCCATCAGGCCGCCGATGGGCAGGTTGAAGTAGCGGTGGCCGTAGTAGAACAGGATTAACGCCAGCAGAAAATTGGGCGTCGCCAGACCAAGATAACCGACAAAGGCCGACGTATAGTCGATCCAGGTGCGCGATTTTGCTGCGGCGAGGACACCCAGCGGCAGGGCAACGGCGTAAACAAACAGGATAGCGGCCAGATTGACCACAACCGTCAGCCACAAAGTATCACCAACAATTTCAGCCACGGGGCGGTCGAATTCAAAGGACCAGCCGTAGTTGCCTTGCAGCAGGCCTTCGAACCCGTGCGGACCGGGCCAGAACCCCATCCAGATCAGGTATTGCTCCCATACGGGGCGATCCAGAGCGTACTCCGCGCGCAGGAACTCGGCCTTGGCCACCCCGGCGGACTGGCCGGATGCCTGCAATTCCGCGATCTGATTGCTCAGATAATCGCCGGGTGGAAGGTTGATGATCACGAAGATCAGAACCGACACCACCAGCAAAGTCAGCAGCATCGTGAAAAAGCGATACACCGCATAGCGCAGCATTACCATTTAGCTGCTCCTGATTAGTCGGCGAAAAAGAATTCGTCGGGGCGGTGAATGCCAAAATGTGCGCCGGGCTCCCATGCCCACATGCCTTGCTCGGGCACGTTGCGCAGACGGTTGGACACTACGATAGGCTGCGGTGCGCCGTTCAGAATTCCGATGGCGAAAAGCTGGTCAGCGTGGATTTTCAACATCTCGGTCCAGACTGCCTTGCGCTCTTCATCGGTGGTGGCAACCTCCCAATCATGTGCCAGTTGCATCAGACGCTCGGCTTCGGGCATGTCAGGCGCTTCACCAACATCGCCGCCGGTCTGGTAAAATTGTCCCCATTTGGGCCAGGCCAGAAACACCTGATCCGTGGGGGCCAAATAAGCAGGGGATGTGTGCGCCTGCGGTATACCGTCATCCCAGCCGAACCAAACTGAGGCCATGGTGTTGCCTGAAAATACGCGGTTGCGCAGAATGTCCCGGTCCAGTGGGCGCATGATCAGGTCCACACCGATTTCACGCCATGTATCGGTGACGATCTGAAGCGCGTTCTCAACTTCTTGCCTTTCACCGGCGGTTTCGATGATCAGTTCCATCGGGCGGCCATCCGGCAGCAGGCGAATGCCGTTTTTATTGCGCTCGGCCAAGCCAGCCTCGTCCAGAAGGGCATTGGCCATCTCAACGTCGTACTGCGCCCAGGCTTTTGCGTTTTCCTCGTCATAGAACGGAGATGCGGGCAAAACGGACATCGCACCGGGATGGGCCAGCTTGAAATAGAGCGCTTGATTGATGGTTTTGCGGTCGATGGCCAGGGACAGCGCCCGCCGAACACGAACATCGCGCAGAACGTCGCGCCAGATCTCATCCGAGTAATTCAGGTTCGGATAGATCGCGATTTGCGATGCGACACCGGTTTTCCACAACAAGGTTTTGTAGTCTCCGCCGGCTTCGCCCTTTTTCAGGATAGATGCATCGCGAAACGCCAGACCGCGCCCCTGCAGATCAGTCTCGCCAGCGTTGGTCTTGGCCGCGACCAAGCCAGCGGCGACGATTTCCATCTCGACAACGTCGATATAGGGCAACTGAACGCCGTTGGAATCGATGCGGTGATAATATGGGTTGCGAACGAAATTGTGGCGGATCTTCTTGCCCGAACTTGCATTCAGCCAAGGCTGCAGCGTCGGGAGTTCGTGGTTGTCGAACTTGTAGAGGTTGTCCAGCTTGTTGTGCAGCGCCGCCCAGCTTTTGACCCGTGCGTCTTCGACCTGAAAGGCGAGGTCTTCAGCATCTGCGAACTTCTCGTGATACTGTTTGAGGAATTCAGACGGTCGGTAAATGAATGGCGGGCGCGCTTGGGCCAGCGATTGCAGGAAATCAGGATTTGGGTCTTCCCACTCAAAGACAATAGTCGTCTCGTCCGGGAAGGTCACGGTTGGCGTTTTGCCTTCAACAATCAGGAAATCCGGTGGGCCAGATGGGCTGAGCAACTCGTTGTTAGCGACATCCTCCCACCAATACCGGAAGTCTTCCGAGGTAAAGGGTGACCCATCGGACCACTTGTGCCCGTCACGCAGATGCAGTGTGAACTTTCGATTACCTTCGTTTTCATAGGACTCCAGCAGATCAGGGACGATTTCGTAGTTTTCGTCAAACCCAACCAGTCGCGCATACCCGTAGACGACCATCTGGCGGATGTCTTTTGAGCGGGTCACCATGGTGCGCAGGGTACCACCTGGGGCACCAAACTTGCGGCCTTTCGCGGCCAGATCCACGATCAGAGGTTCGGTTGGCAGGCGCTCTGCGACCGGCGGCAAGTTCCCGGCGCTGACCTCGGCTTTCCAGAATTCGCTTTCCTGAAGGGTCGGTGTTCCTGCCGTGGCGGGCAGGACCAAAGTGGCGGCCAACGTGGCAGCCAGAATAAGCGGGCGAGTGGTTTTAAACATGGCATCGTACCTTATGGCCGGGCTCCATCTCTACCAGTGAAGGTATCACGGAGTCCGTAAATCGGAAGGTGTCATCCCAACTGTCTGGTGAACCTGCGCCCAACGCAACCAGTTTCAGGTCGATGGGCCGGTTGATGTCGGGTTCTGGTTGGGCGGCAATCAGCGCCTTGGTGTAAGGGTGTCGGGGGTTATAAAACAGTGTCTCGGGCGGGGCCTGTTCGACGACAAGACCCCGGCGCATCACGGCCACTTCGTCGGCAATGCGCGCCACAACCGCAAGGTCGTGCGAGATGAACAGGTAGGACAGGTTCAACCGGTCCTGCAGGTTTTCCAGCAAGGTCAGGATCTGTTCCTGAACCGATACATCCAGTGCCGATGTCGGTTCGTCACAGACAATCAGCTGCGGGTCCAGCATCATCGCCCGCGCAATCGACAGGCGTTGCCGCTGTCCGCCGGAAAAGGCATGGGGATAGCGTTTGAGCATATCACCATTCAGTCCGACGCGCTGCAGCATCTCGACCGCTTTGTCCCGCTGTTCGGCGGTCGAACCAATGGAGTGGATTTCCAATGGTTCGGTCAGAGCGTCCTGAATGCGCATCCGTGGGCTGAGAGAGCTGTACGGATCCTGAAACACCATCTGCGCCTTGCGTTGAAAGGCCGTGCGCTGAGAGCGGTTCATGTGGTGCACGGTGATCGGGTCTTCGCCTGGCGAGGTGCGAAACAGAACCTCGCCACCCGGATCGGGCAGTTCCGCGCCAAGGGCGATCCGCGCGGCCGTTGTTTTGCCCGAGCCACTTTCGCCGACGATTGCCAGTGTTTTGCCGCGGGCTAATTTCAGATCCACACCTCGGCAGGCATGGATCAGCTTGTCCCCCTGCCAGCCCCTGCTGGACCGCATAGTGTAGGTCTTGGACACCCCCTTCATCTGTAGAATGAGGTCATCATCCGGCATAGGCAGCCCGACCGAGTCTTCGTCGGGAATTGCAGGGGCCGCGTTGAACAATTGTTGTGTGTAGGGGTGCGCCGGGGCGCTTAGGATCGGGGCGGCTGCCCCTGCCTCCATCACGCGACCCTTGTGCATGACAACGACCTGTTCTGCCATATTGGCAACCACACCAAGATCGTGCGTCACAAGGATCAGAGCCATTCCTGTCTCGCGCTGTAGTTCTTTGATCAGACCAAGCACTTGCGCTTGTGTCGTTACGTCCAGCGCGGTCGTCGGCTCATCCGCGATCAGCAGTTCCGGCTTGGAAACCATGGCCATCGCAATCATGGCGCGCTGGCGCATGCCGCCCGACAACTCGAACGGGTAAGAATCATAGGCGCGCTGCGGATCAGGAAAGCCCACGCGTTCGAATTGGGTCAGGACCTCTTTGCGGGCTTGCGCCTCGGACGCGCTCCGATGCAGCCACAAGACCTCGCTGACCTGATTGCCGATTTTGTGCAACGGGGATAGCGATCGCATCGGTTCCTGAAAAATCATCGAAACCCGATTGCCGCGAATTTCACGCATCTGTCGCTCGCTGATCTTGGTCAGATCCTCGAAGCCTTTCGAATCGTTCAGGGTTATCGTGCCACTGCGGATTTGCGCGGCACGTGGTAAAATACGCAAGGCCGCCCGGCACGAGATGGTTTTTCCCGATCCGGATTCACCGACCAGAGCCAATGTCTGCCCAGCCTCGACATCAAAGTTGACACCTTTGACAACTGAGTCGCCCGCACCAAAACCGATGCTGAGGTCTCTGACGGACAACAACGCAGTCATGCGGGTTTTCCACCCGTTCGTCCGTGGTTCGACATCGGCGTATTCAACTCCCTGTGTTTTTTGACTTAGTCTCGCGCGGTTGTGCCTGTGTAGTCAAACCCGTTCTTGGGCCGAATTGTCGCGAAAATGTGAAACTTAGGCCAATTTACCTACACAAATCCTTGAGGATTTGTCATCACATGCGGTGTCGGCCCCAAATCATGAGCTGACTGATATCAAGGAGAGATTTCCCCGTGCCCGACAACCAAAGCCGCCTGGATCTGTTCATCGACCGTATGGTGTCCCAACGGGCCTGTCTGGATTTCGCCATCTCTGAAACCAAAGGAATGCCTGGGCCAGTGTTCGAACTGGGGTTGGGCAATGGGCGCACCTATCATCACATGGTGCAGTATATTTCAGGTCGACCTGTTTATGTGTTCGAGCGCGCCGTGGCGTCGCATCCGGATTCCACGCCGCCCGAAGATCGGGTGATTTTGGGGGATGTGCGCGAAACACTACCGGCCTCGGTGGATCGGTTCGGAGCCACAGCCAGTCTGATCCACGCCGACTTGGGCGGTCACAACCGCAAAAAGAACGACGACTTCGCCAGATTTGTCTCACCATTGATCGAGCCGCTATTGGCCGAGGGTGGTTTGATGGTGTCCAGCGACCGGATGTATTTCGATACTTTGACCGAAGTTTCCCTTCCTGAAGGGGCCGTCGCGGGGCGCTGTTTTATCTACCGCCGCTGACCTGGAAGGGAACCTCAATGCTTTTCTATGATTGTTCCACGGCCCCCAACCCGCGGCGCGCGCGCATGTTCATTGCCGAAAAGGGTTTGGATATCGAAACCCGAGAAATCTCGATCGGCAAAGGTGAGCAACTCAGCGACGAATTTCGCGCGGTGAACCCGAATGCAACTGTCCCCGTGTTGGTGACGGATGAGGGCAGCACGCTAACCGAGAATCTTGGGATCGCCGCTTACCTTGAGGCGCGGTTTCCCGAGCCATCGCTATTGGGGCGCACACCCGATGAAAAGGGACAGGTTCTGATGTGGAACAGCATTGTCGAACAACAGGGCGGCATGCCTGTTGCCGAGGCCTTGCGCAACACGCATCCGGCCTTTGCGGACAGGGCGATTCCGGGTCCGGTGAATCACCGGCAAATTCCGGAATTGGCTCAGCGAGGGTCCGCGCGGGTTGATCATTTCTTTTCGCTGCTCGAACAGCGGCTGGGCGAAAGTGCGTTTATCGCAGGTGCCGACTTCACCATCGCGGACATTTCCACCTTTGTCTTTGTGGACTTTGCCCGCGTGATCAAGAAACGGATTCCACAAGAAAATACAGCCACTTTGGCATGGTTCGACAAGGTCGCATCCCGTCCCAGCGCTCAGCTCTAGAAACTGCTGGCCCGAGGCCGTTTCTTCGCTTGCGCGGAACTGTACAGAAATGTCTAGACAGAAGTGAACAGTGTCACTAGCGTCCTTCCTTAGTCATACAGGGGAGCGCAGGATGAAATCTCAGTATCGCGTTGTGGTCATCGGGGGCGGCGTCGTGGGCGCCTCGGTTCTGTATCATCTGGCCAAGTTTGGCTGGACGGATGTGGTTATGCTGGAACGGCGGCGGCTGGCGTCCGGCTCGTCCTGGCATGCGGCTGGCGGCATTCACGCTCTGAATGCGGACCCAAACATGGCATCCTTGCAGGCGTATACTATCGACCTGCTCAGCGAGATCGAAAAGGAATCCGGCCAGAATATCGGGTTGCACATGACTGGTGGCCTGACATTGGCCGGTACGCCGGAACGGTGGGAGTGGTTGCAAGCCAACTATCGCATATTTCAGTCCATTGGCATCGATGACTGCGAATTGCTTTCTCCGGAAGAAGCGCAAAGGCGCTGCCCGATCATGTCGACCGACGGCGTATTGGGCGCGATGTGGGCTGACCGCGAGGGCTATATCGACACAACCGGCACGGTGCAGGCTTACGCAACAGCGGCCAAGAAACGCGGTGCTGAGTATTATGAGGAAACCAAGGTCGAGGAGCTGATCCAGACCGACGATGGCTGGCAGGTTGTCACCGACAAGGGCACGATCACTTGCGAACACGTGGTTAACGCCGCTGGCCTTTGGGCCAAGCAAGTGGGACGTATGGCGGGGGTGGAGCTGCCTGTGTCTCCGCTGAAGCACCACTACTTGATCACCGATACTGTGCCTGAGGTCGCTGAGGCCGAATTCGAGATGCCAATGACCGTTGACCTCGAAGGGTTCACCTATATGCGGCAGGACCAAAAAGGCGTTCTGGTCGGGATCTATGAGGTCGATCATGAACATTGGGCGATGGACGGCGCGCCGTGGAACTATGGTGAAGAGCTGTTTCAGGAACAGCTTGATCGGATCGAGAATGAGCTGATGCTAGGCTTTGAACGTTACCCGTCGGTTCAGAACGTGGGCATCAAGACTTGGGTAAACGGTGCCTTCACCTTTGCCCCCGATGGCAACCCGCTGGTCGGTCCGGTGCCGGGCAAGCGCGGCTATTGGTCAGCCTGTGCGGTGATGGCAGGTTTCCTGCAGGGCGGCGGCGTCGGCAAGACGCTGGCCGAATGGATGATCCATGGCGAGCCCGAGGCGGATGCCTGGCCGATGGATGTGGCACGCTTTGGCGATTTTGCACAGAACAAGCGATACATCCGTGAAACCACTGGCCAGTTTTATTCCCGTCGCTTTGTTATGACCTACCCGAACGAGCAATTGCCTGCGGGCCGACCGTTAAAGATGGCCCCGGCGCATGACGCGATGACGGATGCGGGCTGCAAATGGGGCGTCAGCTGGGATCTTGAAGTGCCGCTGTATTTCGCGCCGAAAGGGTTCGAGGAAACACCGACGCTCAAGCGGTCAAATGCGCACGATATCGTAGCTGACGAATGCAAGGTAATCCGCGAAGGCGTTGGCTTGATGGATATCTCGGGATTCTCCCGGTTTGAGGTCTCGGGACCAAATGCAGAAGTGTGGCTCGATAAAGTCATGGCCTCGAAACTACCTGCGCCGGGTCGCGCAAAGCTGGCGCCTATGCTGGGTGAAAATGGGCGGCTAAAGGGGGACTTGACCGTTCTGAACTGGGGCGATGGTACCTGGTGGATCATGGGCAGCTATTACCTGCGGGCTTGGCACATGCGCTGGTTTGACGATCACATAATCGACGGCGTTACTGTCCGGGATCTGGGCGAGGAATATTGCGGGTTCGCGGTGGTTGGTCCCAAGTCGCAAGCCGTGGTCGAAAAGTTGGCTGAACAGGACATCTCGGGTCTGAAATTCATGGGCTGTGGAGATTTTGACATCGGGTTGGTCCGCGCGCGCGTCGCGCGTATGTCGGTGACCGGCGAGAAAGGGTATGAGATCAACTGCCGCTACGGTGACCACATCAAGCTGCGCCGCATGTTGCTGGAGGCCGGTGCCGAAGAGGGCATTCGCGAGTGCGGTTTCAACGCGATGCTTTCAACGCGGCTTGAAAAAAGCTTTGGCATCTGGTCGGCAGAGTTCACGCAGCTTTACACCCCGGGAATGACCGGCATGGATCGCTGGATCGATTGGGACAAAAACTTTGTCGGCAAAGAGGCCGCTCTGGCTGAGCGCGACGGAAACGGTCCGGCGCAGATACAGGTGACACTGGAAGTGGACGCCGATGATGCGGACGCCAGCGGATACGAACCCGTTTGGGCAGGCGATGAGCGCGTGGGCTTCGTCACTTCGGGCGGGTATGGACACTACACTGGAAAGTCGCTGGCAATGGCGTTAGTCAACCGCGAAAAGGCCGAGCCGGGGACAGAATTGTCGGTGCACGTAGTTGGCGTTGAGCGCTCGGCGCGGGTCATCGCACCTTCGCCTTACGATCCTCAAGGCAAAGCGATGAGGGGCTGACGATGATGTCGCAAACACCTGAACGCGGGCGACGAAGGCGCGGACGTGGAGCCGATGTCGCCAGTGGCCCGACACGCGATGTGAACTACCGACAACTCAAAAATCCGTTTCCTTTGATGGAGGTGTTCCCGGCGGATCAGATTGCGGAAATGCACGAGACAGCACTGCGGACACTGCAAGAGCTAGGGGTCAAATGTCTGTTGCCTGAAGCGCGGCGCATATTTGAAAAGGCTGGCGCGCGTGTAGATGAAGATACCGAGATGGTCTTCATCGGCCGCGACATTGTTGAGGCGGCCGTCGCATCGGCGCCAAAGTCGATTGCGTGCAATGCTGGCACGCGGCACAGGGACTTCACACTTGAGCTGGGCAGCCTGGTGTTTCAACCGGGGGCGGGGGCACCGAACGCGACGGACCTTGAACGCGGGCGTCGCCCGGCCACTGGACAGGACTATCTGGAGTTCCTCAAGCTGACGCACCATTTCGATGTGTTCCAGATGATCTCGCCTCAGGTCGAGCCTCAGGACGTGCCGACCCATCTGCGCCACTATTTTACGACGAAGGCGCAGATGGAACTGACGGACAAGTTCCCGTTCTTTTTCTCACGCGGGACGCCGCAGGTGATGGATTGCTTTGAAATGCTATCCATCGCACGGGGCCTGTCGGACGATGAGTTTCAGGCGGGCGCACATTGCTACACGATCATCAATACGAACAGCCCGCGCACGCTGGACATACCGATGGCGCAAGGGCTGATAGATTTCGCCCGCAATGGACAGATGTCGATCATCACGCCGTTTACGCTGATGGGTGCAATGGCCCCGATCACCGTGGCCGGCGCGATCACACTTTCGCATGCCGAGGCGTTGGCGGCGTTGACACTGACCCAGCTGGCCAGGTCAGGAGCGCCGGTTTGCTATGGCACGTTCACCAGCAACGTGGACATGAAATCGGGTGCGCCTGCATTTGGAACACCCTCACACTTCCAGGCTTCGCTTGCCGCAGGCCAGTTGGCCCGGCATCTGGGCCTACCTTGGCGGTCGGCTGCCGGATCAGCGTCGAACATCAACGATGTTCAAGCAGCGAATGAAAACCAGTTTGGTCTTTGGGGCTGTCTGATGGCAGGGGCGACGGTAATCATTCACTCGGCCGGTTGGCTGGAGGGTGGCTTAACCGTTTCTTTTGAGAAAATGATCTGTGACGCCGAGGTCCTGAACATGGTGGCCGAGCTTTGTGCAGGGGCGCAGGCAGGTACAGCCGAGATCGGTTTCGACACCGCCCTGAGCGAAGTCGAACCCAGCGGGCACTTCTTTGCCTCAAGCCAGACGATGGAGCGGTACAACACCGAATTCTATGAACCGCATTTGCACGGTTACGCAAATTTCGGAACCTGGACAGAGCGCGGATCGATGGATGCCAATCATCGCGCGACCGCGGTTTGGAAGAGTATTCTGTCTGACTTCAAAGCGCCTTCATGTGACAGCGACCGCATGGGTGCCTTGCATGAGTTCATTGCGCGCCGTACCGCTGAGGGCGGCGCTCCGCCGGAGAGTTGAATGAGTACCAAGCCCATCCTGCACAGGGACGACCCCGAAGCTGAGCCGTTGGTCGGCAATATCAAGGTCACGCGTGACGACTGGCTGAACGTGGCTATGGATGTCCTGATCTCGGACGGTGTGGACCAAATCAAGGTCCTGAACCTGGCTGAACGAATGGCCGTGTCGCGGTCGTCCTTCTATTGGTATTTCAAATCCCGGCAAGAGCTTTTGGACGCCCTGCTGGCGCGCTGGCATGCGACGAATACAGCGGCTTTGATCGCGCAGGCCAAGGCCACGGCGGATACGATAACCGCAGCCGTTTGCAACGTACATCGTTGCGTGGTGAATACTGAACTGTTCGATACCGCGTTGGATTTTGCCGTCCGGGATTGGGCGCGCAAATCAGGCAAAGTGCGCCGGGCGCTTGATCAATCGGATGCGCGCAGGCTCGAAGCGCTTCACGCCATGTTCGCGCGCTATGGCTATTCCGAAGTCGAGGCCGAAACGCGTGCCCGCGTGCTGTACTATATGCAGATCGGTTATGATCTGGCACAGCTGAACGAGCCAATGTCCACGCGGATCGCAATGGTTCCGCATTACCTTTATGTCTTCACCGGGGTTGAGCCCAAGACCGAAGAAGTCGAAGAATTCAGCGCCTATTCAATGCGCTATTGGAAGGGAGAAGCCTCATGAGTCAACCTGACGCAATCATCATCGGAACAGGTGTGATCGGCGCGGCCATCGCCTTTGAAATGGCCAAAGCAGGCTGGAAAACCTTGTCGCTGGACCGAAACAGTCAGGTTGGCCACGGTTCGACCGCGGGGTCATGTGCTATTATTCGGATGCACTATTCGACCTTCGATGGAACGGCGTTTGCGTGGGAAGGTTACCACTATTGGCGCGATTGGGCGGACTACCTCGGCCTGCCCGAGGATGCTAATCTGGCGCAATTCCGCGAGACCGGCTGTCTGGTGATGAAGACCGATGCCAATGGCTTGCTTGAAAAGCACATGAAGAACAGCGCCGATCTGGATTGCCCGTTCGAAGAATGGTCATCAGATAAAGTCGGTGAGCGCTTGCCGATCTACTCGCAGGACAGTTTCGCGCCGGCGCGCCGGATGGATGATCCGGAATTCGGGCATCCGAACGGGCGCAAGATGCAGGGCGGCGTGTTCTGGCCGCAGGCGGGATATGTCACGGACCCGGCTTTGTCCGCGCAGAACTTGATGGATGCTGCCAAGCTGCATGGCGCAGAAGTGCGCACTGGTGCCGAAGTGGTCGAGGTATTGTCCAGCGACGGTCGGGTTTCGGGTGTTAAACTTGTCTCGGGCGAAGAAATCCACGCAAAAGTCGTCGTGAACGTCGCGGGCCCCGGCTCAGCGATCATCAACAAGATGGCGGGTGTCCTGGATGATATGACGATCGAAACCCGCCCGTTGCGGCAAGAGGTTGTGCACGTCCCCGCACCCGAGGGGTTTGATTTCGAAAACGACGGAACGATTGTCTCGGACAGCGATATTGCCTGCTACTGTCGACCCGAGCACGGCAACCACATTCTAATTGGCTCGGAAGATCCGGAATGTGACCCGCATCAGTGGTGTGAGGATGATGTGGATTACAACCACGATTTCACCGACCAGTGGACAACGCAGGCCATGCGATACGCGCAGCGCGTCCCAAGTCTTGGCATCCCGTCCAAAACGCGCGGAGTTGTGGACCTGTATGACGCATCCACAGACTGGATTCCGATATATGACAAATCCAGCCTGCCGGGGTTCTACATGGCCTGCGGGACCAGTGGGAACCAGTACAAGAACGCGCCGATCGCAGGCAAGATGATGACGGCCCTGATCGCGTATTGTGAAGGCGGCGCGGATCACGATGCGCAGCCGCTGCAATACGAACTTCCCTATATCGGGCGGAGCATTGATGTCGGGTTCTATTCCCGCAAGCGCCCGATCAACGAAGAAAGCAGTTTTTCTGTACTGGGGTAGTTAAAGAAAAAAATCGCCCTATCCTTCCGGGGAACTGGAAAAGGGCAGGGCCCAGAATGGCCGAACCGACGCATCGCGTTTTGATTCTTGGAAGTGCACCGGCCGCCGCTGCAGCTCGGGAGTGGTCGAGGGATCCGTTTACCCACATCGTTGCAATCAACAACGCCTGGCGTATCCGCGACGATTGGGATTTTCTCATCCATCCTGAGGACTTCCCTATCTGCAATCGTCCGGACGAACTGGTCCGCAGCCAAAGCATCGTCGAGGCGGATGAATACGTTCCGCATCAAAACAAGTTTGGCGGATTTGTTTATGCCGGTGGCACGATGGCGTTTACGGCTGGTTACTGGGCCTTGGCCGCGCTGCAGCCAGCCGTCTTGGCCTTTTTTGGCTGTGACATGATTTACCCGAATTCCGGCAAGACCCATTTTTACGGCAACGGAGCAGCCGACCCTTTGCGCGCTGATGTGACGCTGCGATCGCTCGAGGCAAAATCCGCCCGGTTGGCTTTGTTCGGTGCCGCGCAGAACTGCCGCGTGGTTCGACTGTCGCAGGGTGAAAGCCGGCTGGTTTTTCCTTCGGTGACGACTGACACCCTAATGTCTGACAGGCTGCTTTCGACAAAGGGTATGCAAGCGGCACTGCAGGCAGAGGCACAGTTGAATTACTTCGTTTCGTCTGGTCGCTATTGGGAGGAAGAAGAACGTTTCGATGCCGCTAGAATCGACCAATTGGATCGAATGTGGCTGGACGCGTATTGTCCGCAATCCCTGGAAAACGTCGCCTGAAGCAATCGCTGATCAGGTCGCGAATTCAGCCCAGGCCCAAACCATGGCGATGTATGTCAGGTTGTGCAGGCACTGGTCCAGACCCGCAGCCCGCCAAAACGCGGCTTGCGTCGGCATCAGTTGTTTTTTGTCCGAATAGCTGGCCTTGGCAAAATCAATATTGAAATGAACAATCCATTCCAGCGCCGCAATGATCAGAATGAACGACCATGGCGCGCCAAAAATCAAAAAGACGATCACTGACCCGATGACATGCACACCCGCATGCTGCGCGCGGCCCGCGTGAAAATACTCACCGCGCCCTGCCAACATTTTAGGAGTCTGGAGAAAAAAATCCGCAAACATATGTTTGATCTGCAACAAGCAGAGCATCAATAGCACTGCGCCTATACTGGCAGTCAAATGAGTCCTCCCGATATCGTCCCAGACAGAGTCTAGGCACTAATCTGTGGTTGCGCAAATGAACTTGTTCACACTTGGCAATTAACTGTTCAAACTGGAAACTATTTGCCTCTTTTGGCTGGACTAACGTAAATTCACAGTGTTGGATTTACTGCACTTTCGTCAAGACTGTTTCAGTGATCCGTAGTAGGGGCAGGTTCCATAGAACGTTCAATTTTCCAGTTTATTTGGAAATACTCGAAGCGCGACCAGTTGATTCTTCTGGCCGTGACGTCCACGCTGTTTCCACTTCTCTATCTGACGCTCGAACTTCCCAAACGCATCATCAACGATGCGATTGGCGCGGCCAGCCCGGTTGTAGATGTCTGGGGTTATAGCCTGCCTCAGACGACATTCCTCATCATTCTGTGTATCGGGTTTCTGATCGCGGTGCTGGCGCATGGACTGATGAAAATGCGCATCAACACAATGAAAGGCGTGCTGAGCGAGCGTATGTTGCGCCGGTTCCGGTACGTGCTGATCAGCCGCGCGTTGCGTTTCCCTCAACCCTATTTCGAACGCGTCAGCCAAGGTGAGCTGGTGTCGATGGTCACCGCCGAAAGCGAGCCGATGGGCGGGCTCATGGGGGACGCGATCAGCCAACCGGTTTTGCAGGCGGGTCAGATGATCACCATCCTGTCCTTCCTGTTTCTGCAAAGCTTCTGGTTTGGGCTGGCGGCAGTCGCGCTGATCCCTCTGCAAGCCTGGCTGATTCCGAAACTGCAGCGTCAGATCAACCTTCTGAACAAAAAACGCATTCAAGAGGTTCGTCTGCTGGCCGCCCAGATCGGCGAGAACGCGGCGGGCGCGTCCACGTTGCGAGCCAATGGTGGGTGGCGATACCGCCGGGCGATGGTGTCTGAGCAGCTGGGGCGCCTTTTTGGTATCCGGTTCGAGATCTACCAGAAGAAGTTCTTTATGAAATTCATAAACAACTTCATCTCGCAGCTGACGCCGTTCCTGTTCTATTTGGTTGGCGGTCTTCTGGTCCTGCAGGGGTCGGTTTCGCTGGGTGCATTGGTCGCGGCGCTGGCCGCGTATAAGGATCTCAGCTCACCGTGGAAGGAACTACTGACCTATTATAACCAGACACAGGACATGTCGCTGCGCTGGGACGTGGTGACGGAACGGTTTGCACCTTCCGGAATGCATGACGAGAAACTGTTCGATGGCGAACCCGAGGCTACGCCAAGGCTGAACGGTGACATCGTGCTCGACCATGTTTCGGTCCGCGATATGGACGGTAACCAGGTTCTGGATGATTTGAACCTGTCCTTTCCCAGCGGGAAAATCATCGGGATCGCGGCCCCCAGCGAAGAAGATCGCCGCGCGATGGCCGAGTTGCTGACACGGGAAATTCTGCCCAGCTCGGGCCGGGTGCAGATCGGTGGTATCCGTTTGTCAGAGCTGCATCAAAGCGTCGTGGCCGCCCGTATTGGGTATGCTTCGTCACGGCCTGTGATGTTCCAGGGAACGCTGGGCGACAACGTCATGATGCCGATGCGGTTCAAGCCGCAAACAACCGAAACAAACGACCCCGGATATGATGAGACGCTGCGGGCGGGCAATAGCCCGGACCCCTTCAAGGCAAACTGGCTGGACCCGACGACTGCGGGATTGGACAGCGCTGAAGAGGTGCGCGACTGGTGGTTGAAACTGATTGACGGGATGGGTTCCGGCGCCGCGCTGTTTTTGCGCGGGGCCGAACAGGTCTTCGATGCCGCCGAGCATCCCGAGCTGGCCGACAAACTGGTCGAACTGCGACCTTTGGTTCAGGATGCGGTGAAAGCAACAGGGCTAGAGCAACAGGCTCTGATCTTTGACCGCAATCGCTATAACCCTGCCTTGCCGGTTGCGGAGAACTTGTTGTTCGCCACCCCCAAAGTCCCCGTCACACAAGAGCTTTTGGCGCAGCAGACCGTGTTCCTTGAGCAGTTGCGCGAATTTGGTCTGGACGAAACACTGGTGAGCCTGACACGCGATGTGATTGAGATGCTGCGCCAGATTTTCGGCCTGGACGGCACCGATCACCCGCTGTTTCGCAAACTGGGACTAGAGGCGCAAACGTACGAGGCTGCGGTCGAGCTTGTCGAAAAGACCCGGAACGAGGGCGTATCGGGCCTGAATGATGAACAGCTGGCCAACCTGCTGGCCGTTCCGTTTGTGATTTCGGCGGAACAGATCGGACCAGCCTTCACCGACGACCTCAAGGACCGCATTCTTGAGCTGCGGCATAGCCATTCCGAAAAGCTGCTGGAGCGGTTGCTGGATGTATTTGTGCCTTTGGACAAATCAAAATTTGCGCCGGGATTGACAGTTCTGGAGAACGCCCTGTTTGGAAAGGTCAGTCAGATCGGTGGCGCCCGTTCGGACGAGGCGCGCAAACTGATCGTGGATGTATTGAACGAAAATGGTGCGCGCCCGTTGGTGGTTGAGCTGATCTATGACGTGCCGGTGGCGCTTGGCGGCCAAAACCTGCCAGCGGTCTTTGCTGAACCTCTGTCCTTTACGCGCGCGACGATCAAGAAACCGGATATTCTGATCCTAGAGGACGCGTTGGCCAGTTATGACATGGCCTCGAAAGTGGCCGTGTACAAAAATCTACGCGCTCTGCTGCCGGATACCACGGTGATCTACCTGAACGACCAGTTCGAAAACCCGAGCGTGTTCGACATGTATGTGGAAATCAGGCAAGGTCGGGTCGTCTCGGATGAAGGACCTGCGGACGTGGAAGAAGACAGTGCCGCCTCGGCTGACCTTTCGCGCAAGCTGCGCGCACTGGAACAGACACCGCTGTTTTCCGGGCTGGACCGCCGACAGCTGCGCCTGCTGGCCTTTGGCGCGCGCTGGTTCGATGCCAAAGCAGGAGAGGTTGTTTTCCTTAAAGACGATCAGCCAACCGACGGTGCCTATGTGGTGCTGGACGGGGAGGCCGGGTTGTACCTTCCGCAAACTGACGGAGTGGATCAGTTGATTGCCACGGTCGGCCCCGGTGCCCTGGTCGGAGAGTTGGGCCTGATCCGCAAGGAACCTCGGGCGCTGAGCATGATCGCCGAGACGGAACTGTCGTGCCTGCGTATTGGTGAAGAGGAATTCCTGGCCGTGGTCGAAAACGACGCCGCAACCGCGTTCAAACTGTTGCAGGTGATCGCGGGCTACGTATCGAACTAAGCGTTATTCGCTATCGGGGCTGCAGAACATATCGTAAAGAACAGCAATCACCTGCGCCGCGCCGTCGTTGTTCAGCGAGTAATAGATGGATTTTCCGTCCCTGCGCGTTGCAACAATGTTTTCAGCGCGCAGGCGTGCCAGCATCTGACTGACCGCAGCTTGACGGATACGCAACAAGGCCTCCAATTCACCCACGGATTTTTCGCCGTCGGCCAGATGGCACAGGATCATCAACCGCCCCTCATGCGCGAGCGTTTTCAGAAATGCAGAGGCCCGAGCCGCGCTTTCTTTCATTTCAGATAGCGCGGCTTCGGTTTGTTCGGTTTGGTCGTCTTCAAGTGTCACGTGTGGCCTGTTTAACACCTATTGGTTGGGTCAATGTGCCCCAAGACCTATTGGGTTGTCACCCCTCGGTTGCAGGGGCACCACCTTGAAAGGCGTTTCCGTTCACGTAATCACAGGGCTCTTCCTGCATCTGCAGATGCAGGCCATCACCGTTGAAAGGGTGCGCCCGGGCAAGATCTTCGTTCACCTCGATGCCAAGGCCGGGTGCGGTCGGCGCAGGGACAAATCCGGCCTCAACCTGCAATGAGCTGTTGATGAGTCGATCGTGGAACGGCGTGTCTATGGTCTCAAGCAGCAGCAGGTTGGGGATGGAGGCGGCCAAATGAATATTCGCTGCCCATTCAACTGGCCCGGCATACAAATGTGGGGCCATCTGGGCGTTGAAGACTTCAGCGATAGCGGCCACCTTCTTCATCTCCCAAATCCCGCCGGCACGACCCAGCGCGGGTTGAAGGATTTCTGCCGCCCCAGCCCGCAAAACGGCCGCGAATTCGGCCTTAGTGGTCATGCGTTCACCGGTCGCGACCGGAATCCGAACATTTCGCGCGACACGAGCCATGTCTTCGATCATGTCGGGGGGGGTGGGTTCCTCGAACCAAAGCGGTGAATAGGGCTCGAGTGCTTGACCCAGACGAATTGCGCCCGCGGTGTTGAACTGGCCGTGGGTGCCAAACAGTAGATCGGCTTTGTCACCCACGGCCTCTCGGATCGCTTTGCAGAACGCCACAGACATCGAGATATCAGACATCGCAGGCATGTGCCCGCCCCGAACAGTGTAAGGCCCGGCGGGGTCAAACTTGACGGCTGTGAACCCGCGCCGGACCATTTCGGCGGCACATTCGCCAGCTTGTTCAGGCGACGTCCAGAAATCGTTCAGGTTATGTTGGGGCAGGGGGTACAGATAGGTGTAGGCCCTTATGCGTTCGTTCACCAATCCCCCTAGCAAGGCATAGACCGGGCGATCGCGATCCTTGCCCAGAATATCCCAACACGCGATTTCCAGTCCGGAAAAGGCGCCCATGACCGTCAGATCAGGACGCTGTGTAAATCCACTGGAGTATGTTCGGCGGAACATCAGTTCGATGTTTTCGGGGTTCTCGCCCTGCATGTGCCGTTCGAACACGTCCTGAATGACATGGCGCATTGCCTCGGGACCAACTGAGGATGCATAGCATTCGCCCCAGCCAGTGATCCGGGTATCGGTCGTGACTTTGACCAGTATCCAATACCGCCCGCCCCAACCAGGCGCAGGAGGGGCTGTAACGATGATGTCGAGGTCTTGCAGCTTCATCAGGTGATCTCCTGCCCTGCTGGGTTAAGCCCTGTCGAAAACGATCACGTTTCGCTTGGCAGATCCGGTTTTGGTGTCCTCGATCGCTTCGTTGATCTGCGATAGCGACCACCGGCCCGAAATCAGTTCATCCAGTTTCAGGCGTCCCTGATCATAGAGGTCGATCATCCATGGAATATCCCGCTGAATGACAACATCGCCCATTTTTGATCCGATCAAACCCTGACCCAGTGCAGCCAGAACAACCGGTTCGTAACTTGCCATATCCCCGGAATGCGGCATCCCGATCATAATCGCCTTGCCACCGGGGCCCAAGTAACGAGGGGCCTGATCATAGGCAGGGATTGCGCCGACAGTAATCAAGACAGCGTCTGCGCCACGACCACCAAGCGCTTTGTAAGCGGCCTTCCAGGGGGCTTTCTGATCGGCCAATACGCCATGGGTTGCACCAAATTCCTTGGCGATAGCCAACTTCTCTTCGGTCATGTCCACGGCCACGATGCGGCGCGCCCCTGCGATCCGCGCACCCTGGATCGCATTCAGCCCAACGCCACCCGCGCCGATCACGACCACGTCCTGTCCGGGACGCAGCCCGGCGGCATTGACGGCGGCACCGACGCCCGTGATCACTCCGCAGGACAGCAGGCTGGCGACGTCTTTGGGCATAGAGTGCGGAATTTTGACGATCTGTCGGTGGCTGACCACAACCTTTTCGGAAAATGCACCACAGGCCATTGCTTGTTCCAGCGGTCCGCCGTCTGCCGTGCTCAAAGGTCCTTTGACCGTGTCATAAGGCGTTTCGCAGACAGTTGGCTTTCCCCCCGCGCACGACGGGCACGAGCCGCATGCCCGGATCAGGGTGACGACAACCGGGTCCCCAACCTCAAATCCACCAGTCGAGTCGCCAACAGCAGTAATGATTCCCGCAGCCTCGTGCCCATAGACAGCAGGCAGGTGCCCACCCCATGCGCCGCTGGCATATGATATGTCCGAATGGCAAATTGCCACTGCATCCAAGGTCACCTCGACCTCATCTGACTTTGGTGGTGCGATTTGAATGTCTTCGATGACCAGAGGTTCACCGAACGCCCGGCAAACGGCGGCTTTGATGGTTTGCATGCTGTCCCTCTCTCACTTTGCGCTACGGTGGCGCGCTTATGGGGACGCTGCAAGGCGGAATCTGTCAAAGGGATGTCGTAGTTATGCCATGACCCCACGTGAACGGGAAAACACAAGAAGACAGATCACCATCATGACGAATGCCAAGAGGAATGGTGCGCCTGGCAAGTAGATCGCCGCGTCGGGCTTAATGAACTGAGCGAACACGCTGGTCATGAGCAACGGTGCGATGACCATCGACAAAGCGTGCAAGGATGTCAGTACACCCTGCAGTTCACCCTGTTGCGAGTCGGGCGTCTTGCGCGACATCAGGGCCTGCAGGGCAGGGGTCACAACCGCTCCGATGGCGGTGATCGGGATCAGCATCAAGGCAATGATCCCATTGGTCAGGAAGGCCAGAAGAAAAAAGCTAAACAGCTCGAACCCCATGCCGTAGATGATTGTGACGCGTTCCCCCAAATACTTGGTTGCGGGACGGATCAGACCGCCCTGGACAGCCGCCATGCCGATCCCGTAGACGCCCAGTGACAGGCCGATCATTTGTGGTGACCAGCCGAACCGTTCGGTTGTGAAATACGCCCAAATTGCCGGGTAGACATATATCGAGATGGAATACAGGAGATAGACCCACAGCATCGGCCGGATACCGGGCAACGACGCAATCGCGCGCAGCGAGTTCACTGGGTTTGCGCGCCGCAGGCTGAAGGCCCGGCGCGTCTTGTCGGTGACCGTCTCGGGCATGACGAAAACACCGATAACAAAGGCCAGAGCAGACAAACCAGCTGCCGCCCAAAACGGCGCACGCGTACCATATTCGCTCAGTAGCCCGCCAAGCACCGGACCGAACACAAACCCCACCCCAAACGCGGCACCCAGCAAACCGAAATTCGCTGCTTTTTCATGAGGTTTGGACACATCCGCCATAAAGGCTGCTGCCGTCGCATGCGTGGCCGCTGTAATGCCTCCGACGATGCGGCCAACCAACAGTAACCAGATGCTGCCTGCAAGCGCCATGACGACGTAATCCAGTGACATGACGAACAGCGAGACCAGCAAGACCGTCCGTCGCCCATATGCATCTGAAATGTTGCCTAGAACCGGGCCGAACACGAATTGCATTGCAGCAAACGCGGTGCTGAGGATGCCACCCCAGATCGCAGCCGTCGCCAACGTGCCGCCCTGAACCTCGACGATCAGTTCCGGCATGATAGGCAAGACAAGGCCGATGCCCATGGCGTCGATCATGACCGTGAGAAGGACGAAGAAAAACGGAAGACGCATTTGTACCGCAAGGATGATAATTTGGGCGGACCTTACCCGCAGAAAATGAAGGTTGAAAGGGACACGCTCAGACTTGTGATCCAGGCAGGTCCTTTGCGATTTTGTCCAACAATTCAGCTAGTTTTTGCGGTTGTGCAAAGAACGGGGAATGCGACGTGTCAATCGTATGACGCATCGCCTCGGGGGCGCTGCGGCTCATCTGTTCCTGGTATTCGGTCGGGATCGTCCGGTCACCGGTTGTCCGGATATATGCCTTGGGAACCCGGTCGAAATTGCCGGTCAGGGGCAGGGGGGTGTCCTGCGGTGCGATGGCTTGCGGGCACAAGCGCGCAAACGCGAATGGCACGGTTTCGGGTGGGCAGTCGTGGTAGAACAGGTCATGCACCTTGCTTGGTGTAACCGTATACGAGAGGCCATCGGTTGATTTTTCGACCGCATCATGGATTGTCTGCCGGGGCGACCGTTTGCGCATTTCCACCATCGAAAGACCATCCTGCGGGACGTAGGCGGCAAGAAAAACAAGGGCGCGCATGGCATCCGGCGCGGCTTCGGCCGCGGCACTGATCGGGTAGCCACCCCAGGAATGACCGACAATGATTGTATTGGGCGAGGTCGTATCCAAAATCGCGTCGCGACAGCTGTCTAACGTCACATCGGCAACGGGCGTCGGATCCGAGCCGTGACTGGGCATGTCAATGGCGCGTACCTCGTGCCCCAGCGCTTCCAACGCCGGGATAAGGTCGCGCCAACACCAGGCACCGTGGCAGGACCCATGGACTAACAGAAGATCGGCCAAACCAAGGCTCCTTCAAACATGTCCGATTTCGGTCAGAAAGCTGTGCAGCAATGCCGCGTATTCTGCCGGTTGTTCTACGCAAGGCAAGTGCCCAGCGCGTCGCATCAGCTCGAACCGAGAGCCGGGGATCAGGTCAACGGTTTCCCGCACAAGATCCGGTGGGGTCGATCCGTCCTCGCTGCCGGCGATGCCAAGGGTTGGCAGGCGCAGGCCGCTGGTCGGGGTGTAGAAATCCGTGCCAGAGATTGCTGCGCAGCAACCCAGATATCCGTCGACGGGCTGCCGCACCATCATGTTGCGCCAAAGCAGATGCTCGGGCGATGCGCGAAACGTCTTTGAGAACCAGCGCTCCATGGTTGCATCCGCCAGGGCCTCGATCCCGTCCTTTTGTACCGCGTCCATGCGGTCCTGCCAGATCGAAGGTATGCCGATCTTGGCTGCGGTGTTGGACAGGACTAAGGCGCGGACCTGATCCAGACGTTTGACAGCCAGCCCTTGCCCGATTAGCCCGCCGATCGAAAGGCCGACAAACACACAATCGCGCACTTCAAGAAAATCAAGTAATCCTTCCACGTCCCTCACAAGCGCACCCATCGAATAGGGGGCCGGGGGTTGTGACGAAAGACCGTGCCCGCGTTTGTCAAAGCGGATCACACGCAGCCCTGCGGGCAGGTGCGGCAAAACATGGTCCCAAAGCCGCAGATCGGTTCCCAAAGAATTGGCAAACACAATTGGCGCGCCGGCTGGATCACCATCGATACGATAGTGGATTTGAACGTTTCCAATGTCTGCGATCTGCACGACTCAATCCCCTGGCGTCACACGCCCACATGTTAGGTTGCCCCAGCCTAAACGACTTGTCAGGTCAGGTATTCCAGCGCTTTTCTAAAGACTTCGGGGTCGGCGTTGCCACCCGATGCTACCACGATCACTGCATCGCCTTCAATTTCGTCCGCGCGGTACAGGGCCGAGGCAAGCGACACTGCCCCGCCCGGTTCCAGCACGATCTTTAGGCGCAAAAACGCATGCGCCATGGCGCGCAGCGCGTCTTCCTCGGACACCGACAAGCCCGGACCGCACAGCCGGTTCAGAATCGGAAATGTGATCTGGCCCGGTTGCGGCGTCAGGATAGCATCGCAAATATTGCCCGATGCGGCGTTGTTGCTTTGGATATGCCCCATGGCCAAAGACCGTTTGACGTCGTCGAACCCCTGAGGTTCGCACGGGCGGGCCCGCAGCCCCGGCGCGTGGCCTTCCAGCGCCAGCGCAATGCCTGAGGTCAACCCACCGCCGCCGCAGCACACCAGAACATCTGCCTTTTCGATACCCAAATCGGCCGTCTGCCGGGCCAGCTCCAACCCGACTGTGCCTTGTCCTGCGATGACCTGAGGTTCGTCGTAAGGCCGGATCAGGGTCAGGCTGCGTTGGGACGCCAGTGCCTCGCCGATTTCTTCGCGGCTTTCGTTCGCGCGGTCATACAGAACGACCTCGCCCCCCAGCGCCCGGGTGTTATTGATTTTTAGCAACGGCGCGTCAGAGGGCATGACGATGACCGACGAAATCCCATGTTGAGCTGCAGCAAAGGCCACGCCCTGCGCGTGATTGCCCGAAGAATAGGCAATCACGCCGCGTTGTCGTTGCGCGTCGCTGAGCGCCGAAATTGCCGACCAGGCGCCCCGAAACTTGAAGCTGCCGGTGTGTTGCAGGCACTCGGGTTTCACCAGCACGCGGCGGCCCGCGATTTCGTCCAGAAACGGCGAGGTTAGAATCGGTGTCTCGCGAACATGCCCTCTGAGGCGCTCGGCGGCGGCCTCGATCATTTCAAGTGTGCTCATGCGGTGACCAGTACCTCGCGAATGAGTTCTACCGACTGTGGTTCATCCAGAAACGGGGGATGACCACGGTCGGGTATTTCTGCCGATATAAGAGCAGGGTGGCGGTTGTGCATTTCAGTCAGCGTGTCTTTGCCCAAAATGTCCGAATTTGCGCCGCGAATGACGCCGGTTGGAAGGCCCTGCAATGCTTGAAAAAGGGGCCACAGGTCTGGGGCGGGCCCTGCAGCAGCCTGTTCCAGAAGCGCTGTACGCAGCGCTGGATCATAGCTGAGGGTCAGGCCATCAGGCGTTTCGTCGAATTGGACTTCGGCCTGCTGCCGCCAACGCGTTAGTGACACGCCGGGAAATTGGGGGCCCATGACGTGCTGAAGCGCCCGTGCCGCCAAATCATATGTTTTGGAAACGGGCTGCTTGCCGACATATTCCATGATCTTGGCGATGCCCGATGGTTCCAATACCGGACCGACGTCGTTCAGAACAACGCTCAACAACCGTTCGGGACGGCTGGCGGCTAGCGCCATGGCAATCAGCCCCCCACGCGAGGTGCCGATGACATTCACACGGTCCAAACCAAGATGGTCCAGCAACTCGATCGCGTCTTGAGATTCGCGAAGGACGTTGTAGTTCATGAAGTCCGGGTCATGGTCCGAGCGTCCGCGACCGCGGTAATCCATCGCAATTACCCGCATGTCTCCCAGATGCGGCGTGAGGAACGAAAAATCCTTGCTGTTGCGGGTTAACCCGGCAAGGCAAAGCACAGGCGCACCAGAGCCGGTGTCCTCGAAAAAAAGACGCCTGTCATCAGACGAAGTGAAAAATGCCATTAAAGTCCAGCCAGTTGCGGAATCGTCGTTAGGTCGGACAGTACATGCGCAGGTTTCCATGGCAAGCGGTCCATCGGTTCCCCGGCGCGATTGACCCAAGCGGTTGCAAAGCCATAGCCGCTGGCACCGGCCGCGTCCCAGCCGTTTGAACTGACGAACAGCACCTCGTCGCGGGCGCAGTGGAAACGCTCTTGTACAAGGTCATAGACACGCGAGTCCGGTTTGAACACGCCGACGCTTTCCACCGACAACACATCGTCCAAAACATCTCCGATACCCGCAGACTGGACCGCGCCGTCCAGCATCGGTGGTGAGCCGTTCGACAAAATCGCTGTTTGCAATCCACCCGATTTCAATGCGCGCAGCATTTCCGGAACTTCCGGATAAGCCTGCAATTCCCAGTAGAGATCCAGCAACCGTTGCCGCAGGGTGGCGTCGCCGTGTAACTCAGTCGCCTCGAGCGCCCAGTCGAGACCATCTTGGGTGACATCCCAAAAATCCGAATGGGCGTCTGTAACCGCGCGCAGCCAGGTGTACTGCAGCTGTTTCAGGCGCCAATGATTGGCCAGTTCGGGCCATTTCTGTCGCAGTTTCTCAAAGCCCGGTTCCCCGGCTGCTTGCCGTGCGGCGGCGGCCACGTCGAACAGCGTTCCATACGCATCGAAAATGCAGGTTGTGATTGGCATCCGGTCCCCTCCTGATCGTCCGGCGCAGGTTTGCACAACAATAACGGGCATGAAAGAGGGTGGGGTTTACAATGTCGTGTTACCTCCTAGGCTTGGCCGCTAAACCCCAAAAGAGGCCGGAGACCAATATGACGGAAATCAAACAAGGCGACACGGTTCGCATCCATTACACAGGAACGCTGTTGGACGGAAACGTCTTTGACAGTTCCGAAGGACGTGACCCGCTGGAATTCGTCGTTGGTACGGGCCAGATTATCCCGGGTTTGGATTCGGCGATGCCGGGTTTGAACATTGGGGACAAAAAGCGGGTCGAGATCGCCTGCGTGGACGCCTATGGCCCGATCAACCCCGCAGCGCGCCAGCAGATCCCGCGTGAAGGCATTCCGGACGATATTCCGCTGGATCCTGGCACCCAATTGCAAATGCAAACGCCAGACGGACAGGCGGTTCCGGTGACGGTGGTCGAGGTCGACGAAGCAACCGTCACGCTGGATGCCAACCATCCATTGGCTGGTCAGGATATGATTTTCGATATCGAGGTCGTTTCGATTAACTGACAAATGAAACGAGTTGGATCAGCCTGTTATGAGACTGATCCAGGCTTTGACGGTTTCCCGCATCTGCGGCTGTGTGAAAAACACAAACAACAATAGGGTGGTCAGGGCCAATAACGCGACTAGTCCGCGCGTGCCCAGGAACCCGGATTTGCGGCGTGACCGGATGCTGCGAGTGTTGCTGGTGAGGATATGTTCGGCTTTGCTCATGCCGATATCCCTGCCCGTGAAAGATGGTCAAATCTTGGCACCGGCAGGGAAAGATCAGGTCACATGTGATCGGGCTGTGGCATGCCCAGAACGTGGAAGCCGCCATCGACGCGAATGATCTCGCCCGAGGTGCATGCGCCCGCATCTGAAGTGAGGTAAACGGCCGTGCCGCCAACAGCCTCGAGCGTTGCGTTCGAGCGCATCGGCGCGTTCTGATCGCAGAATTTGTAAGTCTTGCGGGCACCGCCGATTGCAGCACCTGCCAGCGTCTTCATCGGGCCGGGCGAGATCGCATTGACTCGAATGCCTTCCGGACCCAGATCGTTGGCCAGATAGCGGGTCGCCGATTCCAGTGCGGCTTTGGCCACACCCATGACGTTATAGTTCGGAACAACCTTGTTCGATCCCTGATACGTAAGGGTCAGCAGCGTGCCGCCATTCTCTTGCATCAGCGGATAAGCGCGGCGCGCGACCTCGATGAAGGAATACGCCGACACGTCCAGCGAGTGCTTGAAGTTGGCACGCGTGGTGTTCAGAAAACGTCCCGTCAGTTCGGATTTATCCGAAAAGGCAATCGCATGAACCACGAAGTCGATGGTGGGCCAGCGCGCGCCAAGCTCTTCGAATGCGCGATCCAGCGAGGTGTCATCCGTGACGTCCGCGTCCACCATGAAATCACTGCCCAGGCTTTGGGCCAATGGCTCAAGACGTTTACCGAACGCCTCGCCCTGATATGTGAATGCCAGTTCGGCACCGGCCTCATGCATGGCCTTGGCAATGCCCCACGCAATCGAGCGGTCATTGGCCACGCCCATGATCAGGCCGCGTTTACCTTTTAGAAGATCCGACATTACATTCACCCGTTATACTTCGACAGGATCATGGACCCGTTGGTGCCGCCAAAGCCGAAGCTGTTGGTCATCACACTATCCAATCCTGCGTTTTCAACTACTTGAGTTGCAATTTCACCGGGCAAGATGCCTTCGGCAAGCGTGTCGACATTGATCGACGGCGTAATAAAATCATTGTCCAGCATCAACAGGCAGAAGATCGCCTCCAGCGCGCCTGCCGCACCCTGTGCGTGTCCGGTCATTGACTTGGTCGATGAGATCGGGGGCACATTGCCTTCACCAAAGATTCGGCGCACGGCTTCAACTTCGCCAACGTCTCCAACCGGGGTCGAGGTGCCGTGGGCGTTGATGTAGCCGACTTTGCGCCCTTCGGGCATGGTCGACAGAGCCAGACGCATCGCGCGTTCGCCACCTTCACCGGATGGTGCCACCATGTCGTGGCCATCCGACGTGGCCGCATACCCAGTCACTTCGGCATAAATTTTTGCGCCGCGGGCCAGCGCGTGTTCCAGATCCTCAAGAACGACGATCCCGCCGCCGCCGGAGATGACGAATCCGTCGCGATCCTGGTCGAATGCCCGGGATGCTTTTTCCGGAGTGTCGTTGTACTTGGAGGACATGGCACCCATCGCGTCGAACAGGCAGGACAGGGTCCAGTCCAGTTCTTCTCCGCCACCGGCGAACATGACATCCTGTTTGCCCAGCATGATCTGTTCCGCCGCGTTGCCGATGCAATGCAGCGAGGTCGAGCAGGCCGAGGTGATTGAATAATTGATGCCCTTGATCTTGAACGCGGTCGCAAGGTTGGCCGAGATCGTCGAACACATGCATTTCGGCACGGCGAAGGGGCCGATACGCTTGGTCGCGCCGGTTTTCAGAACAGTCTGATGCGCCGTTAGCATTGCGCTGGTCGACGGACCGCCGGAACCGGCGACCAAACCGGTGCGCGGGTTCACGACCTGGTCTTCTGTCAGGCCAGCATCGGCGATTGCCTGATTCATGGCGATATGCGCGTATGCTGCACCGGGACCCATGAAGCGAAGGGTACGCTTGTCTACATGCTCAGCCGGATCGATCTTGAGCGTTCCGGCGATCTGACTGCGAAAGCCGTGTTCGACCATCTGCTCGTTGGCCTCGATGCCGGACTTTCCGGCCTTGAGAGAGGCCAATACTTCCTGGGCATTGTTCCCGATGGAGGACACGACCCCCAAACCGGTGACAACTACTCGACGCATGTGCGTGCTCCTTATTTCGGGCCGGTCAGGCTCAGGCTTCGGACAGAACGACTTTCATGTCTTTGACATCGTAAATCATTTCACCATCCGCTTCGACGATACCATCCGCCACACCCATGGTCAGGCGGCGGGTCTGGATCGCTTTTTTGAAGTCGATCTTGTAGGTCAGCATCTTGCGGTCCGGGCGGACCATGCCGGTCAGCTTGACCTCGCCGACGCCTACGGCCATGCCGCGTCCCTGCCAGCCACGCCAGCCCAGGTTGAAACCAGTCAACTGCCATAGGCCGTCCAGTCCCAGACAGCCGGGCATGATGGGGTTGCCGGGGAAGTGGCAATCAAAGAACCACAGGTCAGGGGTGATGTCGAATTCAGCCAGAATATGGCCTTTGCCATGCGCGCCACCATCGGCCGAGATGTCGGTGATCCGATCCATCATCAGCATCGGAGGTGCAGGCAATTGCGCATTGCCCGGGCCGAATAATTCGCCACGGGCGCATTTTAGCAGATCGTCCTTGTCAAAGCTGCTCGGGAATTGGGCCATTCTGCCGCCTCTCCTGCCAGGGGTCCGTTCGTTATATCTGGCCTCGTCTAGCACCCGTATGCAAGGTCCTGCAAGAGCAGCACGTCACATCCTGTTGTGCAGACGGCATTCTTTGCGAATGAATTTCATTTGAAATTACCCGAACACAGCACCTATATATGGTTCAGCAACAATTGGGTTTCGGATTGATGACACCTCAGAGCCAGAACAGAGCTACAGATTGGTTGGTTGACGCGGGGCTGCGCCCAACGCGCCAGCGTGTCGCTTTGGCCGAGCTTTTAGTCGGCGATGGACGCCATCGGCACGTCACTGCCGAAAGCCTGTTTGAGGCGGCCAAAAAGAATGGGGACGCGGTATCTCTGGCAACGGTCTACAACACGCTGCGCGCGTTTTGTGATGCCGGAGTTCTGCAGGAGATTACGGTTGATGGCTCGAAAAGCTATTTCGATACCAATACCCACGATCATCCGCACTTTTTCTGGGAAGACGAAAGCCGCCTGAGCGATGCGCCGTCGGATCAATTGGTGATTCAACGTCTGCCCGAAGCGCCCGAGGGCGTTGAGATCGCGTCGGTCGACGTGGTGATCCGTCTGCGGAAAAAGTAACTCAGGCCAAAAACTCCATCAGAATCTGTTCCGCCTGCGCGATGTGCGGCTCTGTAGGGCCGGTGCCATGACGGGCCAGAACCACAGGTTCCGCAGCGATGTCATCCAAGATTCGACGACTGACCAGGGGCATTCCGTCATAGCTGACGTTCGAGGGGGGAGTGGCATAGCTGATCGCGACCCCCTCGTGATGAGCGGCAAGACTGCGCTGGATTTCCAGCGTTGCCGCCCGGTGTGCCACTGAAGGTCGCAATCCGATCTGCCGAAACAGTCCAAGCACGTGCTGTGATGAGAGGCCTTCGTTTGACAGGATCAGCGGATGGGCGGCCAGCTCGCTCAGCGAAACAGACGGCACGTGCGCCAATGGGTGATCCGGGGCCATGATGGCATTTGGCCTGCTGGGGAAAAGGGTCTGCTGTTGAAATCCGGCATCCATGCTCATGCCGTATGTCAGCGCCAAATCTATACGCCCGTCAATCAGGCCAGATATCAGCCCTTCGAACCCGTCCACCTTGTACGAAACGGTCAAGTCCGGCAGTGCCACGCGAAGCGGGTGTAGCGCCTTGGCCAGCAAAAACGGGGCCAAATCCACGAAACACCCCAATCGCAACTGTGCCCTGGTTGCACTGACTTGATCCGCTTTCTCAAGCCGGGCCGCATTGGTCAGCAAGTTTTCCGCGTCTTCGATAAATCTGCGTCCTTGCGGGGTCAGCGCCAGCGCGGCCCCGCGTTTTCGCGAAAATAACGGATGGCCAAGATGCGATTCGACGCGCGTCAGAGCGGTGGACAGCGCAGGTTGTGAGACATTCAGCTGTTGCGCCGCGGCAGACAAGCTGCCGAAGCGGCCGATAGCACAGACATATTCGTATTGGCGAAGTGAAATATATAACATGAAATTAAACCTATCTTAGAAAGATATTATTTGAACAGAGGGGTCATCCATGCGCAGATCGTCCTACCACCGGCACGGAGACAGACATGACGCACCCCTTGGTTACTCACGAAATGATCGACACCTATCAACGGGACGGCGTTGTCCTGATCAAAGGGCTATTTGCCGATCACGTTGAGGCCCTGCGCGAAGGGGTGGCAGCGAATATGGCGGATCCCGGGCCGTATGCTTCCGAGAACAAGAAAGAAGGCCAGACGGGTCGGTTTTTCGACGATTATTGCAACTGGTCGCGCATTGAACAATTTCAGACGGTCATTCACGAATCCCCGGCGGCAGAAGTCGCGGCAGATTTGATGCAGTCGGATACAGTGCAGATGTTCCACGACCACGTTTTGGTCAAAGAGCCCGGAACCTCAATGGCGACGCCGTGGCATCAGGATGGGCCCTATTACTTTGTTGAAGGGCAGCAAACGATCAGCTTTTGGTCGCCGCTTGATCCGGTCACGCAAGCCACACTTCGCTGTGTGGCAGGCTCGCACCGGTGGGAGAAAGAGGTCTTGCCGACCCGCTGGGTTTCGGAAGATGGGTTCTTTCCCGACGAGGGCCAGTACATCCCGGCCCCGGATCCGGACGCAGAAGGGATGCGGGTTGTCGAGTTCGAGATGGAACCCGGCGATGCGGTTGCCTTTAACTACCGCACGCTTCACGGCGCGCGGGGAAATCAATCGGACAGCCGCCGTCGCGCGTTTTCATTGAGGTTGGTTGGTGACGATGCGCGATATGTCGAGCGGCCGGGCCGGACCTCACCGCCGTTTCCGGGGCATGATATGGTTCCAGGCCAGCGGTTGCGCGAGGATTGGTTTCCGATGTTGCTGCGGCGGTGATCAGACGCCGGATAGGTCATTGAGGCGGGTCAGAACCACTGGCCCGTTTCGATCAACCCCATCTCAAGCAACTGATTTGACGACCATTCGAACGGAATCGAATTGCGCCAGCGGAATGTCGGAATGTCGAAAGTCGATCCTGCGTTGGTTTTCAAGGCTTTGGCTGCCCGGAACGAGCACACCGCGGCAGTCAAATTGTGGTGCCACGGGCAAGAATACGTATTGTATTCTTCGTCGTTAAACGTGTGACCCGGCCGCAATAACAATCCACTTTTGGATTTGAACAGGGCGATCCGGTCAATTCGGCGGTTTTGTGCGGGAACGTGTTCTTCGAACCGCCATCGTAAACCACCAGACATATCCAGCTGGCGCTCCTTCGGGTGCTTCATTGAATCCAGACGCGCCTGGGCAAAATACCCTGTGCGATCCATCATCGCGCGTTGAGGTGCGACGCCATTCGGGAATTCGTTCAGATCCTCGGCATACAGATCGACAACATGGCTCAGCATCGAGTCGCGGCGCTCTTCAGTGTGAAACGCCAGCATCTCTCCGATTGAACGCGTCTCGCAAAAGGGAAAGAAGAGGTACTCGGCGTTAAAGCAGTAATACATCCACAAACCTGGTGCCGCCTGAATGATCTTGTTGATCGTCTCAAACACGATGGTGCGGGGAACGCAGCTGAGAGTGACGCGGTGAACTTGATCCTCAAGTTCGGGGTCCAGCACAAATTCCTGCGGCATGAATACGATCAGGGACTTAAAGCCCAGGTTCAGATGGTGACGGATGGTGCTATCAATTTCGACGTCATCTTCGACGAAAACCAACGCGAGGGGTCCCTTTGCCAAAGCGGCCTTGCCCGTTTGCAAAAAAGAGTCGAGAGATTCGTATTGCATTGCCTGTCCGCTGCCGCCTTGCTGGAGTTTCGGGTCAAAATCAGGTAATCGCGTCGCCATTGCAAGCGGCGTTCGTTGGGTATAGACGACGCCGATCCCGCGAATGCAAAGGCCGTTTTCATGTCAGAACCCAAAAAGCTGTACATCAAGACCTATGGTTGCCAGATGAACGTATACGACAGCGAGCGTATGGCGGAGACGCTGGGCGGCCAGGGATACGTGGAAACGAAAACTCCCGATGATGCGGATATGATCCTGCTGAACACCTGCCATATTCGGGAAAAAGCCGCGGAAAAAATCTATTCCGAGCTTGGCCGGTTCAAAGGTTTGAAGACTGAAAAGCCCGACCTCAAGATTGGTGTTGCGGGATGTGTTGCGCAGGCGGAAGGCGAAGAGATCATGCGTCGCCAGCCGATGGTCGACCTTGTTGTTGGCCCGCAAAGCTATCACCGCCTGCCTGAGATGGAGGCGAAGACCCGCACCGGTGCCAAGGCGCTGGACACGGATTTCCCCGAAGAGGACAAGTTTGAGAAACTCAAAGGCCGACCAAAGGCCAAACGTGGTCCGACTGCGTTTCTGACGGTGCAAGAGGGCTGCGACAAGTTCTGCGCCTTCTGCGTGGTGCCTTATACGCGCGGGGCCGAAGTCAGCCGTCCCGCTGATCGTATCCTGCGTGAGGCGAACGATCTGGTCGAACGCGGGGTGCGCGAAATCACTCTGCTGGGGCAGAACGTCAACGCCTATCACGGCGCTGGTCCGAATGGTGACATGACGCTGGCCGGTCTGATCTGGGAGCTGAACAAGGTCGACGGGCTGGAGCGGATCCGGTTCACCACCTCACACCCCAACGACATGGCCGATGACCTGATCGAGGCGCACGGGACGTGCGACAAGCTGATGCCTTATCTGCATCTGCCGGTTCAGTCGGGTTCGGATCGCATCCTCAAGCGAATGAACCGCAGCCACACCGCCGAGAGCTATCTGCGCCTGATCGAACGTATTCGCGCCGCGCGCCCGGATATCGTGATGTCCGGCGACTTCATCGTCGGCTTCCCAGAAGAGACCGAAGAGGATTTTCAGGCCACCATGGATTTGGTGGAAGAGGTCAAATACGGATATGCGTATTCGTTCAAGTACTCGACCCGCCCCGGAACACCGGCGGCTGAGCGGTCTCAGGTTGATCCCAAGGTTGCGGACGACCGTCTGCAGCGGCTTCAGGGGTTGATTACCCGTCACCAGCGCGAGATTCAGGACGCGATGGTTGGCCGGGACGTGAAAGTGCTGTTTGAAAAACCGGGTCGTTTGCCAGGTCAGATGGTCGGAAAATCCGAGTATCTTCATTCGGTTCACGTGTCTGACGCTGATGTTGCGGTGGGCGAATTGCGCGATGTCCGGATCATGTCATCGGGCGCAAATTCATTGGCGGGTGCGTTGCGGTAACGCGTCCGTTATTTGGATTTTGGAAACCATACGGTTTTGTTAATTCCAAATTTACCCTTGATTTATTACTCGGAATTATGTTCCGAGAAAAATCAGGTCGCTTGGGGGGCGAGTGTTTTGCGCCTTTGGGAAACCTCATCTCTTGCCGGCGGGATGAGCAGGTCGGTGAATGGAAAGGGTACGAGTGAAGACTTTGAAACGTTTATCAGGGCGGCTGTTGAAATCCGCTCTTACCACCGCGATCGCTATTACGGCGCTTCCCGGTGTGACCGCTGCAGGCAATCTGGATCAAGGTCTCTCTGACCCTCCTGTCGTCAACCCCAAACGGTTCGGCAGTGACGTCAGCGCCTTTTACCTGGGTGCTACGGGCGCGTACGCTTTCGGAGGCGACGATCGATTTGGACTGACTGGACCCGGCGGAACCTCGGCAGTAGGTGACCTGGACCTGAGCGGTTCGTTGGGTGGCGTACGGGCCGGGTGGCGCGGCGTTTTGCCAGCGCGCGGTGGGCGCGACTATGTGTATGGGTTTGAGCTTGGATACGAGTTCGGCTCGCTTAGCGATGACGCCTCCAACCAGATCAACGGCCAGACAGTCACGGGCGGGTCTGAAATATCTGACGTGTTCTCGATTCGGCTGCGCAATGGTCTGACCAACAAAAGCGGTACAGTGTTGTATTTTGTGTCGGCTGGATATGTGAATGGCGACATCAACACAACAAGCAGACAGGCCGTCCAGGGGGGGTCTCAATTCTTCGAAAGTGGCGGCCGACGCAGCGGCTTTACCGCCAGCATCGGGGCCGAACATAACCTGACCGACCAATGGTCGATCACGGGTGAGTTCGAATACGTTCAATTCAGCGCGGAAAACGTGGATTTCGGCAATGGAACGTCGACCAGATCGACGCCGAAGTATCGCGGTCTGAAGTTGGGTTTGAATTATCGGTTCTGACACGCCGACTGAAACAGCGGCACCAACAGGAGCCGCGCACGGGCCGGGCGCATTGGCGGTTTTGCCATTTGGGCGGAAAAAATGAAACTGTGGCTTGCGCCCACCAAGACTTCCTGTCTACGCTCAAGGTGAAACGCCAAGACAGGAGAGCGGATTGGCCATCGGTGCCCTAAACCCACCGCAAGATGAAATGCCTCAGCGCGAAGCGTTTGTTGAGTTTCCAGACAACCGATTATTAATTGACCTGTGCGGGGAATATGACCGCAATCTGACAGATATTGAGCAAAAGTTATCTGTTCAAATTGTACGTCGCGGGAATCAGCTGGCCGTGATGGGTGACGAAGACGCCCAGAATCAGGCCATTGAGGTTTTGCAGGCGCTATACACGCGCTTGGAAGGCGGACGTGACGTCGAAGCGGCCGATGTGGACCGCGAGCTGCGGATGGGTGGCTCCGAGACGGGAACCGGCAGCCGCGACGGTGATCAGCTTGAGATGTTCAGAGGCGGCACGGTCGAAATCAAAACGCGCAAGAAACTGGTCGAGCCGCGCACGGATGCGCAAAAGGCATATGTCCAGTCCCTGTTCCAGAACGAGCTTGCCTTTGGGATTGGCCCTGCTGGTACAGGCAAGACCTATCTGGCCGTAGCCGCTGGCGTATCGATGTTTATCGGTGGCCACGTAGATCGGATCATTCTCAGCCGCCCTGCGGTCGAAGCGGGTGAAAAGCTGGGCTATCTGCCCGGTGACATGAAAGACAAGGTCGATCCGTACATGCAGCCGTTGTACGATGCCTTGAATGATTTTCTGCCGGGCAAGCAACTGGCCAAACTGATTGAAGAAAAGCGAATCGAAATCGCGCCGCTGGCCTTTATGCGGGGACGCACCTTGGCGAATGCGTTTGTTGTGCTGGATGAGGCGCAAAACGCAACGACGATGCAGATGAAGATGTTCCTGACCCGTCTGGGTGAAGGAAGCCGAATGGTGATCACCGGCGACCGGTCACAGGTCGACCTGCCGCGGGGTGTTCAATCGGGTCTGGCTGATGCCGAGCGTTTGTTGAGCACGATCCCAAATATCAGCTTCAACTATTTCACGTCCAAGGATGTTGTGCGCCATCCGCTTGTCGCCGCCATAATCGAAGCGTATGAGGCCGACTCGGGCCGCGAAAAAGCATAGTCGTCCCGGTTGCGGCCACAGGGCTTTGGACACGGTGAGATGAACCTGGAAGTGACGATCGAAGATGCGCGTTGGCAACAGCTTGAACCGTTGGCCGCGCGCGCGACAAAGGCTGTATTGGACTTTTGCGATCTGGACGCCGAGCTGTGCGAAGTCAGCCTGCTGGCCTGTGATGATGTGCGAATTGCTGACCTGAATGCGGAATTTAGGGAAAAGCCCACTCCGACCAATGTGCTGAGTTGGCCAGCCGAAGATCTGGCCCCTGATGAAGCAGGGCAGAGACCTGCCCGACCCACGCAAGACTTTACGGGCGAAATCGCGCTGGGCGACATTGCGATTTCCTTTGACACTTGCGCACGCGAAGCGGCCGACGCCAACAAAACCATGGACGATCACGTCACGCATCTGATCGTTCACGGAGTGTTGCACTTGCTGGGCTATGATCACATTCGTGACCCCGACGCCACTTTGATGGAAGGGGTCGAGGTCGAGATACTTGGCAAAATGGGTATAGATGACCCATATAGTATGTAATAGTGGCCGCATTGGCCGATCATTTGGAACAGGATTATGGGCGATACAGACGGCAGTTCTATGGCGGCGCAGAGCGCGCAACCGAAGGACAGCGGTGAAAATGCCAGCGAAAAAACTGGCTTCTTTTCTCGAATAGTGGACGCGTTCTCGCCGCAGAGCGACGAAGAGGTCAACGCGACCAATGGACATGAGGTCGACATGGTTCAGCCTCGCGGCATGATCAACCTGCGGCGAATGCGGGTCGAAGATGTGGCTATTCCCACGGCGGAAATTGTGTCCGTGCCATCAACGATCAGCAAAGATGAACTGGCCCAGGTTTTCCGCGACAGCGGCCTGTCCCGTATCCCGGTCTACGAAGGAACACTTGATACGCCTTTGGGGTTTGTGCACCTCAAAGACTTTGCGCTGACTCATGGATTTAATGGCACCGGGTCTGAATTTGATCTGGTCTCGATGCTGCGGACGTTGCTGTTTGTGCCGCCGTCGATGCCGATTGGCGTGTTGTTGACGAAGATGCAGACCGAACGCCGCCACATGGCGCTGGTGATTGACGAATACGGCGGTGTTGATGGTCTTGTGTCGATCGAGGATCTGATCGAACAGGTGGTCGGTGAGATCGCCGATGAGCACGATGCCGACGAAGGTCAGCTTTGGATTCAGGACAAGCCCGGTTGCTATGTCGTGCAGGCGCGCGTTCCGCTAGAAGATTTCGAAGCCGAGATCGGGCGTTCTCTGACAAGTCACGAAGACGTGGACGAGGAAGAAATCGACACGTTGGGCGGATTGGTCTTCATGTTGTCTGGTCGCGTCCCCGCACGAGGCGAGGTCGTGTTGCATCCCGAAGGTCCCGAGTTCGAGGTGATCGACGCCGACCCGCGCCGGATCAAACGTCTGCGTGTCATGTTGCCGGATCGCGTTGAATGAACCCTGCACAGGGCTGGCCGTTTTGGCTTCGGTTAATATCCGCAGCTCTGCTGGGCGCGGTCGCGGCGTTTGGGCTTGCTCCGTTCGGCATTTGGCCGGCAACAGTGATCGCATTGGTCCTGCTGTCGCCTCTGTTTCTAACGACTGAGACGCGGGTGAAGGCGGCCTGGTTGGGCTGGGCCTTTGCGACCGGATATTTCGCGCATGCGCTCAGTTGGATTGTCGAGCCGTTCCTTGTTGATGTCCAACGTCACGGATGGATGGCGCCTTTTGCCCTAACATTCATGGCAGGCGGCCTCGCGCTGTTTTGGGCGCTAGCTTTTTGGCTGGTGCGGCGTCCCGACAGCGATGGCGTATCACAGGCCGTGTTTCTGGCGATTTCAATCTCACTGCTGGAATTTGCGCGAGGCTATGTTCTGACGGGGTTTCCCTGGGCGGGGCTGGCGCAGGTCTGGGTGGACACACAGGGCGCACAGCTATTGTCTCTGTTCGGTCCATATGGGCTGGGCGCGGTGACTTTGCTGGCGACTTTGCCGCTTGGGGCCGCGCTGTCGCAGCGCGATGGCTATGTGGTTCCGTTAGTCCTAACTGTTGGAACCGCGTGTTTCGCATTGATTTATGCCGCATCGCGCCCGGCCATTACGGACACTGAGAATGTTGTTCGCCTCATTCAACCAAATGCACCCCAGCATCAGAAATGGGATCCGGATTACGCCCCGCTGTTTTTTGCCCGTCAATTAGAGTTCACGGCGGCGTCACCGCGACCAGATTTGATTGTCTGGCCGGAAACCTCGGTTCCTGCATGGCTGGGCAGTGCGCAGCCTTATCTGACCGCAATCGCCGATGCCGCGCAGGGGACGCCCGTATTTCTGGGTATTCAGAGAGGGGACGGCCCGCGCATTTTCAATTCGATGATCTATCTGGATGAAGATGGCCGGCAGCAGGGGCTTTATGACAAGCATCACTTGGCGCCCTTTGGCGAATATGTCCCGTTTGGTGAGATCCTGGCCCAGTTCGGAATTTACGGAATGGCTGCCACCACCGGTAATGGCTTTAGCGCCGGACCGGGGGCTTCGCTGATGGACGCTGGCAAGCTGGGAAAAGCCTTGCCGCTTATTTGCTATGAGGCGGTTTTTACTCAGGACGTCTTGTCAGCACCGGGTCGTGCCGATTTTCTTTTGCAGATCACCAACGACGCGTGGTTCGGAACGCGCTCGGGGCCGTATCAGCATCTGGCCCAGGCGCAAATGCGCGCCATCGAGCAGGGGTTGCCGATGATGCGGTCGGCCAATACCGGAGTGTCAGCGATGATTGACCCGCTGGGTCGGGTTACCGAGGCATTGCCCCTGGGCCAGGCCGGTTTTGTCGATGCGACATTGCCCAAGGCGCTGGCCCCGACTGTGTACGCCCGGTTGGGTGATGCACCGGTATTTGTCGCGCTGTTGGCGTTTTTCGCGCTGTTTTGGCGCAACGCCAGAGAACAGCAATAGTATTTTCGGATTGACGCTGTGTTTCTTGATGCGTATCGGGTTGCATGCTCATCACAACGGCTTCCTGGCGTGATGGAATAATTCAATGGAGCACTTTCATGTCCCGACAGAACTACACATTTACTTCGGAATCTGTTTCCGAAGGGCACCCGGATAAGGTTTGCGACCGAATCTCCGATGCAGTGCTTGACGCATTTCTGAATGAAGAACCCGAAGCGCGCGTAGCGTGTGAAACCTTTGCTACGACCGACCGGGTCGTCATCGGTGGCGAAGTAGGTTTGTCTGATCAGGAAAAGCTGCACGATTACATGGGCCGCATCGACGAAATTGCGCGCGCCTGTATCAAAGACATCGGATACGAGCAGGACAAGTTCCACCACGAAACCGTCGAGGTAACGAACCTGCTGCACGAACAGTCCGCACATATCGCCCAAGGTGTGGATGCCGCCGCAGACAAGGACGAAGGTGCTGGTGACCAGGGCATCATGTTCGGTTACGCGACCACGGAAACACCTGCGCTGATGCCGGCCCCAATCCAGTATTCACACGCGATCCTGCGCCGTCTTGCCGAAGTGCGCAAGAATGGCAGCGAGCCCGCGCTGGGGCCTGATGCCAAGTCGCAATTGTCGGTCGTTTACCGTGACGGAAAGCCAGTCGGTGTCAGCTCGATCGTGTTGTCGACACAACACTTGGACGAAGCGCTGAGCTCGGCCGACATCCGCGCGATTGTCGAGCCTTACATTCGTGAATCTCTGCCCGAAGGGTGGTTGAGCAACGAAACCGAGTGGCACGTGAATCCCACGGGCAAATTCGTGATCGGTGGCCCGGATGGTGACGCAGGTCTGACCGGGCGCAAGATCATCGTAGACACCTATGGTGGCGCAGCGCCGCACGGCGGTGGCGCGTTCTCGGGCAAGGATCCGACCAAGGTGGACCGCTCGGCCGCGTATGCCGCGCGCTATCTGGCCAAGAACGTTGTGGCCGCCGGAATGGCAGAACGCTGCACGATCCAGCTGAGCTATGCGATTGGTGTGTCCAAGCCGCTGTCTATCTATGCCGACACTCACGGCACTGGTGAAATCCCGGACGCAGAAATCGAAAAGGCTGTTGGCCAGGTCATGGATCTAACCCCGCGCGGTATCCGGCAGCACCTGCAGATGAACAAGCCTATCTACCAGCGTACCGCAGCCTATGGCCATTTCGGCCGTGATCCCGATGCTGATGGCGGTTTTAGCTGGGAACGCACCGATCTGGTCGACGCTCTGAAAGCAGCAGTTTGATCCAAACTAATCGAAGCGCGCCGTAACCGGCGCGCTTTTTCGTTCAGGCACCGGGGTTGCAACACTTCGACCAGCGCATTATGGGCACCGCCATGAGCACTCAGACCCCACAACGCCCGCGCAGAAACTTTTATGGCCGCTTTAAGGGAAAGACCTTGAAGCAGAGTCAAAAGACGTATCTGAACGAAGACCTAGACGCCTTGTCGCCGGGTGCTGTCGACTGGGAAACCAACCCCGAGCGGCATCCGCTGGACCTGCAGGCGCTGTTCGGCGGCAAGAATGTCTGGCTCGAGGTCGGCTTCGGCGGCGGTGAACATCTGGTGCATCAGGCTGCGAGCAACCCTGATATCGGCATTGTTGGGGCTGAGCCCTACATCAACGGCGTCGCCATGCTGTTGGGAAAAATTCGTAAAGCCGGGGTCGAGAACCTGGCCGTGCATCCGGGCGATGCGCGTGACCTGTTCGACGTGCTGCCCGAGGCCAGTATCTCTCGAGCCTTTCTTCTGTATCCCGACCCGTGGCCCAAGACGCGGCATCACCGCCGCCGTTTCGTGACTCAGGAGCATCTGGAGCCTCTGGCCCGCGCTCTGAAACCCGGCTCAATCCTTCGCGTCGCGACAGACATTCCCGACTATGTGCGCCAAACACTGGAAGAGGTGCCACGCGCCGGGTTCGAATGGCTGGCCGAGCGTCCTGCTGACTGGCGCGAGCCGTGGGATGACTGGATTTCCAC
Source organism: Ruegeria sp. CDSB117 (assembly GCF_059611005.1). Classification (NCBI taxonomy): domain Bacteria; kingdom Pseudomonadati; phylum Pseudomonadota; class Alphaproteobacteria; order Rhodobacterales; family Roseobacteraceae; genus Ruegeria; species Ruegeria sp. CDSB117. Next base: position 68,684 of record NZ_JBXWOS010000014.1, read on the forward strand.
CCGCTACGAACAGAAGGCCCTGCGTGAAGGCCGCACACCTCACTACCTGACCTTCCGCCGTAAAGACTGATTGCGGCTGGACCAACCGGCTCCAATTCGCTAATCCGCCTTGAACTGATAGCGAAAACAGGAGCCCCCATGTCCGGACACGGCACGCCCATCCCGATGACCTCGCATCCTTGCGGCCCGCTGACCGGAACGGCAGAGGTGCCCGGTGACAAGTCAATCTCGCATCGGTCGTTGATCCTGGGCGCGATGGCGGTGGGCGAGACCCGGATCTCTGGCCTGTTGGAAGGCGAAGATGTTCTGGACACCGCCAAGGCCATGCGCGCCTTCGGGGCCGAGGTTACTGACCATGGCGGCGGTGAATGGACTGTGCATGGTGTGGGCGTCGGTGGCTTTGCCGAACCCGATCAGGTGATCGATTGCGGCAACTCGGGCACCGGTGTTCGCTTGATTATGGGCGCGATGGCGACCTGTCCGATTTCGGCGACTTTTACGGGCGACGCGAGCCTGAACAAACGCCCCATGGCGCGGGTCACAGATCCGCTGGCTTTGTTCGGAACGCAATCGGTGGGCCGTTCAGGGGGGCGCTTGCCCATGACGATCGTTGGCGCGGCTGACTCCACTCCGGTGCGCTACGAGGTGCCCGTGCCTTCGGCCCAGGTGAAATCTGCAGTGCTTCTGGCTGGCCTCAATGCTCCCGGCAAAACCGTTGTGATCGAGAAAGAAGCCACACGTGACCATTCCGAGCGTATGCTGGCAGGCTTTGGCGCGGAAATCACCGTTGAGGACACTGATGAGGGCCGGGTGATCACTCTGACCGGTCGCCCCGAGTTGAAACCGCAGGTCATCGCCGTTCCGCGCGATCCGTCCAGCGCGGCCTTTCCGGTCTGCGCTGCGTTGCTCACGCCCGGGTCGGACGTTTTGGTGCCGGGCATCGGCCTGAACCCCACCCGTGCGGGGTTGTTCACCACGCTGCGCGAGATGGGTGCAGACCTGGCCTATGAGAATGAGCGCGAAGAGGGCGGCGAACCTGTCGCCGATCTGCGCGCAAAGTACTCGCCGAATATGAAGGGGATCGATGTTCCACCCGAACGCGCGGCCTCGATGATTGATGAATACCCGGTTTTGTCCGTGATTGCGGCAAATGCCACCGGCGTCACGATGATGGGCGGCGTAAAAGAACTGCGCGTGAAGGAAAGCGACCGGATCGACGCAATGGCGCGGGGCCTGCGCGCCAATGGTGTAACTGTCGAAGAAGGTGATGAATGGTGGTCGGTTGAAGGGCTGGGCATCGGCAACGTCCCCGGTGGCGGCACCTGCGAAAGCTTTCTGGACCACCGGATCGCCATGTCGTTCATGATTTTGGGGATGGGGGCCAAAAAGGGTGTAACCGTCGACGATGCGGGCCCGATCGCCACCTCGTTCCCGATTTTTGAACCTTTGATGGCCACGTTGGGTGCGAAACTGCAGCGTAATAATCGGTAGGTTTGATGTCAGATTCGCAGTTCACAATCGCCATTGACGGGCCTGCGGCGGCGGGCAAGGGCACGATCTCAAAAGCGATCGCGGCCCGGTTTGGCTTCGCGCATCTGGACACCGGGCTTTTGTACCGCGCGGTCGGCAGGCGGACTTTGCAGGGACTCGAGCCGATTGCGGCAGCGCACGCCCTGACCCCCGAAGAGTTGGAGCAGGGCGATTTGCGTACGGCCGAGATTGCGCAAGCAGCCTCAAAAGTAGCCGTGATCCCCGAGGTTCGAGCCGCGTTGGTTGACTTTCAGCGGGCGTTTGCGCGCCGCAGCGGGGGCGCGGTGCTGGATGGTCGCGACATCGGTACTGTGATTTGTCCCGAGGCCGAGGTGAAACTGTTCGTCACCGCCAGCCCCGAAGTTCGGGCCGAGCGTCGGTTCCTTGAGCTCATCGCGAAGGGCAATGATATCTCGCGTGAACAGGTGCTGTCGGACGTAAAAGAGCGCGACGCGCGGGATACGGAACGTAGCACTGCGCCGATGAAGCCGGCAGAGGATGCAGTCCTGCTGGACACGTCAGATTTGAGCGTCGAAGCCGCGTTGGAAAAAGCTATCAAGGTCATTGAAGCAAAAAAGCCTGCACGGTCGTAACCGTGCAGGCCTTGGTCTTTTGTGGCCAGATTACAGTTCTCCGACCGCGATGCTTTTGATCTTGGACCACTGATTGTCAGCGGTTTCGGATGTGGCAGAGACATCTTCAAGGAACGCCGCGCGAGTATCTGCGTTCAGGAACAGATACAGCTTTCCGTCAGCCACCAAGTATTGATCCGGATCGCCGTCGAATTTTTTGCCGACAGAAACGCCGAACGAACAGAACCCGCCATGTTGTGGCAGGTAGGCCGCCGGGTTGGCCTCGAACGCTTCACGGTTGGCGGCGCTGGTGAAGTAATAAGATGCGCCGTCATAAGTGGCCGAGTGGGTGGCAAAGCCATCGACCGGGTTGCCGTCGTTAACGAGAGTTACCAGATCGACCCCATGCGCCGCAAGCGGCGCACCGGCGGCAGAAATACCGTTTGATACGTTGATCTCATCCGCAGCAAAGGCCGGGGCTGCGATCAGGGGCAATGTGGCGATCAGGGTGGTAAGAACGAGAGATTTCATTTGTATTTCCTTTCCGGTTCAGAGTCCGGCCAGCAGGTCTGCCAGCCGCTGAACCAAAGCTAGGAACTAGGTTCTGAACGAGCTATCGCAGAAAGCCCTGAGTATCTTGCAGATCGTTCAAAGCTGTCGGTACCTTCGAAATACTGTTCACCAAGCTTTGTTTGGTCAGTTCTGTGCCCCGACCCTATTGTCGGCCTATAGCCTGCAGGAGCGATGCCATGATCCGACTAGCCTTATTGATGATTTTCCTCTCCGGAAGTGCCTTCGCTCAAGAGACGGCTGAGCCGGAACCCCCGATGACGTATGAGCGGTTGGGAAAGATCATCTTTGCGCTCGATCCTGACGCGAAACCGTTTGGACCGGGGTTTGAGCTGAAGGTTGGGGACGTAACGGTGCTGGTCGTTACGGATATCAATGCAGACCGGATGCGGGCCATGGTCGCGATTGGCAGCGCCGAAGATTTGTCGCCCGCTGACCTTGAACGCGTGATGCAGGCGAATTTTGACAGTACGCTGGACGCGCGTTACGCGATTGCGAATGATATTTTGTGGGCTGCGTACATCCATCCGCTATCCCGGCTGGACAAGAACCAGCTGATCTCGGGGCTGGCCCAGACAGTGAACATCGCCAAGACCTATGGCACCTTGTACACCGGCGGCGCGGCGGAGTTTGGAGGGGGCGACAGCCAGGATCTGCAGCGCGATCTGATCGAAGAACTTCTGAAAAAAGGCGAGGAAATCTGACACGCGCCCGGGAATTGCGTTTGCTCTGATCTCAAGTTGCCTCGCAGAAGCTGTGTTGCATCGGCGGCCCGGTTTGCCTTTAACGCATCGCGGTTAAGTGTACTGCCCAGGGCAGGGTGCCGTGACCGAGCGTCGCTTGCCGAAAGAAGGAAAGTACATTGAGGTCAGGGCGCGCTAGACCCTAGCTGGACGCAGGAAACCTGCTATGCTTTGCCCATGCCAGAAGGGAAGGCTGCCATACAATCCTCAAAAACAAAAAGGGGAAGCAGCCAAGAAATCCCTCAAGCCAACAGGGACAGAACAATATGAATAATCGTTTGCGTAAGATCACTATCGTGGGTGGTGGCACGGCGGGTTGGATGACCGCGCTGATACTGGACATGGTGTTTTCACGCACCTCGGCCCCCAAGGATCGCCCGCGCATCTGCCTGATCGAAAGCCCCAATATCGCCACCGTTGGCGTTGGTGAGGCCACGGTGCCGCGCATGCCGGCCACTCTGCGTCAGGCGGGCATTTCCGAGCGGGATTTTTTTCGCGAGACAAATGCATCGTTCAAGCTGGGCGTGAAGTTCTGCAATTGGAACAAGGACGCAAAGGGCAATCGCATCGATTATGTGAACCCCTTTGCCCACGGTCAGTTGTTGGAAGGGTTGGAAGCCGCCGAGTATTTCTTGCGCTTTGGCAATGGCGATCGGGACTTTACGCAATCCATCTCGCCGCATGACGATCTGGCCCGCCTGTGCAAGGGCGGGCGACCGCTGGGTCAGCCCGAGTTCGAACAACGGTTTGGCTATGCTTATCATCTGGACGCTGTGAAATTTGCGGGCATGCTGACCAAGGTCTGCACCAAGCGCGGGGTGGAGCACATTCAGGATGAGGTGCAGGCGGTTGAACTGGATGAACAGGGCAATGTCAGCCATCTGATGTTAGAGCGTAAGGGCCGCCACGACATCGAGATGGTCATAGATTGCACCGGGTTCCGCGGTTTGATCATCAACAAAGCACTGGGTGAGCCGTTTATGGATTACTCGGATTACCTGCCCAACGACCGCGCCATGGCTTTGCAGATTGAACATCCCGACCCAGAGAAAATCGAAAGCGTCACCCGGTCTACCGCGCTGGGCGCCGGTTGGACATGGCGGGTGCCGCTCTACAACCGTGTGGGCACAGGATATGTGTATTCATCGGCGCATCGCACGGATGATCAGGCGGCAGATGAATATCTCGAATGGCTAGGCGACAGCGGCAAAGGTTTGACACCGCGCGTGATCCCGATGCGCATCGGGCGCGTGCGCAATGCCTGGGTCAAGAACTGTCTGGCAATCGGTTTGTCTGGCGGGTTCATTGAACCGTTGGAAAGTACCGCAATCCATATGGTTGATCATGCGGTGCGCTGGTTCGCAGAACACCTGCCTACACGCGACATCGAACCATCGCTGCGGGCAAGATATAACCGGCAAATGAACAAGATGTATGACGAGGTCCTGGATTTCATCTGTCTGCACTATCGCCTGGGCAACCGCACGGATGATCAATATTGGATCGATGCGCGCACAGCGATGAAGATACCGGATCGTTTGGCCGAAAACCTGGAATTGTGGCAGCACCGCCTGCCCATGGAACACGATATCGAATTCGCCACACTGTTTAATTTCCGCGTTTATCAGACGGTTCTTTTGGGCAAGCAGGTCTATGACACCGGCTATGGGACCGGCATCCGTGATCGTCTGCGGCCGTTGAAGAAACCGATTTGGTTCCAGTGGTGGAAGGGCGCGAAGGTGGATCTTGCGCAGATCCTCAAGGCGATGCCGGATCACAAAACACTGCTGCGCGATATCCGAGGAGAGCTGGAGCAACCGCCAGCCTTCGGTATGGCGGCTGCGATGCAACCGACCGTCGCGATGCCGGGCGAACAACTTGCACCCGTGGCAATCCAGAACATGCCGAACCTTGCCGAAATCCAAAGCGGCAAGAAGGACCTGCAACTGTTCTAGAAGGTCCTAGCGCTCCGCGCAGCTTTGCGGTGGTGGCAGCATTGAACTGCGCTGCGCGAACCAAGGGCCTACTAGAGAAATGTAAAATGCCTGCGCTAAAGCGCGGGTCCTTCACGCAGCTTTTCCTGCTCGGACGGGGTGGGCGTGTGATTGAAGACAAAGGCCGTGCGGCAGGCTTCTTCTCCGCCCAGGTCTTCGATTTTCTTTCGCTGGTCGGCAAAGGCGCGGGCGTTTACCTCTTCGGGGTCACAGATTTCGCGCAGGCGGCGTTCCCCTTCGACCAGCGCAGTCTGAACCTGCGGGTCATTTACCCGATCCAGCGCGCGGTTGGTCTGTTCTTGAGGATCGGTTGACAGGTCGAACAATTGCGGGGGCTGGCCGACATAGTAAACATACTTCCACTTGCCCCATCGCACCATGAAACTGCCGGTTTTTGACCCACCATCGTGGTATTCGCTGAAACCGGTCCGTTCAAGGTCGTCCGGCGCATTGGCCAACCCGATCAGAGACAAGCCGGGCTGACCAGCGTTGCCGTCGTCGTCTTCGACGCCGCAGACGTCCCGGGCGGTTGCAGCGATATCGGTCAGGTTGGTACATGTGGTAACACGTCGCCCCGACGGGATACCCGGGCCGGCCGCGATCATCGGAATTCCTGCACTGGCCTCATACATCACCTGTTTGGTCCAAAACCCCTGATCCCCCATCATGTCACCGTGGTCGGATACATAGATCACCACCGTATTTTCGGCCTGATCACTGTCGGACAGGGCTTTCAGGACGCGCCCCACGCAATCATCCATCAATGAGGTCAGGCCATAATAAGCCGCTTTCGCCTCGCGCATTTTCTGTTCGTCGAAATAGTCACCGTAGTTGAAGAACGCGGCGATGTTGCGAAGCTCTTCATGATCGGGCAGCCCTTTGCCATACCCGACGGGCAGATCCATCTGGGCTGGATCGTAAAGATCGTGCCATTCCTTGGGACAGGTCAGGGGATAGTGTGGGCTGACCAGCGACACAAATGCAGCCCAGGGTTTGGCTTGGCGCGCGGGATCGGCCAGCCAGGCCTCGGCTGCTGCGGTAATGTCCAGATCGTAATCGGTATAGGTGCTGGACCCGACGCCCACATCGCCCGCCAGCTCGGAGGCTGAATCATAGTCTGGTGGGTTTTCGCGCAAAAGCCCAACGGCCCAGCCGACACCTCCAACCACGTGCATCGGCAGGATTTCCTCCGAAAAGCCATTGTCGTCTTCGTTGGACCTGAAATGCAGTTTTCCAATAGAGACGACCTCGCGCCCGGCGTCGCGCACCTGCCTCATCCAGCTGCGCGGGCGCCCGTCATAGGGGGTTGCGCTGTCCCAGTTTCCTGTCGTGTGAACCCAGTCTCCGGTCGCAAGCGCCGCCCGTGTGGGTACGCACATGGGAGAGGGTGTGTAGGCGGACTCAAACATCGTTCCGCGCGCGGCCAGTGCATCCAGATTGGGCGTTTTGACAATCGGATGGCCAGCGCATCCCATTGCGTCTTTGCGGTGTTCGTCTGAAATGATGACGAGAAAGTTCAGGTCTTGACGCATGAAATCCTCCGACTTTTTCAAAGCTTCGCAAGTGGCGCAGACTTTGCTGTTCGAAACACGACATTCTTCGCAGGAATCGGGAGTTGCGCCTAACGAGAGTGGTTGCACATGGTTTTTTCAAATGTAATAACATAGCAAAACTATCGAGTGAGCATGACGATATCCGTTGACACCCGACAGTCTGGGTTCGTGCGTGCCGATGAACGGAGCGCACAATGACTGACCGCAGAAAGAACCGAAACTTGCGCAGCCGGATCAAACGCCGCCGGCGGACGGGAGCGCCAATGCAGGCCTATGATGCGTTGCCTGCCGAATTGCGATGGTGGCTTGCCTCGGCTTGTCTGCCGTGGAGCCCGGCCTCGGCGCTGCGCATTTGGCATAAAGTAGGCGGCGCGCATAATCCAGATGATGCCTGTTCGCGATTGAATGCGATTGAGCAATCTATGTTGCAACGGGACGGGCGCGTTTGGGACATGGCGCGCCGAGTGTGACGGCGGCCGATGCCCTGTATATCAAGGCTTTCCTCTTGCACATGTCGGGAATTCCGCATATACGCGCGCTGTCAACACAAGGGCGGTCAACGTCCGGATGACGTTACTGAGCAGGGCCGGGTCACCTCGGCCCTTTGTGTTTGTTTGCTCAGCGGCGCACCGGGTCACGTCCGATGACACCATGAAACAAGACCGGCGGAGACAACCGCTCGGCCAGTAAAAACGTATGTAAAGGAAAACACTGCCAGATGGCTGATACAACCATGGAGGAATTCGAAGCCCTCCTGAACGAAAGCTTCGAAATGGACACGCCCGAAGAGGGTTCTGTTGTCAAAGGCAAGGTACTGGCGATCGAAGCCGGCCAAGCCATCATCGACGTTGGCTACAAAATGGAAGGCCGCGTTGATCTGAAAGAATTCGCGAATCCCGGCGAAGCTCCTGAAATCGCTGTTGGTGACGAGGTAGAAGTCTACCTGCGCGCCGCAGAAAACGCCCGTGGCGAAGCCGTTATCTCGCGCGAGATGGCCCGCCGTGAAGAGGCATGGGACCGTCTGGAAAAAGCATATGCCGACGACCAGCGCGTCGAAGGTGCAATCTTTGGCCGCGTCAAAGGTGGCTTCACCGTCGATCTGGGTGGCGCAGTTGCGTTCCTGCCCGGCTCGCAGGTTGACGTTCGCCCCGTGCGCGACGCTGGCCCGCTGATGGGTCTGAAGCAGCCGTTCCAGATTCTGAAAATGGACCGCCGCCGTGGCAACATCGTTGTGTCGCGCCGCGCTATCCTGGAAGAATCGCGTGCCGAACAGCGTGCCGAAGTCATTGGCAACCTGACCGAAGGTCAGACCGTCGAAGGCGTGGTCAAGAACATCACCGAATACGGTGCGTTTGTTGACCTGGGCGGCGTTGACGGCCTGCTGCACGTCACTGACATGGCATGGCGTCGTGTGAATCACCCGTCCGAGATCCTGACGATCGGCGAAACCATCAAGGTTCAGGTCATCAAGATCAACAAAGAGACCCACCGCATCAGCCTGGGCATGAAGCAGCTGCAGGAAGATCCATGGGATCTGGTTGCTGCCAAGTATCCGCTGAGCTCGGTCCATCAGGGTCGCGTCACCAACATCACCGACTACGGCGCGTTCGTCGAGCTGGAAGCCGGTGTCGAAGGTCTGGTGCACGTGTCCGAGATGTCCTGGACCAAGAAAAACGTCCACCCCGGCAAGATCGTTTCGACCAGCCAGGAAGTCGACGTCATGGTTCTGGAAATCGACGGCGCCAAGCGTCGCGTGTCTCTGGGCCTGAAGCAGACCATGCGCAACCCGTGGGAAGTGTTTGCAGAAACACACCCCGAGGGCACCGAAGTCGAAGGCGAAGTCAAAAACATCACCGAATTTGGTCTGTTCATTGGCCTCGAAGGCGACATCGACGGCATGGTTCACCTGTCCGACCTGTCGTGGGACGAACGTGGCGAAGATGCGATCCAGAACTACCGCAAAGGCGACATGGTTTCGGCCGTTGTCTCGGAAGTTGACGTGGAAAAAGAGCGTATCTCGCTGTCGATCAAAGCCCTGGGTGGTGACAAGTTCGCAGAAGCCGTTGGCGGCGTGAAGCGCGGTTCGATCATCACTGTCGAAGTCACTGCGATCGAAGATGGCGGCATCGAGGTGGAATACGAAGGCATGAAGTCCTTCATCCGTCGTTCCGACCTGTCGCGTGATCGTGCAGAGCAGCGCCCCGAGCGTTTCTCGGTTAACGACAAGATCGACGTCCGCGTCACTAATGTCGACAGCAAGACTCGCCGTCTGGGTCTGTCGATCAAGGCACGTGAGATCGCCGAAGAGAAAGAGGCCGTGGAACAGTACGGTTCTTCCGACTCGGGCGCATCGCTGGGCGATATCCTGGGTGCAGCGCTGAAATCCGGCGACTAAGCTCAGGTTGGATTTTCAGCCGAGTTTACGGCCCCGTGCAGACGCGCGGGGCCGTTTTTGTTGCGAATCAATATGTTCCAAAATTTGGGCTTATTGCGGCCGTCGTTCACGCTTTAAGAGCGGATTTTGCCTGAACAAGCAAAAAATCGCGCGACTTTGCTGTAAAATGAATGCTTTGCACACAGAGTTTACGTTCCCCCGATCACGGTTTTTTCCTATACTGTCCAGAAGTATAGACATGGTTAACCGGTCGCCTGGGAGGGTAACACTCATGATCCGTTCAGAACTGATTCAGAAAATCGCCGACGAAAACCCACATCTCTATCAGCGTGATGTCGAGCGGATTGTGAATACCGTGTTCGAAGAAGTGACAGATGCTATGGCGCGTGGCGACCGTGTTGAACTGCGCGGCTTCGGTGCCTTCTCGGTCAAACAACGTGACGCGCGTGTTGGCCGCAATCCTCGTACGGGTGAGACCGTGCAGGTCGAAGAAAAATGTGTTCCATTCTTCAAAACTGGCAAGTTGCTAAGGGACCGATTGAACGGTAAAGCCTGACACCATGATGCGTTACCTTCGATATGCTTTCCTGGCGATCCTCGGGATCGTTCTTGTGTCAATCTCGCTGGCCAATCGCCAGATCGTCGAGTTGAAGCTGATGCCGGATGCCCTGGCCGAGTTGCTGGGGCTCAATTTCTCAACGTCTTTGCCACTGTTCATCGTGGTGCTGGGCGGCGTCGTGGCCGGTCTGATCATCGGCTTCCTGTGGGAATGGCTGCGCGAGCATAAACACCGCCGCGATGTCTCGACCAAGACCGGAGAAGTGCGCAAGCTTGAGCGTGAGGTCAAAAAGCTCAAGAAAAAGCAGAATGAGGGCAAAGACGACGTTCTGGCTCTGCTGGACGAAGCCAGCTAAGGCACCTTTATATGACCGATGTAGCTGTAAAAATCTGCGGGCTAACCGCACCCGATCACGTGCGCGCTGCGGCTGATGCCGGTGCACGCTACGTCGGCTTTGTCTTTTTCTCAAAATCGCCACGGCATCTGGACCTTGATGCCGCGGCAGGGCTGTCGCAGCTTGTTCCTGCAGGCGTGGCCAAGGTCGCGCTGACCGTGAATGCGACGGACGAAGAACTGGACCGTATCATCGCACGCGTGCCCTTGGACATGTTGCAATTGCATGGCAAGGAAACACCCCAGCGGGTTTCAGAAGTACGCGACAGGTTTGGCCTGCCGGTGATGAAGGCAATCGGCATCGCCGAGGCTGAGGATCTGAGCGCGATTGATCTGTATTCTGAAGTGGCTGATCAATTGCTGATCGACGCGAAGCCGCCGCGCACCTCCGAACTGCCGGGTGGCAACGGGCTTGCCTTTGACTGGAGATTGCTGGCAGGCCGGAAATACTGGCGAAAGCCGTGGATGCTGGCCGGGGGACTTACTCCGGACAACGTCGCCGAGGCGATCCGTATGACCGGCGCAAAACAGGTTGATGTGTCTTCCGGCGTCGAAAGTTCGCCCGGAGTTAAAGATACCATTAAGATTTCTGAATTCGTATCCGCCGCTCATTGATCTGATCGCTGACCTCCCCCGTATATGACGCTGGGGAGGAACAAAGATGATTGCAGCGATTGGTGGGGTTTCCCTGCAACATTGGTACAATGCGCCAGAGTTCTTTTGGCGGGCCGGGCAAGCGTTGAAGCAGGCGCGAGGGGATGCATTATGCGAGCATGCGCAGATGTTTCCTCACGGTGGGCTCTACTTTTCACTCAGTGTTTGGCAAGACGCCGAGGCCATGCTGACATTTGCCCATTCGGGACCACACAGGCGCGTTCTTGCGGCGTCGGACCGGTTGTCAATCACGCATGAGTTCCACCATTTCTCATGCATCGCGGTGCCGACCGAAGAACAGGCCCTGCGGATATGGAAGCATCGCTATCGACCCACGAAATGATACGTTTTGCCATGGCAAAACCATCCGCTACCTCCTATGAACAACGGGTACGACGAGGGAGACACCCATGGCCAACGATCTTTTCAATTCCTTCATGTCCGGTCCCGACGAACAGGGCCGGTTTGGCATCTTCGGCGGACGGTTTGTCAGCGAAACGCTGATGCCGCTGATCCTGTCGCTGGAAGAGGAGTATGAAAAGGCCAAGGATGATCCGACCTTTTGGGCCGAGATGGACGATCTGTGGGCGAACTATGTGGGTCGCCCCTCGCCGCTGTATTACGCGGAACGCCTGACCGAGCATCTGGGTGGCGCGAAAATCTATCTGAAACGCGACGAATTGAACCACACCGGCGCGCACAAGATTAACAATGTTCTGGGCCAGATCATTCTGGCGCGGCGCATGGGCAAAACCCGGATCATCGCGGAAACCGGGGCAGGGCAGCACGGTGTGGCAACAGCCACCGTCTGCGCCAAGTTCGGCTTGAAATGTGTGGTCTATATGGGTGCACACGATGTTCAGCGTCAGGCACCGAACGTATTCCGTATGCGCCTGTTGGGGGCCGAAGTTATTCCGGTCACCTCAGGTCGTGGAACTCTTAAAGACGCGATGAACGACGCGCTGCGTGACTGGGTGACCAATGTACGTGATACGTTCTATTGCATCGGTACCGTGGCGGGCCCGCACCCGTATCCGGCGATGGTGCGTGATTTCCAGTCGATCATCGGCAAGGAAGCCAAGGAACAGATGCAAAAGGCCGAAGGCCGTTTGCCCGACACGCTTATCGCCGCCATCGGCGGTGGGTCGAATGCGATGGGCCTGTTTTATCCGTTCCTTGACGACAAGAGCGTCAACATCATCGGTGTTGAGGCGGGCGGTAAAGGCGTGAATGAAAAGATGGAACATTGTGCCTCGCTGACCGGCGGTCGTCCGGGTGTGCTGCACGGAAACCGTACCTACCTGCTGCAGGATGATGACGGCCAGATCCTCGAAGGCTATTCGATCTCGGCCGGTCTGGATTACCCTGGTATTGGCCCCGAGCATTCTTGGCTGAATGATATCGGTCGCGCGAACTATGTCTCGATCACCGACAAAGAGGCGCTGGAAGCGTTCCAGCTGTGCTGTGCAACCGAAGGTATCATCCCTGCGTTGGAGCCCAGCCACGCTTTGGCACATGTCATGAAGATCGCGCCTGAACTGCCCAAGGATCACCTGATCTGCATGAACATGTGCGGTCGCGGCGACAAGGACGTTCAGACGGTCGCCAAATACCTGAACTTTGATATGTCCGACACCGAAGGCCGTTCGGCCGGATAACGCGCGCCCGGGGCTTTGCGCCCCGGGTCTTTCATGCCACGCTGCGTGGTATGCAGGACGCGTCCAGTTCAGATAAACTCGCTCAAAAGTACGATGCCGCGGCCCCCGGCTGGGCGGATAAGATGCGTCTGCTGGGCTATTTTGATGCCTATCTGGGGTTTCTGTCGATCGGTTCAGCGGATGATCTAGGCCGGAACGGGCTGGATGTGGGGTGCGGGACAGGTGCTTTTGCCGAGGCACGGGCGGTCATTCAGCCCGAAGGTAAGGTCACACTGCTCGAGCCGTCTGGGAAAATGCTGAAACAGGCCGAGGGTGCGCTGGCCCAAAGGGGCGTTACGACCCAGACTGCCCGATCCCGGTTGGAGGATTTTCCACCAGCCCAGCCTTTTGATTGCGTTCTGGCAGCCCATGTCCTTGAACATTGCGAAAACCCTACCGATGCCCTGCGCCACATGCGCAGGCAGGCCGCGCCAGCGGCAAAGCTGTGGCTGGTCGTCAGCAAACCACACTGGTGCAACGCGATTATCTGGTTTCAATGGCGTCACCGTTCGTACAGACCGCAACAGGTGGCCAAGATGCTTAAGGATGCGGGGTGGGTGTTGGAGGCGGAGCACAGTTTTCCAACTGGCCCGCCCTCGCGCACATCGCGCGGCTATCTGGCCCGCGCCGCGTAAACATCAATCCGGTGTTGGCGACATGGATTGATCAGCTCTGATGCAAAACCGTTTCGAATCCCTCGAACTGAGGTGGTCCGATCAGAGCCGACTGCGTCTTGCCGTTGCCAGCGTTTTTGTGCGCGTCCCGGAATTGTTGGGATTTGGTCCAGGCCGCGAAATCGCTGCGATTGTCCCAAATCACGTGGCTGGAATACAGCCGATACCCGTCGCCCTCGGGGCCTTTCAGAAGGCGGAACTCCTGAAATCCTTGCAGTTCTTTCAACCGGCTTTCGCGGCCTTTCCAAACGGATTCGAAATCGGCTTCGCTGCCCAAACGGACTTTGAAGCGGTTCATGGCGATAAAGCTCATAGCCTACCTCGTTTTTTGACGGTTTCGCGCTTGCTAAACAAAGTGTCGGCTGGCGGGTTTCTTTGATGTCTTTTTACCCCTGAGGTCAATCAGGTTCGACGGCATTTTCGCGTAAGATTCCAATAGGGACGATGTCCAGCGCCTGCTGATGCGTGGCCTCCAGATCAACCTTGGGCGCGCAGCCTTCGTCATGGGCCTGCAGGAAACGCCCGGCACACAGGCACCAGTTGTCACCGGGCTTGAGACCGGGAAAATCGAACTCGGGGCGCGGTGTGCTGAGGTCATTGCCAACATACTTGGAATAGGCCAGAAACTCGGCCGTCATGACCGCGCAGACCGTGTGACTGCCCTGATCTTCGGCGCAGGTGTTACAGGCCCCGTCCCGAAAAAAACCGGTCTGTGGATCGCGGGAGCAGGGGGCAAGGACGCCCCCCAGAACGTTTATGCTGTCCAGTTTTTGCATGGGCACACCTTACAGGCTTTGGGCGATTGTGCGGAACATTTCTATGTTTGTTTCGTTGACGCCATCGTCACGGAAACTGCGATCAGCCCCGGTTGAAACGATAACCACACCGCGCGGTTGGTCGAAATAGATGTACTGACCATAAACGCCACGGGCCAGAAACTCGCCTTCATGCGCGCCGACGGGGATCCACCACTGGTAGCCATACCCGATCTCTCCGGCTTCGGTCGGGGCGCTCGGAAAAACGGATTCCGCAATCCATTCGGCGGGCACGATCTGCTGGCCATTATGCTCGCCGTTTTGCAGGATCATCTGTCCAAACCGGGCAAAGTCGCGAGTAGTGAAGTTCAACCCGCCCAAGACGAAAGCCACGCCAGCACCGTCGGTGACATAGTAGCCGTCGCGTTCAAGGCCCAGAGGTTCAATGATCTTTTCGGTCAGCAAGTCAGCCACAGACCGATCCGTCGCACCGCGAACAACCATGCCGATAACGTGTGTGTCGATCGAGACATATTGCCATGTCTCGCCGGGCTCGACGAAGGTTTCGTTCAGCGAGGCGGCAAAGTCATCCAGCTCTCCACCCAGGGCGACGACGCGACCCATTCGGTTGATGTCGGAGTTGTAGTCCAGATAGTCCTCGTCGAAGGTCACACCGCTGGCCATGTTCAGAACATTGCGGATCGTTGCGCCGTCATAAGCGGTGCCCTGCAGTTTCGGGGCGTATTTGACCACCGGATCGTCCAGCGAGTCGATGGCGCCTTCGGCCATCAGGATGCCGAACAGGGCGGACAGATAGCTTTTGGCGACCGACCAGGATATCCGGCGATCCTCGGGGGCGGTCCCCAAATAGTATTCTTCGAACCTGATCTGCCCGTCCTGCATCACCAGCAAAGAGGTTACAGCCCGGTCTTCGACCCATTTGTCCGTGCCCTCGGGCAGGTCAAAACCGGGGCCGTAGGGCAGTTCGAATGTCGCGCCTTCCCCCCTTGGCAGGTCGACGGTCAGAAAAGCGTCATTCATATGAGAGAAGTTGTGAACGATCTTTTCTTCGGAAAACAAAGAGTTCACAGCCATCAGGCGCTTAATTTCTTCGCGCTTCCAAAAGCCAACGACCACCGCAGCCAGCACCAACATCAAAACGATGCGCAGCACCCATTTGATCAGGGTTCGCATATGTCTCCTCCCTCTTTCGTACCGCTTTGGAGCGCGGACGGGCGCAGTTCGCAATTGAGACGTAGCGGCAACGTCGCTGGTCCTATTTGAACTTATCCATCAGTTTTTGCATGGCTGACCTGTTGTCGGTCTCGGGTTTCGGTGCGGGTTTGGGGGTGGTTCTTACTTCGCTTGCAGTGGTTTTCGATGAACGCGGTGGTGCGGTCCGCAATGCGACCGCGTTCATGAATTTGCCTCCATCGCCATTGGCCAGATGGCCGGCACCGTCGGATACGCCTCGCAGCACGTCCTCCAGCCAATCCGCATCCACCTTGGCAAAATCGCTCAGGACGTAGGGCGAGACCATTTCCTTGCGTCCCGGGTGCCCGATGCCCAGACGAACCCGATCATAGGCAGGGCTGATATGTTCGTGGATCGACCGCAACCCGTTGTGCCCGGCGTGACCTCCACCCGCTTTGACGCGGACCTTGCCCGGGGAAAGATCCAGCTCATCGTGAAAAACGGTTACATCGGTCGAGTCCAGTTTATAAAACCGCATGGCCTCGCCCACGGATTGTCCGGAACGGTTCATGAAGGTTTGCGGT
The DNA here is from genome assembly GCF_059611005.1 of Ruegeria sp. CDSB117. Classification (NCBI taxonomy): domain Bacteria; kingdom Pseudomonadati; phylum Pseudomonadota; class Alphaproteobacteria; order Rhodobacterales; family Roseobacteraceae; genus Ruegeria; species Ruegeria sp. CDSB117. The sequence continues at coordinate 84,551 of NZ_JBXWOS010000014.1, forward strand.
TTAACCAAAAGCACTTTTTCTGAACCCAGCCGCCCTTCAGCAATTTCCGCCTGAAACTTGGATTTCCACGGACCGAATCCGTGATCGTCGGCAATTCTGTCCAGTGCCATGAACCCGATATTGTGCCGGTTCCGGGCGTATTTCTGCCCCGGATTTCCCAGTCCGACAAAAAGTTTCATGACTCTGCTCTGCGCCTCCTAGTAGGACTTGCCCCTCATGCCCCGAAATGGATCGAAAATCCAGTGATGGCAAGGTGCAAAAGACGAGCTTCAGCCTTTGGGCGTGTACCAGATCGGAGAGGTATAGGCGCGTTCGGTTGTGGTCATCGGCACGTCGGCATCCATCTGGACGTTGAACCTTTTGGCCTCATAGGCCGTCCAGCGCGGCGTCGGGATTTCGATGACGCGGACATAGTAGAAGGCCCGCTGCGACGGGTCGAAATCCGGGTCCTGCCAATAGGTGATCAATTCCGGTGCACCAATTGTGTTGGTCCAAGTCGCGTTTCCCACATCGACCGTGTTCCCGACCAAAGGCAATTTGCCGTCTGCGTCGGGCACACGATCTCCGCCCCATGCCACGTCATAGACCTTTTCTCCGCGCGTCCCGTCTGCGTTCAGCCACCCTTTGATGACCTGTACACGGTCGAGATTGCCGCTATAGGGGTCTTTCAGCGCTGCGATCAGGAAATTCGGTGCACCGTCGCCGGTTCTGGCGGGTAGATCCGAACCCATCGGTACGCCCTTAGCGTAGCCAAGATCGGCAGGCAGGCGAGACAGAGCATCTTCTTCTGCAAAATCCCAGCCGCCGAAGAACCGCACCAGCATACGTGAACCGGTGGTGCCGTAGACCTCGCGCCGCTCGAGCGCGTCAAAGATCGCCTCGCGGGTGTTCTCCATGGCCCAAACAGCAGCATATCCACCCGAGGCCTGTTTCCAGCCATAGATTGAGAACTCAGGGTCGGGGGCTTCGATAACCAAATGTTCCCAGCGGTTTGGCTCCGGTTCCACGCCGGAATGCTTGCCAAAGAAGTTCTCCTCTTCCACGGCTGCCATGCCAGTATGCGCGTCAGTCGAACCAATCTGACCGACCTTGTAAGGGTTGATGCCCAGTTGTTCTTCCAGCATCAGACCGGTTTTGTAGGCCTCGCGGGAATACTCGTATTGCAACATGTCCTGAGTTTTGGCTTCGGTCCCGTTCAGGTTTGACGCGTCCCACGTGTCAAAATCCGCGAATTCGTCATCGGGGCTGAGAAACGGATGCGCTTCACTGTCACCTTTGATCTGCGTAGTTTCGATGACCGGTTCGAACCGCGCACGCAGGCGCGCGTTTTCTTCCGATAAGGGCGTCCCGTCAAAGTTCGAAACTGAAAACAAGCGACCATTGGACAGGTTGCCATTATGGGGAATTGCAAGCACGTCACCGCCTGTCCGATCCTCATAGTCGGCCAGGTGTGCCCATAGGTCTTCAGGGTTCTTACTGTCGAATTGCGAGAACGGAAGTACCTGATTGGCGTTGGCCGCAGCATCCCGGAAGATCACGTTGCGGTGGATGTTGTCTCCGCCCTCAGACGTCCACTCGTAACCGATCAGAGCAGTAAAGACGCCGGGCTCGTTGTACTGATCCGCTAGGGCCGTATAGTTCTGCCAAGCGTCTTTGATGGCTTTGGGATTGTCGATCGGGGGTTCATTCCCGGACAACGACGCCACGATTTCCATAGCGGTGGCAAAGACAACATCGTTGTCGTTGCTGGTAAGCGCGTCGTACCAGGCTTTGCCTTGCGGGGTCGACAGAACATTCTGATCCCCGCCAAGTAACTGGGGCATTAGCCCGTACATTTCGGCATGGTCCGAAATTACAAGCCAATCCAGTGGCCGCGAAAGCTTTGCCTGCAATCCATGCGTCGTAGTGATTTCGTGGCCGCGTGCAAACCGAAACGCGTCCTCTTGACTGAGACGGGTCATGGTTCCGGCATCAACGGACACCTGGGTATGAAGATGTGTGTCACCCCAAAGCGGTCGGGTCGGAAAGTTTCTACCGGCATATGGTGAGAAATGATCTGACGTGAAACGTTCAGCAACGTCATCCTTACTGGGCAGAGTGTCCTGCACTTGCGCAGTGACCGAAGATCCGAAACCGACGCTGACGGCCATTGAAATTAGGGCTGGTAGAAAATTTGATTGGGGTCTCATGATCGCGGGCTCCACTGAACTATTCGATGGGCTTGTGGCATTCCAATTGGGCCACTGGCAGCGAACTTAGCACAGTCTGCGATCAAATGCGAAAATGTGCATTTGAAACAAAAACGGGGCTCCGATGGAACCCCGTTTCAAATTCAGTACAGTTAAGCCTGAACTTATTCTTCAGCTTCCTGGCCGACGACTTCAACTTCGTCTGCGGCCACTTCTGCTTCTTCACCTTCTTCATCGTCGCTGGTCGCCAGACCGGTCGGTGCCGAGACGTTCGCGATCACGAAGTCACGATCGATGGTCGGCTTGGTGCCCGCGGGCAGATCGACCGACGAAATGGTGACAACGTCGTTGATGTTCATTCCGGTCACGTCAACAACGATTTTCTCAGGAATATCACCTGCGGTGCACATCAATTCGACTTCCGGACGGACAACGGTCAGAACGCCGCCCTTCTTGATGCCGGGTGCTTCTTCTTCGTTGATGAACTCAACCGGGATGAACAGCGCGATTTTGGTGGTCCGACGCAGACGCATCAGATCCAGGTGGGTCGGCAGGTCTTTGACGACGTCACGCTGAACGTCGCGGCAGATGACGCGGACGTCTTCCTGGCCTTCAACTTTCAGGTTCCACAGGGTCGACTTGAACCGGCCAGCTTTCAGGCGCTTGAACAGTTCGTTGAACGGGATCTGAATCGGCAGCGGTTCTTTGTCGCCACCAAATACAATGCCCGGAACCATGCCGTCGCGGCGTGCCTGACGAGCGGCGCCCTTGCCTGTCCCCGTCCGTTCCAGAGCTACGAGATCAGGAATCTCTCCAGCCATGATAATTCTCCAATGTTAGGGCGGGCATCCTCCAAGGCTGTATGCCCGCGTGAAGCCGCGTCCTTAGCTTGAATTGTCAGGTTTGAAAAGGGGTTTTTCGCGGTCTTCATACTTTGCGAGGCTCTGCCTTGCGCTCCGGGATATCTGGGGCCAGATGAAGATGGGATCCCGTGCTTCATCTGGCAGAAAATATCCCGGGGGATTCGCAGCTTGCTGCGGTGGGGCAGAGCCCCCTTTAACATGTTTTGCTGGAAGGTTTTGCGAGATCAGGCTTGCCATCGGCCGCCGAAACCCTCGGGGATCAGCAGGTTGTGACGACCCAGACTGCTCACATTCCGCTCGCCGCACAGGGCCATCGTGGTATCCAGCTCTTTGTGGATGATATCCAGCGCAGTCGTGACACCTTGTTGGCCCATCGCACCCAGCCCATAGACAAAAGCGCGACCGATGTAAGTACCCTTGGCCCCAAGTGCCAGCGCTTTGAGAACGTCCTGCCCGGACCGTATGCCACTGTCCAGATGGACTTCGACGTCATCACCTACGGCGTCCATGATTTCAGGCAAGACACGGATCGAACTGAGCGCCCCGTCCAACTGCCGCCCGCCGTGGTTTGAAACAACGATGGCATCTGCGCCCAGTTTAGCTGCCATCCTGGCGTCCTCGGCATCCAGAATGCCCTTCAGGATCACCTTGCCGCCCCATTGCTCCATCAGCTTTTCAACCTTTTTCCAATCGAGGCTGGGGTCGAATTGCTCGGCCGTCCACGCGCCCAGCGATGAGGCGTCAGAAACGCCCTCGGCATGACCAACGATATTGCCAAATTCGCGCCGATGTGCGCCCAGCATTTCTATCCCCCAAGCCCATTTGGTCATGAGGTTTGCGATTGTCTTGGCTGTCAGTTTCGGAGGCGCGGACAAGCCATTTTTCAGATCTTTGTGGCGCTGCCCCAGAATTTGCAGGTCCAGGGTGATCACCAATGCCGAACATTTGGCATCCTTGGCGCGCTGGATCAGGCGACCGACGTAATCCTGATCCTTCATAGCATAAAGCTGGAACCAAAAGGGTTTGCTTGTATGCCCTGCGACATCCTCGATCGAATTGATCGACATGGTCGACAGGGTGAAGGGCACACCGAACTCCTCGGCAGCCTTTGCTGCCTTCATCTCACCGTCCGCGTGCTGCATGCCTGTCAGGCCAACTGGGGCCAGAGCCACCGGCATCGCAACATCCTGCCCGATCATCTGCGTTGCAGTCGAGCGCCCGTCCATGTCCACGGCGACCCGCTGGCGCAGCCTGATATCTTCGAAATCCGAGCTGTTCTCGCGGAAGGTTTGTTCGGTCCAACTGCCGCTTTCGGCATAGTCGAAAAACATGCGCGGCACGCGGCGTTCGTAGATGCGTTTCAGGTCGTCGATATTGGTAATAACGGGCATTTGTTTCGGCCTTCGCAGGATTGGTTCTTTTTGTTTACCAACCATTTGAGGCCCTCGCAACGCCGAGACTTTGCGATGCGACGCCATGTATTCCGGGCAAGAAAAAAACGCGGCCGGACAGGGCCGACCGCGTTGAAAATTGATCAGGTCTCGATCAGGCTGAGTGTGCGCCGTCAGCCAGAGATTTCACGAAATCCAATACTTCGCCGGTGGGCTTGCCCGCAGCGATCTGGCTGACGATAGCAGAGCCGACCACTGCACCATCAGCAACAGTTGCGATTGCCTGTGATTTTTCAGGTGTATTGATTCCGAACCCGACGATCACTGGTAAATCGGTTGCGGATTTGATGCGGGCGACCTCGGGGCCAACATTTGTAGCTTGGGCTTCGGCCGCACCGGTAATGCCGGTGATTGACACGTAATACACAAAACCCGATGTGTTCTGCAGAACGCGCGGCAGGCGTTTGTCATCGGTTGTTGGCGTGGCCAGACGGATAAAGTTCAGACCTGCAGCTTGTGCGGGCAGGCATAGCTCTTCATCTTCTTCTGGTGGCAGGTCGACGACGATCAGACCGTCAATGCCGACCTCTTTGGCATCTGCAAGGAACTTATCGACGCCGCGGTTATAGATCGGGTTGTAGTAGCCCATCAGCACAATCGGAGTGGTATCGTCGGTCTCGCGGAAGGCGCGGGCCAGATCCAAGGTTCGCTGCAAGGTCATTCCACCGTCCAGTGCGCGTTGACCGGCGGCTTGGATCGTCGGGCCGTCTGCCATTGGATCGGTAAAGGGCAGGCCCAGTTCGATGACGTCGACACCTGCGCCGGGCAGGCCCTTTACGATTTCAAGCGAGGTTTCGAATTCCGGGTCACCGGCCATGATGTAGGCGACGAACGCCTTCTTTCCCTGTTCTTTCAGAGAGGCGAACTTGGCGTCGATACGGGTCATAAGCTGTCCTTGCAATCAGGTTCAGACCTGATGTGCAGAAACTTTGAAAAGAAATCAATCCCGGTTCGCAGCGCAGCCCCTAGAACGCAAGGTGGTATCGCAGCAGCACAGAATTGACGCCCGGGTTTTCTTGTTGCGTGCTTGCATTGGATTTATGCGTAATCGCCACCGAGACTTTGTTGCCGCTGTTCAGCGTATAACCGACGCCCAACAGGCTGCGGATCTGGAAACTGCCGCCCAGGTCGTTCAGTTCCTCTGATTCAGAGAAATAGCCGGGCATGACGCTGCCCTCTACGAACCAGCGTTCAGCGAAAGTATATGTACCGATCAGGCCAGCACCCACATGGACGTCACCGGCTTCGTCCACGGTCAGCGCACCGCCCCATGTCGCGGACAGGCGTGTAGCCTCGTAGAAAGGGCGGTGATGGTATTCGACCGAAAAGGCGGCCTGGTCTTTAGCGTCACTTTCGGAAAAATCTGCATATCCGGCACCGAAGACAACTGATTGCGCGTGTGCGGAGGTCGCGGCGAAAAGAACCCCAAGGGCAAGAACGAAAGATCTCATGTCAGCATTCACTATTCAATTTTTCTAAATTGCTAATTGGTGATTCTAGTGCTCTCATTTCAATGTGAGCAAGCGCACAAAGCCGTGACAATCAATTGTGTTGTCAAAACGCCCTTGCGTACCTAATGCGCCCGCTGGCTTGCGCATTGTGCCCGACCTGCATAGAAGCTGCGCTCGAATGCTATGCAGGAGGCCGTCATGGGCTTTAAAATGGGAATCGTGGGTCTGCCGAACGTGGGTAAGTCGACCCTCTTCAATGCGCTGACCAAAACCGCAGCTGCGCAGGCGGCGAATTTCCCGTTCTGCACAATCGAACCCAATGTGGGTGATGTTGCCGTGCCCGATGATCGGCTCGACAAGTTGGCGGCGATCGCAAGCTCGAAACAGATCATTCCCACGCGGATGACCTTTGTTGATATCGCTGGTCTGGTGAAGGGCGCCTCGAAGGGCGAGGGGCTGGGCAACCAGTTTCTGGCCAACATCCGCGAGACTGATGCGATTGCACATGTGCTGCGCTGTTTCGAAGATGGCGATGTGACCCACGTGGACGGCCGCGTCGATCCTGTGGCCGATGCTGATACCATCGAGACCGAACTGATGCTGGCCGATCTGGAAAGCATCGAAAAGCGCCGCGCCAATCTGGTGCGAAAGCTGAAAGGCAATGACAAAGAGGCGCAGCAGCAGGAACGTTTACTGGCTGAAGCGCAGGCGATGCTGGAAGACGGCAAACCCGCGCGTCTGGTCGAAGTCTCTGACGAAGACGCCAAGGCATGGACGATGCTGCAGCTGCTGACCACAAAACCGGTTCTCTATGTCTGCAACGTGTCCGAGGAAGAAGCCGCCGAGGGTAACGAATATTCCGCCCGCGTGGCTGAAATGGCCGCGGCTCAGGGCAATTCCCACGTCATCATCAGCGCCAAGATCGAAGAAGAGATTAGCCTGCTGGAAGAAGACGAGGCGCAGATGTTCCTGGAGGAAATGGGTCTGGAAGAGCCCGGTCTCGACCGACTGATCCGCGCGGGTTACGACCTGCTCAAGCTGGAAACGTATTTCACCGTCGGCCCGAAAGAGGCCCGCGCCTGGACCATCCGCACCGGCACCGCTGCGCCACAGGCCGCTGGTGTGATCCATGGCGATTTTGAAAAAGGTTTCATTCGCGCTGAGACGATCGCCTATGACGACTACATCGCCGCAAATGGCGAACAGGGCGCGAAAGAGGCGGGCAAGATGCGGGCCGAGGGTAAAGGTTACATCGTCAAGGATGGCGATGTGATGCACTTTTTGTTCAATACCTGAGTGCCGATTGACCCTGCGTGTAGCGGACCATTCAGATGCGTCAAGCATCGCTGCGATCTCGATTGAAGTCTGGATTGGCACCTATCTCAAACGTGGGGTTAGCGGTTTTTTCGCGGATTACGCGCTGACCGAGTTCACGCCAGCGCGTATCGGTGCCCTGATCAGCGATCCGGAAGAGTTCATTCTGGTGTCGAATAATTCACAGGGGATCGACGGGTTCATTCGCGTCTCTCCGGTCTGTGATGCCCCTATCGCGGGGTGGTCGGGTATGGAAATTTCGACGTTCTATGTTCAGCCGCGTCATCACGGCAAAGGGATCGGCACGCGCCTGCTTGCGGCAGCGCTGTCGCATTGCCGAGAGCAACGGACCGATTCCGTCTGGTTGACTACCAATGCAGAAAACGATCCGGCCATCGCCTTCTATCTGGCCAATGGGTTTGTACAGATTGGCGAGACCCAGTTCCGGATTGCAGACCAGGGCTATCTCAACAATGTCTATGCCTTGTCTTTGACCTGAACGCATCGCTTTCCCCCAACGTAAAAGCCGCTAATCTGGGTTTCTGGCCTCACCTTGGGATACCGAAACATGATCGAAATCCGCGACCTGCAATTGCTTAGCGCCTTGGCCCGGCATCGCCATTTTGCCAAAGCAGCCGAGGAATGCGGAATTTCTCAGCCAGCGTTTTCCATGCGTATTCGGAATCTCGAGGACCGGCTGGGTGTCTCAATCGTGCGCCGCGCCAACAGGTTTCAGGGTCTGACTGAAGAAGGTGAGATGATCGTCCAGCGCGCGCGGCGCATTCTGGATGAGACAAAGGCGCTGGAACAGCAGGTTCTGGCCTCAAAGGGTGAGATTACCGGGACACTCAAACTGGGCGTAATCCCAACCGCGATTGCCTTCACCGGACGGCTGATCAAGCGGCTGCATCGGGCGCATCCGCGCGTTGTCACACGGATCGAAACCATGTCGGCCTCGTCCATTCAACACCGGTTGGATGAGGGTAGTCTGGATGCGGGTATCACCTATGGCGACAGCATTGGCACCGACCTGCGGCAGGTTCAGCCATTGTACGAAGAGACTTACGTGCTGTTGATCCCGTCGCATATGACCGAAGAAACCGGGCCGATCCCGTGGACACAGGTCGCCGAGTTTCCACTCAGCCTGCTTGAGCCGCAGATGCAGAACCGTCGCATTCTGGACCGCATCTTCGCTGAGCAGGGACTCCATCCCCAAGTGGTGGCCGAAACCAGTGGCTTCACCGCCTCAATGGTCATGGCGCGCGAGGGTCTGGCGGCTACCGTAGTCCCTCGCGTTCTTGTTCGGGCGCTGGGCGATCTTAAGGGGACGCGTGTGCTGCCTCTGGTCGATCCTGTTGTAAGTAAACCGATTTGTCTGGCCACCTTAAGCCGAGACCCGGAATTGCCAACGGTCGGGGCTTTGCGTGCTGTGGTGACGTCTTTGCGGTGATAAGGTGTCGTTATCGTGCGATAGCGATAAGAGATTTGACGATATGCTATTCTGATGAGACACGGAGCCTTAATCGGAGGGCATCATGGCACCATTAGATACCAAGCCATCAGGCGCACCCAAGGGCGTCTGGAAGTCAGGTAAAGGCAAAGGGCGGCACACGCCCAAAGGCCGTCAGTTCACGGATGAGGCGCAGACCGAGATTGCGCGCCTGTTGGGCGACCGCCCGCGCCGCCGCGACCTGCTGATCGAGTTTCTGCATTTGATTCAGGATGAGCACGGCCATATCAGCGCTGATCACATCGCCGCGCTGGCGATTGAGATGCGGATCGGTCAGGCAGAGATCTATGAGACCGCGACGTTTTACGCCCATTTCGACGTGGTGAAAGAAGACGAGACGCCTCCGCCCGCGCTGACGATCCGTGTCTGTGATTCTCTGTCCTGCGAAATGGCCGGTGCCCAGCAGTTGCAGAAGGCGCTGGAAGATGGCTTGGACGCATCCGAAGTGCGTGTGGTGCGCGCGCCCTGCATGGGGCGTTGCGATACGGCCCCGGTGCTTGAGATTGGTCACAACCACATCGACCATGCGACCCCGGAAAAGGTGCAGGCCGCAATTGCCGCCGGTGATACTCACGCCCATCTGCCCGATTACGAAACCTTTGCCGCCTATGAGGCAAACGGCGGTTACGCCAAGCTGAAAGAACTGCGCGAGGGCGGCGATTGGGAGAAAGTACAAGAAGACGTTCTGTCCTCAGGCCTGCGCGGTCTGGGTGGTGCTGGCTTCCCGTCCGGCAAGAAGTGGGGCTTTGTTCGCATGAACGAAGGCACGCGTTATCTGGCCGTGAACGGGGACGAAGGCGAACCCGGCACGTTCAAGGATCGCTATTATCTGGAGCGCACGCCGCATGTCTTCCTTGAAGGTATGCTGATCGCCGCCTGGGCGGTCGAGGCCGAGACCTGCTTCATCTATATGCGCGACGAATACCCGGCGGTTTTGGAAATCCTGGCCCGCGAGATCGCCGCGCTGGAAGAGGCCGGAATCGTCGAAAAAGGTTACATCGACTTACGCCGGGGTGCCGGTGCATATATTTGCGGTGAAGAATCCGCGATGATCGAGTCGATCGAGGGTAAGAAGGGCCTGCCGCGCCACCGTCCTCCGTTTGTGGCGCAGGTTGGGGTCTTTAATCGTCCGACCTTGGTGCACAATGTCGAGACGCTGTATTGGGTCTCGAAGATCTGCCGCGAAGGGCCGCAGATTCTGAACTCTGTCGAAAAAAATGGTCGCAAGGGCCTGCGCAGCTATTCAATCTCGGGGCGGGTGGCCAAGCCGGGTGTTTACCTGCTGCCGGCGGGTTCGACCATTTTGGACGTGATTGAGGCCGCTGGCGGCATGATCGAAGGTCAGACCTTCAAGGCGTATCAGCCCGGCGGTCCGTCCTCGGGTCTGCTGCCTGCGTCGATGGACGATATCCCATTGGACTTTGACACGCTGCAGCCACATGGCACCTTTATTGGATCAGCCGCTGTGGTGGTTCTGTCCGATCAGGACACCGCACGCGATGCCGCGCTGAACATGCTGCGCTTCTTCGAAGATGAGAGCTGTGGCCAGTGCACGCCTTGCCGGGCGGGCTGCGAAAAGGCTGTGAAGCTGATGCAGGCTGACAAGTGGGATCAGGATCTTCTGGAAGATCTGTGCCAGGTCATGGGCGATGCCTCGATCTGCGGTCTGGGGCAGGCGGCCCCGAACCCGATCCGCCTAGTCATGAAACACTTCGCCGACGAAATCTGAGGGAGACATAGCCATGCTTGATGCAAGCCCAACCAAGACCGTCACCTTCAACCTGAACGGCGATGACGTCACCGTGCCCGAAGGGTGGACCATCTGGGAAGCCGCCAAGGGGCAGGGATTTACCATTCCGCACCTCTGCCACAAGCCGCAGCCGGGTTACAAACCGGACGGCAATTGCCGCGCCTGTATGGTCGAGGTGGAAGGCGAGCGCACTCTGGTCGCCTCGTGCATCCGTCCGGCTGCGGACGGAATGGTGGTAATAACCGATAGCGACAGGGCCGAGAAATCGCGCGCAATGGTCATGGAATTGCTGGTCGCCGACCAACCCGAAGAGGCGCACGATAAATCCAGCCACTTCTGGGATATGGCCAAGCTGAACGATGTCAGCGACAGCCGTTTCCCGGCGAAAGAGGCCGAGAAGATCCCTCTGCTGGATGACAGCCACGTTGCAATGCGCGTCAATCTGGACGCCTGCATCAACTGCAACCTTTGTGTCCGTGCTTGTCGCGACGTGCAGGTCAATGACGTGATCGGCATGGCCGGTCGCGGACACACCGCGCAGGTGGTGTTTGACCAGAACGACCCGATGGGGGATTCGACCTGTGTCGCCTGTGGTGAATGTGTTCAAGCCTGCCCGACCGGTGCGTTGATGCCAGCCACTGTGTTGGACGAAAAGCAGCAGGGCGACAGCAAAGACTACGATTCCGAGACCGAAAGCGTCTGCCCGTTCTGCGGCGTCGGCTGCAAAGTCTCGCTGAAGGTCAAGGACGGCAAGGTCAAGTATGTCGAGGGCATCAACGGCCCGGCCAACGAAGGCCGCTTATGCGTCAAAGGCCGCTTTGGTTTCGACTATATCCACCACCCACACCGCCTGACCAAACCGCTGATCCGGCGTGAGGATGCGCCTGCAAAAGGGTTGAATGTCGATCCGGGCAATCTGGGCACTCATTTCCGCGAGACGACTTGGGAAGAGGCAATGGATCTGGCGGCCACCAAGCTGAAGGCGCTGCGTGATGAAGATCCGCGCAACGTTGCTGGCTTTGGTTCGGCCAAATGCACCAACGAAGAAGCTTATCTTTTCCAGAAGTTCATTCGTCAGGGCTTCAAGCACAACAACGTCGACCACTGCACCCGTCTGTGCCATGCCTCGTCCGTGGCGGCGCTGATCGAGAACGTGGGCTCAGGCGCGGTGACGGCCACCTTTAACGAGGTCGAGAACTCGGATGTGGTTATCATCATCGGGGCCAACCCAATCGAAAACCACCCCGTGGCGGCAACCTACTTCAAGCAGTTCACCAAGCGCGGTGGCAAGCTGATCGTGATGGACCCGCGCGGCGTCGGTATGCGCAAGTTCGCAGACGAAATGCTGCAGTTCCGCCCCGGTGCCGATGTTTCGATGCTCAACGCGATCATGAACGTGATCGTCGAAGAGGAACTGTACGACAGCCAGTACATCCACCGCTGGACCGAGAACTGGGAAGCCGAAAAAGAGCATCTGCGCGCCTTCACGCCCGAGGCAATGGCGCCCATTTGTGGCATTGAGCCAGAACAGCTGCGCCGTGTCGCGCGTACCTTCGCGCAGGCTAAGGCTGGTCTGATCTTCTGGGGTATGGGCGTCAGTCAGCACATTCACGGCACCGATAACTCGCGATGCCTGATCTCGCTGGCATTGATGACCGGCAATGTTGGTAAACCCGGCGCGGGTCTGCACCCGCTGCGTGGCCAGAACAACGTGCAGGGCGCGTCTGACGCGGGTCTGATCCCGATGTTCCTGCCAGATTATCAGTCGGTTATGGATGACGGCATTCGGGCCAAATTCAACAACGTCTGGAACTCGGATGACTTCTCTAACGAGAAGGGCTTGACCGTCACCGAGATCATTGATCAGGCCTACGCGGGTAACATCAAGGGCATGTATATTCAGGGTGAAAACCCGGCTATGTCCGACCCTGATGTTGGTCACGCACGGGAAGCTTTGGCAAAGTTGGAGCTGATGATCGTGCAGGATATCTTCCTGACCGAAACGGCCAACTATGCCGACATCATCCTGCCTGCCTCGGCGTTGTATGAAAAGAACGGCACCGTGTCGAACACCAACCGTCAGGTTCAGCGTGTGCGTCCGGCTGTGGCACCTCCGGGTGAGGCGCGTGAGGACTGGAAAATCACCGTTGAGCTTGCGCAGCGCATCGGGCTGAACTGGGATTACACCGATGTAAGCCAGGTGTTTGATGAGATGAAGCTGACTATGGCGTCACTCGACAACATCACCTGGGAGCGGCTTGAGACCGAGACGATCACCTATCCGTCGCTCAGTGAAACCGATCCGGGACAGGCGATCGTGTTCGGTGATGGCTTCCCGCGGACAGACGGACGGGCCAAGTTCACCCCGGCCAGTGTCATCCCGCCGGATGAAGCGCCGGATGAGGAATACCCGATGATTGCAACAACCGGCCGTCAGCTGGAACACTGGCACACCGGGTCGATGACTCGCCGGTCCAACGTTCTGGATGCTGTGGAACCGGAAGCAAACTGTTCGATGAACCCGCGCCAGCTGAAGCTGATGGGGATCGAGCCGGGCGAAATGATCCGTCTCACCACCCGTCGTGGCTCGATCGAGATCATGGTTCGAGCCGACCGGGCGATCGCCGAAGATATGGTGTTCATCCCGTTCGCCTATGTCGAGGCGGCGGCGAACATTCTGACCAACTCGGCCATCGACCCTTACGGCAAGATCCCCGAGTTCAAGTTCTCGGCCATTCGCGTCGAAAAGATCGAAGACGCCATCGCGGCCGAGTGAATCCGTCACATACAGTCTTGGAAAGGCGGCCCATTGGGTCGCCTTTTTCTTTCCTTGACAGCAGCTTACCTGCGGCCAACCCTGTCACCGTTCTTGGTGGAGGAGTTTTACATGGCGCGCCGCTTCGTCGATCTGTCAGTTCCGTTGGAAACCGGCATCGTGTCGGATCCGCCGATCATGTTACCCGAAATCGAATATCTGGCCCATGACCAGACCGCCGAACAAGTCATGTCCTTTTTTCCGGGCCTGCAGAAAGATGACCTGCCCGGCGGTGAGGGCTGGGCCATCGAACGCCTTCAGATCGCCACGCACAATGGCACCCATCTGGACGCGCCTTACCATCACCATTCGACCATGAACAAAGGTGAGAGGGCGATCACCATCGACGAGGTGCCGCTGGAATGGTGCATGAACCCCGGCGTGAAACTGGATTTTCGCCATTTCGACGATGGTTATGTGGCGACCGCTGCCGATGTCGAAGCCGAGTTGAAACGGATTGGTCACGAATTGCAGCCGTTGGATATCGTGGTCGTGAATACCTCGGCTGGCACGCGTTATGGGCATCCGGACTATCTGGCCAAAGGATGCGGCATAGGGCGCGAGGCAACGCTGTATCTGACCAAACGCGGGGTGCGCGTGACAGGAACCGACGCCTGGAGTTGGGACGCACCGTTTCCAATGACCGCGCAGGAATATGCTGAAACGCAAGATGCATCGATTATTTGGGAAGGGCACCGGGCCTCGATGGAGGTTGGCTATTGTCACATGGAAAAACTGACGAACCTTGAAACCTTGCCGCCGACTGGGTTCGAGATTTCCTGTTTCCCGTTCAAGATCAAAGGGGCTTCAGCTGGATTCATCCGCGCTGTCGCTATTTTTGAAACGCAAGAAGGAGCACCTGATGCAACCGTCGCCTGAAACGCTGGCCGGTCATGACGGACCCTATGACGCCCCGCTTGTTTTCCGCGGGTTCAAGGCGCGCCCCGAGTGGATTGATTATAACGGTCACATGAACGTGGGCTATTACGGCGTCGCCTTCGACAATGCGCTGGAGCTGTTGATGGTGGATCATCTTGGGCTGGGTGAGGCGCAGGTAAATGCGATGGGGCAGGGACCTTACATTTTGCAATCCCACATGAATTTCCTGCGCGAAATACTTGAGGGTGAGGCCTTTAGCATCCGGTTTCGGATGCTGGACGCAGATCACAAACGCGGCCACTATTTCGCACAGATGGTGTCTGAAAAAGACGGTACTATCTGCGCCACTCAGGAAGCGTTGTTCATGAATGTCAGCCATACGACCGGCCGGTCGGTTCCCTATCCGGACTGGGCCGTCGCGCGTCTTCAGAGCATGGTGAGGGATCATGCGGCGATCGACCCGGCCCCAGAGGTCGGACACCCGATCGGCATCCGCAGAAAGTGAACTGAGGCCTGCTTAGTAGTCGCGCGAAAAAAAGACCCCAACACCAGTCTCACCCCGTCCATCTACAGTGCCTTTCACAGTGAAACTGTCGGTAACGTCCAGGTTCAGGTTCACCTCGGTGTCGCCTTCTGTGTTGACGGTGAAATCGGTGTAGAGGTTGTCGCTCAGATACGCTCCGGCGCCGAGCCGGCCCGCGCCACCGTCGGACACGCCGATGTCCACGGTGTCGACGCCCGTAGACTCGCGCAGGCCTTTGGTCGTGTCTCCGCCAGCGCCGCTGAGTTGCGCCAGCGAGGCCGCCATCTGAGCGATTACGAACGGTGACAACTCTGAGAAGCGATTACCGAACAGCAGCATGGCCAAAGCTTCCTCGGCCGGGCGCTCCGGGTCGGAAAAGACGTTGACCTCGGGCGAGTCCAGTGGTCCGGCGATCTCGATCGTTGCCGTACCATCAGAGGTGCTGGTCGAGGATTCGAACTCGATATAGGGCGTCAGGTCCCCCTGCAGCGTAACAATGCCTTTGGTCAGTGCCAGTCTGCGGCCAAGAATGTCAAAATTACCACGGATCAGCTCGATCTGACCGGATGGAATGACCGAGGTAGTGGTGCCGCCGATGTGGATTTTTCCTCCCAGCTCTGCGTTGACACCACGCCCGCGGACAAACACGGCCTTGGGCGCCAAAAGACTGACGTCCAGCGCGATACGTGAAGCGCTTTTGCCTGCGCCTTCTTTTTCGACCAGACCAGCGCGCTCACGGGTGACATAGCCCGCCTGACTTTCGTTTACGTGCACGATGTCCGGAATGGGTGCCGCCCCCACGGCACCTGATGCAGCCGCGAGGTTGATATTGGTTTCGCCAAACGTGATCTGTCCAGCGATCGAGCTGTTACCCGCCAGCGCCCCGGTCATAGCAATTTGTCCGTTCAGCGTGGTTTCATACAGCAACTGATCGGTCAGTACGAGGCTGTTAAGGGCAGTCGTGATATTGGCATTGAATGGTGGCGTAAGGTCTACTGGCCCACTGACGGTAAAATTGCCGCCTGCTCGTGGTCCGCCACTCAGGGAAATAGTGGCGCGGCTGTTTGCAAGTTGGACCGATCCGCTGATGCCTGTGATCGTTTGTCCCGCGCCGGGAATTGCCAGCGACGTACCGGAAGTGGTGATCGAACCGGACAGAGATTCCAGCGCGGGTTTACCCGACAATGTCAGGTCATAACGGGCGCTGCCTTCGATCTTGTTGGGCGTGATAAAGATGTTGGCGATGCCAAGATTGACGCCGCCGACTGCCTTCATGTCGGCTTCACCGGTGCTTTCGTCAAACGTTCCCGAGACGTTGCTTTTGATATCTGCGGGTCCGTCGGCCGTTGCGTCGATAGTCCAAACACCCTTGTTGCGCTTGGCGCTGCCATTGGCGGCTACGGTACCGGGAAATTCAGGCAAAAAACGCTCGATCCGGTTGAACTTGGCGTCAAAATCCAGATCCGCCGACCCATCGCTGTCCACCGTCCCGGCAAGCTTGGCGTATGAGCTGTCGGGGCCATTCAGGTTGACCGTGCCTTCCACGCCCTTGGATGTCGGGGCAACGTTTCCATCCAACGTCAGAGGACCGGACATCGTGTTCAACACCCGCGCCAGATCGTCCAATTTGACCGAGAAATCCAGCCCGCCCGCTTGACGGTCCAGCTTACCCGAAGCTGTCGCGGTTATGGCCGTTCCGTTCAGGCGGAACGTTTGAATGCTAAGGCCATCTTCCCCATTCTGGGCATCTATGGACAAGGTCGTCTGGCCCTGGATCAGCTTGTCCACGGCCTCGATGCCGGTTTGGATGTCGTTGGCATCAAGGTTGCCCTGAACATCGAATGCCCGGGTGGATACTGTGCCATTGCCCTGCACGTTCGCCGCGATCGAACCGGCGAGATCACGCCCGACCAACCCGGAAAACAGGGACAGGTTCGGCACATTCAACTGCGCTTGGCCATCTACCGACAGATCTCCGGCGGGGTCGTTTACGGTCGCCTGAACCTGTGCGCTAAGAGCGCGGCCATTCACCGAGGCGCTGCGGATGTCGATACTGTCTGCGGTTCTGGCACCGTCCCATTCGATCTCGGTTCTGCCGGTCAGCAGAGGGTCGATATCGGCCATACCAGTCTTGATGTTCTGACCTGTCACGCTGGCCGTGCCGTCAAATTCCAGCGTTTGTACCGTGCCTGTACCGTTCACGGTCGCCTGTAGGGAACCGCCAAGGTCGCGTTTTGCCAAGCCAGAGAAGACCGACAAATCCGATGCGTTGACGCGCGCTTGCCCTTCAATTGTCAGGTTGCCATCCGGGGTGGTCACAACACCGCTGGCCACGGCTTTGGCGGCCTCACTGTCCAGATCGAATTCACGGATAGTTATGCCGTCCGTGCCGCGGCTGGCGTCCAGCGTGATTGTGGTCTCGCCGGCAATCACGGGGTCGATATCATCACGGCCAGTAGACAAGTCGCGGCCCTGAACCATGACTTTGCCGTCAAAGCTGCGTTCCAGCGGTGAACCTTTTCCGGTCACGCTGGCCGAGACCTGCCCACCAAGATCCAGCTTGGCGAGTTCCGAAAAGCGCGACAGGTCGGTCGCGTCCAGCTTGGCCGTTCCGTCGACCGTCAAGCCGCTGGTCAAACCGGCAATCAGCGCGTCCAGTGCCAGAGTGTAGTCAGAGCCCACAAGCTCGAACCCCGACAGGTTCAGTGACTGGTCGCTGCTATAGTCGAACTGGCCATCAAGTGTGATGCGATCGCCCAAGGCCGTGGTCAGCGCGTCATCGGCCATATCTATCCCGCCGACCGCGATTTGTACGTCACCATCGACAGTCAGAACCTCGCCCTGATCCAGAGTGCCCTGCGCAGTGATCCGGGCATCACCCAGCTTTGCCTGCGGAGACGCGAATTCGTTAGCCGTCAGGCTCAGATCCCAAAGGTTGCCGTTCTGGCGGTCAAACAGCGCCGAAATCTGTGCCGCCTTGAGCGATGTGTCGCCTCCTGCCACCGGCAGTACGACGGCCTCCCCATCTGGCGGGGTGATGCGCCCTTGCAGCGCGGCCAGTTGCAAAGTGCTGCCTTCGCCCAGCTGCAACTCACCCTTCAGGTCCAGCGCCTGCGTGGTGAGCTCCAGATCCGAGATATCCAAAGCGCCTTCGGGCTTGGTCTGGCCATTCACAAAAAGCCGCGATTTTGGGCCAAAGAAGGGATCGACATCCGGTCCCAGGAAAGGGGTCAGATCGCCATTCAGATCCGCGGTGAACGCGATGCCGTCGGCTGCTCCGCCCTCGGCCGCCTGGAGTTGAACCTGTCCGGTGACGCGCATCTGATTGTCGCTGCTCAGCCCGATATCAGCGGTAAAGTCCGTCAGAGGACCCGCGCCCTTGGCTGTCAGGCCGATCGGCGGGCTGTCGGGGATTTTCAACGCGGTTGAAATCAGACCACCAGAGGCTTCGTTCACCTGTAAATCCAGATTGATCTCACTTGTTGAGTTCTGGAACCCGGCCGCCAGCTTGATCTCATCCCCTGCGCGGTCCAGTCGGATCACGTCCAGATTGGTGTCCAGCGCCCCATCTGCCAGCGACAGGTTGCCTGTCACGCTCAGATCAGCAGCGACACCGATCAGCGGCTCACCAAGAGACAGCTCATCCACCCGGATTTCACCGATTTCGACGGAAACTGGCAGTTCGGGCAGTTGAAACGGTTGCGTTTCCGCCGAAGCGGGCGGTTCTTCCTTGGTCGTTGTTCCCGGTGCGCGGGCAATATCGATTTCCTGCGCGGTCAGAGAGTTGACCGAAAACCGGCCGCGGATCAGTGCCAGACGGTTCCAGTCAAGTTCGGCGTCCTTTATGGTCAGCCAAACACCTTCATCATCGGCAACTGTGATCTCTTCAATCGTCGCGCGCGCGCTCAACGCGCCTTGCAGGCCCTTTACGGTCACGTTTTGGTCGTCGCCAGAGAGCGTATCCTGCAGGAAGTTCTCCAGCATGCTGCCGCCTCCCTCCTGCGCGGCAAGTGGCAGAGGGGCAGACAGCATCAGCCCCGAAAACAATAACGGATATGCGCGACGTCCAATCAAAATGCCTGTCCGATCCCGATATAAAACTGCAAGCCGTCGCCGGTGTCACCCTGCACTGGAACGGCCAGATCCAGCCGCAACGGACCAAATCCGCCCAGATCATACCGAACCCCAAGCCCGGCACCTGCGTGATATTCTGCACCGCTGCCGATGAATGAGGATGTGTCCACCGTACCGTAGTCATAAAACCCGACCAGAGATATGGCTTCGGTGACTTTGCCGCGCACCTCTGCGGAAAGACCAAGGAAAGATTTGCCGCCTGCGATCCCGGTGCCGACTGGGATGCCAAGACTCTCGTAGGGTTGGCCCCGAACCGTTCCGGCACCGCCCGAGAAAAACAGGAAGTCTGGTGTTACACCGTCCGGCGACGGCCCAAGCACTGATCCAAGCTGTACGCGACCGGCCAAAACCAGCCGTCCACCGGTTCCGAGGCTGGTATAGCCGCGCCCGTCAAAAAACATGCGTATGCCGCTTTCGGTTTCGGACAGACCAGCAAAGGGCGTGATCTGCGCGTCCAGATAAAAGCCGCGCGTTGCGCTGACCTTACTGTCGCGCTCGTCCCATTCCGAACGCAACGGAAGGATGAAATATCGGAACCTGCGGTCATCGCCATAGGCGTCGTCCGCGCTGGACCACTGAAACCCGGCTGAGGCTTCGGCATATAGACGATCAGAGAACGTGCGCCGGGCACCGTAGGCCAGCGACGCAACGGTGACATTGTAGTTTTCTGTGTTGCGCCGTTCCAGAAGCGCGTTCCAGAAAGTGTTGTCATCGGGACCAAGTCGGTCGGGCTGATCCAGACGCAAGCCGATCCGGCCGTCGATATCCTCGGCACCGCCGATATTACGGACTGCCGCCTCGAACCGCAGGCGTTCGGCACGCCGGAATACGTTGCGATGCGTCCAGGTCGCGGTCACGTCTACCCCGTCGCGCGACGCGATCTCGGCGCCAAAGGTCAGTCGGCGCTTGGGTAAATCTTCAAACGTCGCGTCGAAATCCAATGTGCCGTCCGGGTTCGGAGTGTCCCTCTCTTCAATCGAAACAACGTTGAAGGTCCCGGTCCGCCGCAACCGAGTGCCGACCTTCTGGATTTTCTCGGGCGAATATACTTCGCCTGCCGGAAACCCGGCGATCTTTTCTATTGACCGGTGGCGCACATCGGTGTCGCCCTTGATGATCATTTTGCCAAATCTCAGGCGCGGGCCGGGGGTAAGGTCGATCTCGGCATCCAGCTTGGCCTCGGCATGGCGGGCAATGACTTTCTGGCCTTCGACTTCGGCCTTGGCATGACCCGCGTTGCGCCAACCCTGCACACCCGCGGACGCGGCTTGTTGGATCGCGCCGGTGGTCGCGAGTTTGCCGACCGCAAACTCCTCGGGCAGAACTGTTTCGGGCGTTATCGGTTGTACGATGGCTTCGCCAAAGGTGAACTTGGGGCCGGTGTTGACCGTGATTACCGCGCGATTGATCTGCGTCGGTACGCTGAGCGAGCTGATCTCAGCTGCTTCTTTTCCGTCCAGTTTGATGCTTACGACTGGGCTGAAATACCCTTCGTCATAAAGAATTTGGACGAGAGTGCGATAATCCGAAAGCGCCGCCGACAAGATCTCAAGCGGCGTGTCCAGCCCGCGAGATTCGGCCGTCGTAACTGAGGAGGTTTCCTCCATCCGCTCGACAAGCTCTTTTGAAGCACCCGGAGCTGTTAAGGTGGTTTCCAGCGCGGCCAATGCGGTCGGCAGGGTCATTGCAATCGCGCCGAGAAGGCATCTCTTCAAAAAGGCGCGCGGCCTGCTCCCCGGCATCTGATAGCTCCAACTGCCCCAACTCGAAATCACATTTGCCGTTTTTTGCAAAGCAACGGCTGATTACATTCATGTTAGAGCATCAGAGTCCTTGCAGGAAAAGACTAAATCCAGCGTCGCCTGAATTTTGCGACCTGTGTGATTGATCGGTCTCGGGATCAGGAACCTGCGTTGCGAAACCAGCGGATGATTGCTTCTCGGTCCTCGGGCTCCATGTAGGTGACGTTTGCGGGGGGCATCGCATGGCTGACCCCCGCCTGCAGATAGATTTGCTGGGCGTTGCGGGCAATGTCGCCTTCAGTTTCCAGCAATACGCCCTTTGGCGCCCACAAAATGCCCTCCCACACCGGTTCGCGTGCGTGGCACATCGAACAGCGTCCAAGAACGACGTCATGGGCCTCTTCAAATCCATCGGCGGCGGCATATTTCTGTTCAAATGGTGTCAGCGGCTGTGCTTCGGCCTCCTCCAGAGGTTTGTACATAGGGGCGGTAGACAACCACATGATAGCGATGAACAACAGTGCTGTGACCAGCCACGTCCAGGTCGGATCGCCTGCCCGTGCGTGGCGTGTGTTGAAATAGTGCCGGATGGTCACGCCCATCAGGAAGACCAGCGCCGCGATGATCCAGTTGTATTCCGTCGCAAAGGCCAGCGGGTAATGGTTCGACAGCATCAGGAACACGACCGGCAAAGTCAGATAGTTGTTATGCGTCGACCGTAGCTTGGCGATTTTGCCGTATTTTGGATCAGGTGTGCGGCCGTTCTTCAGATCGTCGACCACGATGCGTTGGTTCGGCATGATGATGAAGAACACATTGGCTGTCATGATCGTAGCAGTGAATGCCCCCAGATGCAGCATCATGGCGCGACCGGTGAAAACCTGATTGTAACCCCAGCCCATAACAACCAGCAGCACGAACAGAAGCACCATCAGAAGGGTCGGACGTTCACCCAGACCTGATTTGCACAGGAAATCATAGATCAGCCAACCAACTGTTAGCGAGGCGGCCGAGATCAGGATGCCTTGCCACAACGCAAGATCGGCTTTCTGCGCGTCGATCAGATACAATTCTCCACCGACCCAGTACACGATCATCAGCAATCCGGCCCCGCTGAGCCAGGTCGCGTAGCTTTCCCATTTGAACCAAACCAGGTGTTCCGGCATCCGTTCGGGCGCAACTAGGTATTTCTGAATGTGGTAAAAGCCGCCGCCATGTACTTGCCATTCCTCGCCATCCGCCGGGCCGGGGATGTCGCGGTTCAGACCAAGGTCCAGTGCGATGAAATAAAATGAGGATCCGATCCAGGCAATGGCGGTAATAACGTGCAGCCAGCGCACGGCAAAAGCCATCCAGTCCCAGAACACGGCGAAGTCGTACATGAGAAAGCTCTCCGATTGGTTGCCGTCACACTAGGCAAAGGGCACTTTCTTCGGTATTCCCTGATATTGTCAAACTGTATCAAAAAAAACGAAAAGATGTCCTATCTAGACAACATCCGCACCTTTGTCAGGGTTTACGACCTTGGCAGCATGTCCGCTGCAGGGCGAGACTTGCGAATCTCGCCAGCGGTGACGTCGGCGCGGATATCTCAGCTGGAAGATCATCTGGGCGTGCGCCTGTTTCAAAGAACGACGCGCAACCTCAGCCCGACAGAGCAGGGGCGGGCATTCTATCCCGGTGCCGTGGCTGTTCTGGATGCGGTTGACGATGCCGAAGCGCAGGTCGTCCACCTGACCGAAGCGCCGCGTGGATCGTTGTTTGTGGCTGCTCCACTAGGGGTCGGGCGCAGGGTTTTGGCGCCACACGTACCTGATTTCCTTGCGGAATATCCCGAGATCGACGTACGCTTGCGGTTGACGGACAGATCCGTTGACCTGACGACCGAAGGTTTGGACCTGGCATTTTTCATCGGCCAGCCTGAAGATAGTACTCTGCGTATTCGAAAGATCGCCGACTGCCAGCGCGTGCTTTGTGCCGCTCCGGCCTATGTTGAACGCAGGGGCATGCCTGCAACGGGCGCGGACCTCGTTTCCCAGCGCCATGAATGCCTGAACCTGAGGTTTCCCGGCGCGACCGAGTTTCAGTGGCAATTGGAAACGCCCGACGGTCCCAAGCGGTTCGCAGTCTCTGGCCGGTTCGAATGTGACGACGGTGACGTGCTGACTGACTGGGCGCTGTCGGGGCAGGGGATCGCTATGAAACCGGTTTTTGAAGTGGCCGAACACCTCAGTTCGGGGCGTCTGGTCCCCGTTGCGATCGAAACGCCGCCGGTGTCTGTTCAAATGGCCTGCCTATACACACATCGCCGCCATCAGGACCCCAAGGCGCGTTTGTTCATGGATTTCATGATTGCGCGGATCGGCAAGGTCGTGCGTGGGTCGGAAACTGCTGACACATAAAGCTGCCGCTTAGCGGCAACCCCATCCCGCGGTTCAACTGCCCCGGTAGGTCGAATAGCCGTAAGGGGAAAGCAGCAGAGGCACGTGATAATGTGCGTCGGCATCAGACATGCCAAACCGGAGCGGCACCTGATCAAGAAACAGCGGGTCCTCAGCAGCTTGACCTGAGGCGCGCAGATAGTCTCCTGCGAAGAAAACCAGCTCGTAAGTGCCAGTTTTGAACGAGTCTTGTGGCAAGATCGGGCTGTCTGTGCGCCCATCCGAATTGGTCTCCATCTCGGCGATTTTGCGATGGGAGTTCCCCGACACCCGATAGAGTGCGATTTTCAACCCTTCAGCCGGGCAGCCGCGTGCAGTGTCCAGAACATGGGTCGTCAGATAGCCAGCCACAGGTCTCTCCTTTGATTTGTCTTTTGCTTTGTCACAGTGTGGCGCAAAGTCCGAAACAGTGGAAATGCCGAAAGAACCGGAAACAGCGTTCGGATTGATTTGATAATCATCGGCGCGTTTCTGAGGTAAAGCTATTCAAAAGTTCAAGAATGGAAGATGCCATGCAGCCCCCTCGCTATCCTCGTGACATGATTGGCTACGGTGCCAACCCGCCAGACGCCCAATGGCCAGGCGGTGCAAAGCTGGCCGTTCAGATCGTGCTGAACTACGAAGAGGGCGGCGAGAACTGTGTTCTGCACGGCGATGCAGCGTCCGAGGCGTTTCTGTCCGAAATCGTGGGGGCCGCGCAATGGCCAGGCCAGCGCCATTGGAACATGGAGTCGATCTATGAGTACGGCGCGCGCGCCGGATTCTGGAGGTTGCACCGGTTGATGCAGGATCTGCCGATCACGGTCTACGGTGTCGCGACTGCTCTGGCCCGCTCGCCGGATCAGGTGGCCGCGATGAAGGCTGCGGGCTGGGAGATTGCCAGCCACGGCCTGAAATGGGTCGAACACAAAGACATGCCCGAAGACGAAGAGCGCGCACAGATTGCCGAGGCGATCCGCCTACATACCGAAGTTGTCGGGGAACGTCCGCGCGGTTGGTACACGGGGCGCTGTTCGGAAAACACCGCTCGTCTGGTGGCAGAAGAGGGTGGTTTTGCCTATGTGGCCGACACATATGCGGACGACTTGCCGTACTGGATGCAGACCGGTGGGCGGGATCAGTTGATCGTGCCCTATACACTGGATTGCAACGACATGCGCTTTGCCACGCCGCAAGGCTTCAACGCGGGTGACCAGTTCTATTCTTACCTCAAGGACAGCTTTGACGCACTTTACGCCGAGGGCGAGGGCGGAGCGCCCAAGATGCTGTCGATTGGCTTGCACTGCCGCCTGATCGGACGACCGGGCCGGGTGATGGCGTTGAAACGGTTTCTGGAATACGCGCGCGGCTTTTCCGATGTCTGGTTTGCAACACGGTTGCAGATCGCCGAGCACTGGGCCGAACACCATCCGGCGGTGCCGCATCCGAAACCTGCCCAGATGAATCGCGATGCGTTCGTGGCGGCGTATGGTGGCATCTTCGAGCATTCCGCCTGGATTGCCGAACGGGCGTATGAGTTGGAATTGGGGCCGGCGCATGACAAGGCCGGAGGGCTGCACAGTGCATTGACCCGCATGTTCCGATCCGCCTCTGCGGACGAAAGGATGGGTGTCCTGACCGCGCACCCGGATCTGGCCGGAAAGCTGGCGCAGGCAAAGCGGCTGACGCAGGAAAGCACGTCCGAGCAGGCTTCGGCCGGGTTGGATGCTCTGACAGATGATGAGCGTGCGATGTTCACGGGCTTGAACCAGAAATACACCGAGAAATTCGGTTTTCCGTTTATCATCGCCGTGCGTGATCACGACAAAGCGTCCATCCTCCAGGCGTTTCAACGGCGGATCGATCAGGATAAAGACACCGAATTCGCAGAGGCTTGCCGTCAGGTCGAGCGGATCGCCGAATTCCGGTTGCAGGACATTTTACCCTCATGAGCGCGCAAGTCGGGACTGCGCCTTTGACGGCCAGGGCATTTGCCCCATTCGGTGATGTCATCGAAGTGACCGGTGATCCGGACAAGATCATCAATCAGGGGCAATGTGGTCGCTACCATGATCTGGCGCGACTGGATTTCACAGACGGGCGCGCCGGTATCAGCCTGTTCAACGCCAATCCGCGATCCTTGCCCTATCAACTGGATATGGTTGAGCGTCACCCCGAGGGCAGTCAGGCATTCATACCGATGACACACCAGCCCTTTCTGGTTGTCGTGGCCCCGGATGAGGGTGGGCGGCCCGGACATCCGCGGGCATTTGTGACCAAGCCCGGACAGGGTGTGAACTATTTTCGCGGCACATGGCATGGGGTGCTGACCCCATTGCACGGGCCCGGCTTATTCGCTGTGATTGATCGGATTGGTGAGGGGACTAATCTGGAGGAGTTCTGGTTTGACACTCCGTTCGAGATCATAGGCGGATAGGGAGCTCCCGCCCGGTCAATGCGCATCAAAGATGCTTGTGACCCGTTTGGCCAAGCAGCGCGCGGGTAAGCCCGCCCGCTGCGCCCGCGCAAATTCAGCTATCTGTCATAAGACGGGCAACATTCAGCATGCGTGCCGAAAATCCCCATTCATTGTCATACCAGCCGAAAACACGGACCTGATGTTCGCCGACCATGCGTGTTTCGGGTCCCGCTATAACCAGCGACTCTGGGCGTGTACGCAGGTCTGACGAGACCAGAGGGTGATCTGTCCAACCCAGCACTGGCGATGTCTGGACGGCTGCGCGCAGTTCGGCTTCGAACAAGTCGGGTGACATTCCGCGATCCAGCGTCACCACCAGATCAATGGCGGATACACTGGCCGTCGGAACCCGAACAGCAGCGCCCGAGATGCGCCCGGCCAGATGCGGCATGACGTCGTCGATCAGGTGGGTGGCGCTTGACGTGGTCGGCACCATAGACAGCGCGCCCGCGCGCGAACGGGCCAAATCGCCGCGTGGCGCGTCCACCATAGGCTGGCTGTTCGTATAGCAGTGAATTGTTGTCATATGGGCTGACGCAATCCCGCCAATCTGGTCCAACACTTTGACCAAGGGCGCAAGCCCGTTGGTTGTGCAAGACGCGTTGGACACGATGCGAGCGTTGCCCAACTGATCTTCGTTGGCCCCCAGAACGATTGTGATTTCGGTCGCGGGCGAGGGGCCAGAGATCAGCACCTTGCGAGCCCCGGCGGTCAGGCCCTGACTGGCCACATCCGAGGTGCGGGCAACGCCGGTGCAATCCATCAGAACGTCGACGCCGGACAGATCGACATGTGCCAGATTGGGACTGTGTGTCATTGGGATTGTGTGCCCATCGACGACGATCGCCGCGTCGCCCTGTTCTACTACTCCGGCGTAGGGGCCAAATGTGCTGTCATATTTGAACAGGTAGGCGCAGGTCTCAAGCGGGGCGATGTCGTTGATCAGAACCAGCTCAATATCTGTATCCTGCGGCAAAGCCAGCAGCTGCCGCAGGATTGTGCGGCCAATACGGCCGAATCCGTTGATTGCAAGTTTCATGCGCAAGCTATGGCAGCGCGCTGCCAATAGCTCAATGCCCGTTGTGACCTATGGTCAGTTGCAGCTGACCTGCGAAAAGAACTGACCCGAAATGTTCTGGTACATGCTGGCCACGATCGGTCTGCACCCGGTCGCTTGCTGAAAGGCGGCTATGGCCTGAATGGTGCGCAAGCGCGGCGGTGGGCCAAAGGGGTTCAGGTTGTTGTTGTCGCGCGTCGCACGGTACACGACCGGAGCGTCCGAAACCTGTGTCACCGCCCAGGTACGGCTCATGACAGAAACCTGCTTGGTTTCTTCCTTTGCGGCGACAGGCGTTGCATCAAATGCCGTCAAACCAATCGCAGCAGCCAGTGCCAGCATCGTTACACGCAGTACCATTGAACAATCTCCAGTGCTAAAATCCGCTGTCATTTCACCAGATTCACGCGCTTCTGTGAACCCCTGACCGAAAAAAGCGTTTAAAAGCCTAGCGTTTGGACAACATCAACGGCATGTGCCGGTTCACATCCTTGTACAGCAGATAGCGAAAGCGACCAGGTCCGCCCGCATAGCAGGCCTGCGGGCAGAAGGCGCGCAACCACATGTAATCGCCGGCCTCTACCTCGACCCAATCCTGATTGAGCCGATAGACCGCCTTGCCTTCCAGCACGTACAAACCGTGTTCCATGACATGGGTTTCGGCAAAGGGAATCACGCCGCCGGGTTCGAAATTGACGATATTGACATGCATGTCATGACGCAGATCCTGCGGATCTGTGAAGCGGGTTGTGGACCAGCGCCCCTCGGTGCCGGGCATCTCGACGGGGGATACATCACGTTCGTTGGTGATGATCGGATCTGGTGCAGGCAGGCCCGGAACGGCTTCATAGGCTTTGCGAACCCAGTGGAATCGAGCGGTTTTTTCGGCGCGGTTGTGCAGGGTCCAATCCGATCCGGACGGGATATAGGCATAACCGCCGGTATCGAGGACATGCTCAGTGCCGCCTAACGTCAGGGTCACCTCGCCTTCGACCACAAAGAGAACACCCTGCGCCTTGGCGTCTGTTTCTGGGTGGTCGCTGCCGCCACCGGGCTGGACCTCCATGATGTATTGCGAAAACGTCTCGGCAAACCCGCTGAGGGGGCGGGACAGGACCCAAAGCCGGGTGCCTTCCCAGAACGGCAGGTTGCTGGTGACAATGTCGCGCATGGTGCCTTTGGGGATTACCGCATAGGCGTCGGTAAACATGGCGCGGTCGGTCAACAGTTGGTCTTGTCCGGGGTGTCCGCCTGTGGGCGCATAATAGGTGGGCTGTGCCATTTCATGCCTCTGGTTCGTGTTTGGGGTACTATGCGGGGATTGGCCCGGAGGTCCTAGCACCCGAGTCGCGATAGGTTTGTTCGGTATTATTTGAAGGTCGGCCAGCGGGGCTTGGCCCCCGTTCCCCGGCGGTATAGTCTTGTGACCAAACTTATTTCAGCAAGGCGAGAAGATCATGAAAGCCTGGATTTCACCCTTTTTTGCAGCAGCCGTTATGATCGGCGCGGTTTCACTGGCACAGGCCAAGCCACTTTCGAGAATCATCGCAGAAATGGGGTTGAGCCCCGAGGACTATAGTGTCGTCAACGCCACGACCAACGCGATGTTGACAGATGAAATGCCTCAGGTCGGAACCGAACGCACTTGGTCGAACGATGATACCGGATCAAAAGGCACCGTTCGGGTGCGCGAGGTCCGAGACAATTGCGTGCATCTTCAGCATTTCATTGTGCCCGCCGGGGCCGAGCAATCACGCGAAGTCAGAACCCGCAATTGCCGGGATGCCGGCGGGAACTGGGTTCTGACACCCTGATTTCGACTCAGTAGCCGCGTGTGCGGTCGACTTCGTGCAGCAAGGGCTTTCCTGCCGACAACCGTTGGAAATTCTCTGCAACGTCCGCCAATGCTTCACCTAAGTGCCAGCCAGAAACATGCGGAGTGATTGTGACGCCAGGGTGTGCCCAGAGCGGACTGTCTGAGGGTAAGGGTTCTGTACTGGTTACGTCCAGAACGGCGTGGCCGGGCGTTCCACGGTCCAAGGCTTCGATCAGCGCATTTTCGTCAATCAGATCACCACGCCCTGCGTTCAACAGCTGACTGCCGGGCTTCATGGCGGCCAGCATCTGCACATCGAACAAGCCGACAGTTTGCGGCGTGGACGGCAGAATTGCGCAAACATGGTCGCATTGGCCTAGCAACGTCGGCAGCGCATCCTCGCCATGTAGGCAGGTGACACCCTCGATCTCTTTCGGGGATCGGCTCCATCCCATGACCTGAAATCCGATGGCGCGCAGCATCTTGGCGCTGCGGGCGCCGATATGGCCCAGGCCCAGAACGCCCACTACGGTGTCCGGCGTGAATACCGGCGCTTTGGGCACCCATTCTGCCTTGCGCTGGGCAGCTTCGTGAAAGGCCACGTTCCGTTGGTGGTGAAGGACATAGGCGACGAACCACTCGGCAATACCTTGCGCCGGTGCATCGGGCTTGAGCCGTGCGACACGGACGTGATCGGGCAGGTTCGGGTTGCCAACAATCGTTTCGACGCCTGCGCCCAGTTTCTGAACCAGTTGCAGGTTCGGCAGCCGTTTGGGGTGGTCGTTGTTCAGGCCGACAACAGCGACCATGGTGATTTCGCTTGCATCTCCAATCGTTTCCCGGGTGCGCACATCCGCACCGGGGTGTATGTTTCGGATCGTTCTGGCGATGTCATCATCGCTTATCCAGTCGGTCAGACCGGTTTCGATCAGTAGCGCCATGAATCATCCTCGCAATTTCATTTTGATTGAGTTGACGTTCCGTCACACAGCTAGACATTCTATCGGCAGCTAAGTCATTCTCTGTTCAAAGGTAAAGCCCGCTCTTTGGGCCTGAGGAGGAAAGCTCATGAACATGTCATTCGGTCTGCGCGAAGAAAACCGCGCGCTGCTGCAACGTGTGGCAGATATGATCCGGGATGAGATCATGCCGCTGGAAGAAGAATATCAGGCCGAAATCGATAAGGGCGACCGCTGGCAATACACCGAACGTCAGGCTGAAATCCTGGAAGGGCTGAAAACCAAGGCCAAGGCTGCCGGATTATGGAACTTCTGGCTGACCGACAGCGACAAGGGCTTTGGTTTGACCACGGTCGAGTATGCTTACTTCGCCGAGGAGATGGGCAAAACGCCCCTTGGGGCCGAGGTGTTCAACTGTTCGGCCCCCGATACCGGTAATATGGAAGTGTTCGAGCGCTACGGCACGGACCAGATGAAAGAGCAGTGGCTGAAACCCCTGCTGAACGGCGATATCCGGTCAGCGTATTTGATGACGGAGCCGGATGTGGCGTCATCGGATGCCACGAACGTGTCGATGTCCTGTGTGCGGGATGGGGATGATTTTGTTCTGAACGGAGAAAAATGGTGGTCATCGGGGGCGGGTGATCCACGGTGCAAGGTCTATATCGTCATGGTCAAGACGGCAGGCGACGAGCAACCCAAACACAAGCGGCAGTCGATGATTGTTGTGCCTGCCGACGCGCCAGGGATAGAAATTCTACGCCCGATGCAGGTTTACGGCCACGATGATGCCCCGCATGGCCACATGCATATCCGCTTTACCAACGTCCGTGTGCCAGCTGAGAGCATCCTGTTGGGCGAAGGCCGCGGGTTCGAGATCGCGCAAGGCCGTCTCGGGCCCGGTCGTATCCACCATTGTATGCGCGCAATTGGGCAGGCTGAATCGGCGCTGGAACAGATGTGCAAACGGTCGCTGCAGCGCGAAGCCTTCGGCAAGAAACTGGCGCAACTCGGGGCCAATTTCGATATCATTGCCGAATGCCGGATGGAGATTGAAATGGCGCGCTTGCTGTGCCTGAAGGCTGCTTGGTACATGGATCAGGGCGATGCCCGTGCGGCAGCACCCTGGATCAGCCAGATCAAGGTCGTGGCCCCGCGTGTCGCACTCAAAGTCATCGATGAGGCCGTTCAGATGTTCGGCGGGGAGGGGGTCAGTCAGGATACGCCGCTGGCGACGGCCTGGACCCATGTGCGTACATTACGGTTGGCCGATGGGCCTGATGCGGTACACCGCCGTCAGGTGGCGCGGGCCGAGTTGAAAAAGCACACGCAGGAAAAAGTCTGAGGTTTTAGGTGGTGTTGAAACCGGATCTGAAGGAACAAGCCTATTTCCACGTTCGGGCTGACGGCGCTTTTGCCGGCAATGATCCCGCACGCGGGCCGTGGTCTGCGGATCATTGTCATGCGGGCCCGGTCGCAGGGCTGATCGTTCGTGCCGCCGAAACAGAGGTTGGGCCGGAAAAGATGCTGACACGGCTGACTGTGGACTTGCTCCGCCCGCTGCCGCTGACAGGATTGCGGGTGGCCGCAGAGACGACGCGCCATACAAAGACGCTGGCCACAACCCGGGTCACGGTGCACGATCTGGACGATACGCTGTGCGCTACGGCCACCACGATGCACATGGTGCGCCGCGATTTGGGGTCGGTTCCGAACATCACGTTGCCGGCGCCCGAACTCGACGATGCGGTGACCGGCCCGTTTCCGATTGGCGAAACGCGTCATGACCTGCCGGGGTTCGCAAACCATTCGGACATTCTCTACCCCAAGGGTGGCAACCAGAAAGCCGGTCCAAAGACAATCTGGATGCGCACCCCGAAGCTGTTGGAGGGCGAGGCGCAATCGCCGATTCAAGCGCTATGCCCGCTGGCGGATTGTGGCAACGGGATCTCGTGGAATGCACCGACGTCGGAGATGGGGTTCATGAACACCGATCTGACGGTCCAGATTCATCGTGAACCCAAATCGGACTGGTTGGCCTCGCAGTCCGTATCTCATTGGCAACCTTCAGGAATAGGGATGTCGCAATCGGTTCTGTTCGACACCGAAGGCCCGGTCGGTACAGCGTTGCAGACACTGGTTTTGTTCCCGCCGAAGTGACTGGTTTGGCCAGTTCCCGCACGGGTCTGCCGAAACACGTTGCCGGGCACGGGCCAAGCCCCTATCTTTCGCCTATGCGATGGCTCATAACCCTTGTCTCCTGTTGCCTGCCGGTTCCGGCATTGGCCCACCCGCATGTCTTTATCGACACCGGGCTGGAATTTATTGTGGATGATAGCGGCCAGTTGACCCATGTCAGGGTAACTTGGGCGTATGATGAGCTTTTCTCGCTGTTTCAGCTTGAGGATATGAAGCTGGATCAGGATTCCGATGGCATTCTGACCGAGAGCGAAGAAAAGTTTCTGTCCGGCTTTGATGCCCAGTGGGTCGAAGGATATAATGGCGATCTCGTGGTGTTCGCCGATGGCGCGCCTGTCGTCTTGTCGGGACCGATGGAGGCCAAAGCGACCACCGAGGATGGACGTATCGTGACAACCCACCTGCGTGCGGTGGAAGGCGGCGGAGTGCCGGCAACCGCCGTCGTCGCCAAAGCATATGATGAATCCTATTACACGGCTTATGAAGTGACCCTCCCAGTGAAGGTGTCCGGGCCCGCTGCTTGTCAGATAAGCCGGATTGACGCGGATATCGACGGGCAACTGGCGCAGATGCAGGCGTTCCTACAGACCTTGGACGCCGACTATGACCTTGAAGAAAACGATATCCCCCTGGTTGGGGAAAGCTTTGCGACCGAGGTCCGTCTTTCATGTCCAAGTACTTGATTGTTCCTGTAGCCATCGCCGTTGGTCTATTGCTGTGGTTTTGGGGCAGCGGTGGTTTTGACCATTTGGCCGCTTGGGCCGCTGGTGAGCAGCGGGAGTTTCAGAACCAGATCGCCCGCGCTTTGCGCGCCGCGCGTGCGGAACAACCCGAGGCCGTGGCAACGCTGCTGACAGTCTGTTTTGCTTACGGCTTTTTTCACGCCATCGGTCCTGGCCACGGCAAAGTACTGATCGGCGGTTATGGATTGGGTCGCAACGTGGCCTTTCTGCGCCTGTCCGCGATCAGCTTGTTGTCCAGCTTGGGGCAGGCGGTGACGGCAGTGGTTCTGGTCTATGCCGGGGTACTGGTGTTCCAAATGTCTCGGGCAAGCCTTGTCGACACGACTGAAAAGGTTATGGCCCCGATCAGCTATGGTGCCATTGCAGCGATCGGTTTGTGGTTGATTTTTCGGTCCATTCGCAGTTTTGCGCGACGCCATCGCAGCCAAAACGTGCATCATCATGGCCACGACCACTCGCACGAACACTCGCACGAGGATGGTCACGAACATCACGACCATGACCATGGTGTCTGTTCTGATTGTGGGCATCGCCATGGTCCTACTGCCGACGAAGTGGCCCAAGTCGGTAGCCTGCGCGAAGCGGTGGTGTTGATCGCAGGAATTGCCGCGCGCCCCTGTACCGGAGCTCTCTTTGTTCTAATCCTGACGTGGCAGATGGGTATCGCGATGGTCGGCATTGCTGGCGCTTTCGCAATGGCGCTGGGCACGGCGACCGTCACAACTCTGGTCGGTTGGACGTCGTTCGGACTGCGCGGAGGGCTTCTGGCCTCGGCTTCGGCCACGCGATTTGCCTCGGTTCTGGCTCCGACTATTGAGCTTGTGGCAGGCCTGCTAATCGCTGTGATTGCATGCGGTCTGCTGTTGCGCGCGATTTAATCGAAGACCGGTTCAGGATATCCGACCCGCGCCAGATACAAACCTTGCGGCGGGCACACAGGCCCGCAGGCCGCACGGTCGGTGGCTTCCAACGCATCCCGCACATCCTTGGGCGTCCATGTGCCGGCACCGACACGTTCAAGCGTCCCGACGAAGCTGCGCACTTGGTTATGAAGGAAAGACCGGGCGCGAACGTGAAAATGTATCTCTGGCCCTGAAAAACCGTCAATCTTCTCGACGCTCAGCTCATCCAGGGTTTTGACAGGGCTTGCAGCCTGACAAATTGAAGACCGGAACGTGGTGAAATCATGCCGCCCGATCAGCATATCCGCGCCCGCCTGCATCGCGTCGACGTCCAACTGATGGTTGATCTGCCAGACCTGCCCGGCGTCGTGGGTTGCCGGGGCACGGCGCATCAGGATGCGAAACAGGTATTGCCGTTCGAGCGCTGAAAAACGCGCGTGCCAGTCGTCATCCACACGTGCGGCTTTAACGATGGCCACGGGTTGCGGTTTAAGGTGATAGTTCAGCGCCTCGGACAGTCGAAAAGGGTCCCATTCCTTGGTCAGATCACAATGCGCAACCTGTCCCAGCGCGTGTACGCCTGCATCCGTGCGACCAGCGGCGGCAATGGTGTGATCGCCGGGCTCGATGCGCGACAGAGCCTGTTCGATTGCCCCCTGAACAGACGGCTGATCTTTTTGCCGCTGCCACCCGGCAAACGGTTCCCCCTGGTATTCGACTTTCAGTGCGTATCTAGGCATGCGCTGCTGGTAACGCGCTGCGTCGCAACGGGCAAGAGCGGGAAAGCGCTGGTATGTCCGACAGCCGCTACCTATCTTGGGGGAAACGAAAAAAGCGGGGCGACAGATTGGTCATCTCATCTTTGGCAGACAGTTTGGCGCGCGGCGTCGAGTCCGTGGGCGACCGCGTGTCTGAGGCATTGTTTGAGCCGGTGGTCCGACTGGGCGTCACCGGGTTGGCCCGTTCGGGGAAAACGGTTTTCATAACATCGCTGGTCGCGAACCTGCTCGATCGCGGGCGGATGCCCGGCCTAGTGGCGCAGCAGGAAGGGCGGATCAACGCGGCTTACCTGCAGCCCCAGCCGGACGACACTGTGCCGCGTTTCGACTATGAAAATCATCTGACAGCCTTGACCGGACCTCAGCCGCACTGGCCGGACAGTACGCGCGCCGTGTCCGAACTGCGCCTGTCGTTCAAGGCACGCCCCGCCGGTCTGTTGTCGGGGCTGCAGGGCCCGCGAACCATCCATCTGGATATCGTGGACTATCCGGGCGAATGGCTGCTGGATTTGGCATTGCTGGACAAAACCTACGAGGACTGGTCGCAGGAAACGCTGGAGCGCATCGCCAATCGAGCAGAGGCTACGACCTTTTTGTCGCTGGCAAAGGCCATTGATCCATCCGAAAGTCATGATGAACCCAAAGCACAATCACTGGCCCAAGAATTCGCTTTATACCTGGACGCTGCGCGCGACGCCGGGTTCTATGACTGCACGCCCGGGCGGTTCCTGCTGCCGGGCGATTTGGCCGGGTCCCCGGTGCTGACATTTGCGCCCTTGCCGGTCGAAGGTCACAGTCCACGGCGCAGCCTGCATCGTGAGATGGCCCGCCGGTACGAAGCGTACAAGTCCAAGGTCGTAAAGCCTTTCTTCCGTTACCATTTCGCCCGGATCGACCGGCAGGTGGTTCTGGTAGATGCGCTGGGCGCAATCCACAACGGTCCGCAGGCGGTTGAAGATATGCGCCGCGCGATGGCCGATATCCTGTCGGCATTCCGACCGGGGCGAAATGCGTGGCTCAGCCAGTTGCTGCTGGGTAAGCGGGTCGAGCGTATCTTGTTTGCAGCCACCAAGGCCGATCATTTGCATCACTTGCAACATCACCGCCTGACAAACATCATGGAGGCCCTGACCCGCGAGGCGCGCGACCGCGCCAGTTTCGCCGGCGCAGAGACAGCGGCACTATCCCTCGCCTCTTTAAGGGCAACGACCGAAGAAATTCGCACTCATAATGGGGCCGAGCTGCCATGCGTGCGGGGAACGTTGCTGGACAGCGGCAAACAGGCGGCTTTCTATCCCGGAGACCTGCCCGAAGACCCGTCGCATCTGCTCGGTCCGGCGCGTAACGGGTCCGACGGCTGGCTGGGTGAGGATTACGAGTTCATGGCCTTTGCGCCAGCGCACCTGACCTTGCGGCCCGGTGATGGCCCACCTCATATCCGGTTGGACCGGGCCGCCCAGTTTCTGATCGGAGACCGGCTGTGACCGTCATCCTGCGTCCTGCCCGCAGCACAGATGCCGGTGTAGCCGGAGAGATTTTGCACGGTTTCGCTATTGAAAACGAGTGGATGCCGAAACTGCATTCGCGGGCGGAAACCATCGCATTTTGCGGCCGAATGATTGATCTGGAATGGATGACTGTGGCCGAAACCGAAAACGGGGTGATTGGGTTCCTGGCGCTCAATGGCACCGAGATTCACTCACTTTATCTGTCACCCGACGCGCGTGGGCGGGGGACTGGTCGGCAATTGATTGAATATGCCAAGTCCCGCCAGTCCGAATTGTCTCTGTTCGCCTTTCAGGCCAACCATTCCGCACGCCGGTTTTATGAGCGCAACGGCTTTGTCGAGGTCGCACGCAGCGATGGCGCTGACAACGACGAGAACCTCCCGGACATCAAGTATGTCTGGAACAGTGAAGGAGCAGCCAATGGCTAAGGGGCCGGTTCTGATTGATCTAGACGCTGATGAACCCGCGGCCGACGTGTCGCAAGCGCCTCCGGTACCGGATATCGCGCAGCCTCAGGGTCAGGCGATGCAGGGCGCGGCGCGTTTGGCGGCGCGCAAACCTTCGACTCTGTCGCGTTGGTTCTGGGGTTTGGCGCTTGCCGCGCTTGGGGCCGTGGTGTCGGTCGCGGCTTGGGACTTTGTGAATTCACTGCTTTTGCGTGCTCCGATCATAGGATGGGTGATTACGGGTTTGTTTGCAGCACTGGTGTTGGTCGCCTTGATCATCGCTGTGCGCGAGTTGGCCGCAATTGGGCGGTTGTCCCGTGTGGATGGGATGCGGCGCGCCGCAGATACCGCCTTGGCCGAAGACGATCTGGCGCAGGCGCGCGCAGTCACGAACCGATTGATCTCGTTTTACAAAGGCCGCGAGGAAACTCGTTGGGGGCGCGATCGGCTGTCGGAGCGGATCGACGAACAATTTGACGCGACTGGTCTGCTGACCTTGGCCGAGGGTGAGTTGCTGGCCCCGCTGGATGTCGCTGCCAGTCGCGAAGTCGAGGCTGCCGCGCGGCAGGTTGCAACGGTGACTGCATTGGTGCCCTTGGCACTTGCGGATGTTGCAACTGCGCTGGCCGCTTCGTTGCGGATGATCCGGCGCATTGCCGAAATCTACGGCGGGCGCGCAGGGTTTCTGGGCAGTTGGCGTCTGACTCGGGCCGTGTTCGTGCACCTTGTGGCCACCGGCGCTGTGGCCGTTGGGGACGACCTGCTGGAACCTGTGCTTGGGGGATCTATCCTTAGCAAACTGTCGCGCCGGTTTGGCGAGGGGTTGGTCAACGGCGCGCTAAGTGCGCGGGTCGGGGTCGCCGCGATGGAGGTCTGCCGTCCGCTGCCCTTCTCGGATCGGCACAAGCCATCAACCCGCAGCATCATCAAACGCGCACTGGCGGGCCTGTTTTCCAAAACTTGACCTAACGCAAGGTACAGTAGCTGGCTATCGTGCATAACAGTGTCAGAGCCAGCCATGACCGATCACGGACACAGCCAGCAAGAGATTGCAGAACGCATCAACGCGCCACCAGGTCGCGGTGTTTTGCGGGATGTGGTCTATGGTGGGATCGATGGGTCCGTAACTACCTTTGCCATTGTGGCGGGTGTAGCTGGGGCGGGCCTGTCACCGTTTATTATCGTTGCATTGGGACTGGCCAATGTACTGGCAGACGGGTTTTCCATGGCGGCGGGTAATTACTCGGGCACCAAGGCTGAGCTGGACAATATCCTCCGCATCCGGTCCATCGAAGAACGTCACATCAGGCTGTACCCGGAAGGCGAGCGAGATGAAGTACATGCGATCTTGTCGCAAAAGGGCCTGTCGGGGCGCGTGCTGGATGAGGCCACGGACGCCATCACAGCCAACCGCGACAATTGGATCAATCTGATGATCGAGGGTGAATACGGATTGGGCAGCGTCGATCCGAACCCGTTCAAAGCCGCGATGGCAACGTTTTTGGCGTTTCTTGTGGCCGGCATGGTCCCGCTGCTGCCGTTTCTGCTGTCGTTCGATCGGGCCTTTCATCTCTCGATTATCATGACCATGGCGGTCTTTTTTGTCATCGGAGCTTTAAAAAGCAGATGGTCACTGGCTCCGTGGTGGCGGTCAGGTCTAGAGACTTTTGCGATCGGCGGCGCGGCCGCACTGATGGCGTATTTTGTTGGCTCGTTGTTCCATCCCTAGTGATAAGAAGTACCGCTGGGCGCGCGGTGTAGATTGTCAGTATTTCAAAGTCGTTGATGGACCCGGATCTGATCCTGCGATGGCTACATACTGTCGACGCCTGTTTCTCATCTGGTTCGATTGCCGCTGTGTTGGTCATCATCTGGTTGATGGTTGCCGGACTGTCCCTTGGCTGGGGATAAGGCGTTCTGAACTGCGTAGCCCGCAAAAACACGGTTTTTCGGACTGTTGCGCAAATCGACACCCGGCTAGGTTGACGGCACATTTGCCCGGAGGCCTCTGTTGGAATCGCTGCTCGTACTCGTTGGATTGATCGTTCTGGCCGTCCCGGTGGCCATCCTTGTTCTGTTGGTATCCCAAGTTCGACTGCGTCGCCGGGTGGAGCAACTTGAACAGCAGATTCGTACACTTGGTGGCGACCTGCCAGCGCCAGAAACAGTACCTGAATCGACGCAAGCGAGGGACAAAAAGAGCTCTCCGTGGCCGGCAATCAAAACAGACCCACCAGAGCTCGAAACGAAAGAGGGCACCTCAGCACCTGAGCCACAAAAGATACCCCTCCCCGAAACGGCGAAGGACGATCGAATCGCCGCACTGAGCGCTTGGCTGCGCGAGAACTGGTTCTATGCGGTATCGGCCCTGTCTTTGGCGCTGGCGGGTGTTTTTCTGGTCCAATACGGGGTCGAAAGCGGGCTGTTGTCGCCAACGATGCGCGTCATTGCGGCCCTGATGTTCGGCGCGACGCTGATCGGCGCGGGTGAGGTGATCCGACGGAAGTATGGCGATGACGAGTCTTCAGCCACAGCTTACCTGCCATCGGTCTTTTCCGGCGCCGGGCTGGTGACGCTGTTCGGTGGCTTGCTGGCTGCAAGGCAGTTGTACGATCTGATTGGTCCCGAAGCGGCCTTGATTGCCATGATCGCTGTTGCGCTTGTGGGGCTTGTTTTGGGCTGGTTCCACGGCCCCTTGCTGGCGGCCGTCGGTTTGATTGGTGCGTTTGCGTCACCCTTCGTGGTGGGCGGGACCTCGACCGACCCCGGCTGGTTGTACGGCTATTTCTTTGTGATCGCCGTCCTTGGGTTGGGGATCGACACTGTGCGGCGCTGGGGGTGGATATCCGTTCTGACGCTAGTCGGGGCTTATACCGCGTGCCTGCTTTTGGTGCTTTCGGCACCGGCGACCGAGCCGGGGTATCTCGTCGGCGTAACCGCATTGGCGGTTATCGCGATCGCGATCCCCGTGCGGCGGATTTGGCCAGATCACGAGGGGCGCATGATCAGTGAGATCATTGCCATTCAGAAAGGCCTCCAGTGGCCAGAGTTTCCCACACGCCTTGCCTTTGGCGCGGTGAGCGTCAGCGCAGTAACCCTGGCGATACATTGGCCGGACTCGATGGCAGAATTCTGGCTGGGTGTCATGCTGTTGGCGGGCCTGACGTTGGGTTTGCTGACCTGGGCAAGCCAGGCGCGGGCCCTGCAAGACCTGACCATACTGCCAGCCGCTGGTCTAACTTGGTTCGTACTGATCCAAGGGTGGGACAACGGGTCTGTCGCGCGCCGGTTCGCTGAAACCTATGCCGAAACCGCCGAGGCGGATTTCCCATGGGCGGTTACCCTGTTGGTGGCCTTGGGTGCATTGATCTCAGGCCTCGCGGCCTGGCGGTCCTTCCGCGCAACCGAGTACCGGGCCGTTTGGGCGGGCGGCGCTGCAGTATTTGCACCGGTGTTGGCAATCGCGCTGGAGCTTGGATGGCATCCCGCTGAGGTCATCGGAGCCTATCCGTGGGCGCTGCATGCGGTTGCATTGGCGGTGATGATGGTCGTTCTGGCCGGGCGTTTCGCGCGCGTCGACGGCGAAAACCGGCTGCGGGCGGCTTTGGTGACCTTGTCGGCTTTGTCCTGCCTGACCTTTGCCTGCGTGATTGTCCTAAGCTCGGCTGCCCTGACTATTGCTTTTGTGGCCCTGATCGTGGCCGCAGCGGTGCTGGATCGGCGCTTTGATCTTCCACCTATGGGTTGGTTCATCTGGGCTGGCGTGTTCACTGTCACGCTCAGACTTGTACTGAACCCCGGTCTGGATTGGGCAAATTCGGCACCTATCGCGGAAATGGCGCTTGTCTATGCCACAGCTGCTGTTGGATTTCTGGCGGCCTGGGCCATCCTGCGCCCATTGAACCGTCCGGTCATTGCGCTGCTTCTGGAAAGTGCGGCCTGGGCGACGGCGGGCATCTTGTTGTCCTTGCTATTGCTGCGCTGGCTCGAAGGGTTTGGCAACGGCGGTGCCCATGACAGCCACTGGGGGCTGGGGCTTTTGTCCTTGATTTGGCTGCTGCTGGCCTGCGCGCAGGTGCGGCGGTTCGAACTGGGCGGAAAACTGAATTATGCGCGCTACGGGCTGGCGTTGTTCTTTGCGGCACATGGTGTTGTTCGCTTGGCGCAGGCGCTGACCGAGGCGAACCCATTGCTGAATGCCCAAGCTGATCCGGTTCTTGGGGTGCCAATACTGAATACCCTCGCCGTGGCTTACCTGTTGCCCGCCATTGTTTTGGCCCTGTCGGCTGCTTGGCTGCCTGCACTGCACCCGCGATGGAAACAAGGGTGCTTCGGTCTGGCAACAGCCTTGGGTGCCGTCTGGCTGGGCTTGACCATTCGCCATGTCTGGCAGGGGGCCAGCGGTATGTACGAAGGCAACGGTGTTTCGCAGCCCGAGCTATACACCTACACCATGGCCCTACTGCTGGTCGGTGCGGGCCTGTTCTATCAGTCACTCGCCCGTCGATCGGACATGATGCGCAAGGCGGGGTTGGTCGTCATTGGGCTTGCCGTGGCCAAGGTGTTCCTGGTCGATATCGCTGGTTTGGGGGGGCTGATCCGGGTGTTCTCACTGCTGGCGCTTGGCCTTGCGCTGGCCGGCTTGGCGTGGCTGAACCGATGGGCCACGCTGCGCCATTCGCCGCATGGGGCGGAACCTCTGGACCATTAGGCGCGGGCGTCCTATAAGCCCGGCATGTATGACCGGATGGCCATCATTATTCGAATTATATCCCCGGCGCTCTGATTTCGCGAGACGCCGGGCAAAGGTGCTTGAGAATTCGCACTGACCGCTTCGATCCACACACGTCAAGATCATCCTGAGGACGCCCCAAATGTGCGCCGACACGACCCAAACACCTGACTACAAAGACACGCTGAACCTGCCCAAAACCGATTTCCCCATGCGCGCAGGCCTGCCCAAGCGCGAACCCGTATGGCTGGAGCGCTGGGAAGAGATCGGCGTGTATGACCGCCTGCGCGAGAAAGAGGGCCGAGCGCCCTTTACCGTGCATGACGGTCCGCCCTATGCCAACGGTCACCTGCATATCGGCCACGCGCTGAACAAGACCATCAAGGACATGATTGTACGCAGCCATCAGATGATGGGTCATGACGCGCGTTATGTGCCGGGATGGGACTGCCACGGCCTGCCGATCGAATGGAAGATCGAGGAACAGTACCGCAAGAAGGGCAAGAACAAGGACGAGGTGAACATCGTCGACTTCCGTCAGGAATGCCGCAAATTCGCCGAAGGCTGGATCGACGTCCAGCGCGAAGAATTCAAGCGCCTTGGTATCACCGGCAACTGGCCCGATCCCTACATCACGATGGACTATCACGCCGAGGCTGTAATCGCAGATGAGTTCATGAAGTTCCTGATGAACGGCACGCTCTATCAGGGCTCAAAACCCGTGATGTGGTCGCCCATTGAGAAAACAGCGCTGGCCGAGGCCGAGGTCGAGTATCACGACAAGGAAAGCTTCACCATCTGGGTGAAATTCAAAGTCGTAAATGCGGGCGATCTTGATGACGCTTTTGTCGTGATCTGGACGACGACTCCGTGGACCATGCCGTCGAACAAAGCGGTAGTGTACGGCAAGGACATCTCTTACGGCCTCTACGAAGTCACCGGCGCACCCGAGGAATGCTGGGCCAGTGTCGGAGATAAGTTCCTGCTGGCAGACAATCTGGCTGCTGACGTGCTGGGCCGCGCGCGCTTGAACGACGATCAGTGGACTCGCGTGCGTGACGTAACCACCGATGAATTGGCAGGCGTCCAGCTGGCCCATCCGCTGGCCGGAGCCGAAGGTGGCAATGGCGAATGGGACGACATCCGCGACTTCCGCGCCGCTGAGTTTGTAACCGACACCGAAGGCACCGGTTTCGTCCACTGTGCGCCGTCTCACGGAATGGAAGAATTCGAGTTGTACCGCGATCTGGGCATGCTCGAGCAAGTCATCACCTATAACGTGATGGACGATGGCTCGTTCCGTGCTGATTTGCCGTTCTTTGGCGGCAAGTACATCCTGTCCCGCAAGGGTGGCGAGGGTGACGCGAACAAGGCGGTCATCGACAAGCTGGTCGAGGTCGGCGGGCTGCTGGCCCGTGGCAAGATCAAGCACAGCTATCCGCATTCGTGGCG
Source organism: Ruegeria sp. CDSB117 (assembly GCF_059611005.1). Lineage (NCBI taxonomy): Bacteria > Pseudomonadati > Pseudomonadota > Alphaproteobacteria > Rhodobacterales > Roseobacteraceae > Ruegeria > Ruegeria sp. CDSB117. The sequence goes on from NZ_JBXWOS010000014.1 coordinate 126,664, forward strand.
CTCAAAGGCTCCGATCATCTATCGCAACACGCCGCAGTGGTTCGCGTCCGTTGACCGTAAGCTGGATGACGGCATGGGTGAGATGGGCGACACCATCCGCGAACGCGCTTTGCGTTCGATCGACGAGCTGGTGAAATGGACGCCGCAGACCGGTCGCAACCGCCTGTACTCGATGATCGAAGCGCGCCCGGACTGGGTTCTGTCCCGCCAGCGCGCTTGGGGCGTACCGCTGACGTGCTTTACCAAGAAGGGTGCTTTGCCCACCGACGCGGATTACCTGCTGCGTAATGAAGAACTCAACGCCCGCATCAAGGCGGCGTTCGAGAAAGACGGCGCGGATATCTGGTACACTGACGGCTTCAAAGAACAGATCCTCGACGGCATCGCCAACCCGGATGACTACGATCAGGTGTTTGACGTTCTGGACGTGTGGTTCGACTCTGGTTCGACCCATGCCTTCGTTCTGCGCGACCGTGAGGATGGCACTGAAGACGGCATCGCGGACGTCTACATGGAAGGCACCGACCAGCACCGCGGATGGTTCCATTCGTCCATGCTGCAGGCTTGCGGCACCAAGGGGTGTGCGCCGTATCGCAACGTGGTAACTCATGGCTTCACGCTGGATGCCAAGGGCAACAAGATGTCCAAATCTCTGGGCAATACCATCGTGCCGGAAAAGGTGATCGAGCAATACGGTGCCGATATCCTGCGCTTGTGGGTGGCTCAGACCGACTACACCGCCGACCAACGGATCGGGCCGGAGATTCTGAAAGGCACTGCCGACAGCTATCGCCGCCTGCGCAACACCATGCGGTTTATGCTGGGCTCGCTGGCCGACTTCACCGAAGCGGATCGCGTCGCGCCTGAGGATATGCCGCGCCTGGAACGTTGGGTGCTCAGCCGTCTGGCCGATCTGGATGAGCAGGTGCGCAAGGGCTATGCCTCCTTCGATTTTCAGGGCGTATTCAGTGCCGTGTTCACCTTTGCCACGGTCGATCTGTCGTCGTTCTACTTCGACGTTCGCAAGGATGCACTGTACTGCGATGGCGACAACCTACGCCGCCGTTCTGCGCGCACCGTGCTGGATATCCTGTTCCACCGACTGACCACATGGCTGGCCCCGGTTCTGGTCTTCACCATGGAAGAGGTCTGGCTAGAGCGGTTCCCGGGCGATGACAGCTCGGTCCATCTGGTGGATTTCCCGGAAACCCCTGCCGACTGGCGTAACCCAGAACTTGAGGCTGCTATGGCCAAGATTCGCCGTGTTCGCCGCGCGGTGACTGCAGCGCTGGAAATCCAGCGTCAGGATAAGGTCATCGGATCCAGCCTTGAGGCTGCACCGATCGTGCATGTCGAAGACAGTGACACCCGCGATCTGCTGGCCACCTTTGACGTGGACGACATGTGCATCACGTCTGGCCTGACCGTTTCGGGCGATCCGGCCCCGGCCGAGGCGTTCCGTGTGCCGGAAATCGAAGGCGTTGGCGTCGTGTTCGAAAAAGCAGATGGCGAGAAATGTCAGCGTTGTTGGAAGATCCTGCCGGATGTCGGTCGGCATTCCCACGCGGGTGTGTGTGGGCGCTGCGACGAAGCGCTGGGCTAAACATTCGAACCCCCGGCGTCACCCGCCGGGGGTTTTTCTTTCCCCGCTTGCGCTGGCCCCGGCGATCTGAAACGCTGTATTCATGCCGATGATTTCCGTTGATACGCAGTTTGGCCGCCTTGGCATTGAAGAAACAGATGGCGCCATCACACGCCTTGTGTGGGATGGGCAGGACGACGGGCCGGACACACCCCTGTTGCAGGAAGCCGCTGCGCAGTTGACCGCGTATAACGAGGGGCGTCTTGAACGGTTCGATCTGCCGTATCGTGTTGTCGGGTCAGACTTTCAGCGTAAGGTCTGCGATCTGATGTATGCCATTCCGCTGGGCGAGACCCGAACGTACGGGGACATCGCCAAAGAGCTTGGGCAACCTCCGCAACCGGTGGGTCAAGCCTGCGGTGCGAACCCCATTCCGGTGATCATACCTTGCCATCGGGTGCTGTCTGTCAACGGTCTGGGCGGGTTCTCGGGCGATGGTGGGGTCGAAACCAAAGTGGCCTTGCTGCGTCATGAACGCGCGGCGGGCCTGCTGATCTGAGGCGCGAAAATCAGTTGCAATCCCAGACTTCGCGGCCCAACCTATATCAGTTACTGAATTTGAAGGACCGTATTGCATGACCGCCCATACAGACCCGGCCGCTCGCAAAAAGGCCATCATAGACCGCCTGATGTCGCTGGAAGAGCAGGAACTGGCAACTGCGCAAGCGCATTATGACGCTTTTCTGAAGGACTCGCAGCTGGACGACCGCGAAGGGCATGACAAGGATGACATCGCCGCCTCCCGCGAGAATGCGGATCTGGCGGCAGCGTTCGATGCGCCCGTTCACGCGCATCACGCCAAGATTGATGTGATCGAGAACACGGATTTCAGCCTGACGGACCGGGTTCAGCCAGGCGCTGTTGTCAAGTTCAACAACCGTCGGTTCGTCGTCTGTGTTTCGACCACGCGGTTCGAGGTGGACGGCAAGACCTATATGGGTATCTCAACCCAGAGCCCGATCTACCTGACCATGACCGGTCTGCAAGAGGGTGATGTGTTCACCCATAACGGCACCGAGTTCGAGGTTGAGGAAATCCTGTAACGTTCAGTTGTTGCGCAGCGGGATAATTTGCTGCGCAATACCAGCTGAAACCAGGTAGAGGCTTGTAATCACCAACCCCCAATGCGCCCAGCTTTCGGGATGGAAATCGACCCAGGCAGCCCAACCGGCGAAGAACGTCCAGGCGAACGCGATGGGCAGTGACACGTTGCGCCAGCGTTCCGTCCGCACAGGGTGAATGAACTTCAACGGCAGGAACATCGCCAGCGACAACAGTGAAACCAGCAGCAGGATCACCCAGAAGTTGGGCTCTAGCGCGAAGATCACGATGACGAACATGTTCCAGCAACCCGGAAACCCCGAGAACGAGTTGTCCTTGGTCTTCATCCGCGTGTCCGCGAAATACATGGCGCTGGCAAAGGTGATCACGATGATCGCAAACCAGCCGGTCCAACCGTCCATCAGCCCTGATTTGAACAGCGCAAAGGCCGGGATGAACACGTAGGTCAGATAGTCGATGATCAGGTCCAGAAGAACGCCGTCAAATTCCGGTGCGTTCTTTTTGACATGGTAGTGGCGCGCAAGCGGGCCGTCGATTCCGTCCACGATGAACGAGATCACTAGCCACAGATACATAAGGCTCCACTTTTCCTCGACCGCGGCCAGCATGGCCAGCATTGCAAAGACGGCACCGGTCGCGGTGAACAGATGTACGGAAAGGGCTTTGAGTTTTATTGTCATTTGTGTCTCTTGGACGATGCGCGCTGCAGATGCAAACTAAAAGCCGGGTAAGGATACAGTCCAGACGACATCGAGGGACTCGGGATCAGGCCTTGGGGTGGGCGCGGTTGTAGACTTCCATCAGTCGGGCCGTATCTACGGCCGTATAGGCCTGCGTGGTGGAAAGCGAGGCATGGCCCAACAATTCCTGAATGGCGCGCAGATCACCCCCAGCGGACAACAGATGGGTGGCAAAACTGTGCCTTAAAGCGTGCGGTGTGGCGGTTGCTGGCAGGCCAAGCTGCATGCGCGCCTTGGCCATCACGCCCTGAATTGCGCGCGGATTGAGCGCACCACCACGCACCCCGCGGAACAAAGCCTTTTCTTGGGATTGTGGATGCGGGCAAAGCTGCAGGTAGCGGTCAACGGCGGTGCGGGCGGCCGGAATCACCGGAACGATGCGTTCTTTTCCGCCCTTTCCCACAATACGCAAGCTACCCGGCAAAGGTGCGTCGCTTCCTGTCAGGGACAGCGCCTCAGATATGCGCAAACCGCAGCCATAGAGCAATGTAACGACAGCAACGTCCCGCGCCGAGATCCAGTCGTTTGACGACTGAAGTTCGACCGTGTCGATCATCGCGCGGGCCGCGTCTTCGGCCAGCGGGCGGGGGAGCTTTTGGGTAAACTTTGGCGCGCGTGTAGACAGGACGGCAGTGGGTTCGAACCCTTCGCGTTCAGCCAGCCATCGGTAGAAGCTTTTGACCGCCGACAGCTTGCGCGCCAGGGATCGCGCGCCAACACCTGCGCTACGCTGATCGGCCATCCAGGCGCGCATGTCGGACACGTTGATCCGGGCCAGCGCTGCCAATCCCTGCCGTTCACTGTGGTGTAGTGTCATGAAAGACAGGAAGTCGGTGACGTCACCGCGATAGGCGGCTTGGGTGTTTTCCGATCGCCCCGCCAGCGCGCTCAGGCTGTCCAGCCAGTACTGTAACGCGTCGCGGCAGGCGGGTGAGATCAGGCTCACGACAACCAGTGGCGCATCGAACGTTCGAAGACGCCAGCGAAGAACGACAGAAGATCAGTGCCCAGCTGCGGCGAGAAGTGGTTGCGGTCCCTTGCGCTCATCACGATCATGCCCGGCAACCGACCCTCACCCAGATCCAACCGCAGGCAAGCCTCGGACCGCAGGTGATCTGCGTTGGGTCCAAAAATTCTGTGTGTCGGGTGGAGGATCTCGCGCAGAACCACGTCGCGGGCGGGGCCGCCGCGGTCGAAGGTCAGGTAATTGTCCACGAAACCGGGTTCGACTACGGACAGAACACCGCCCAAAGTGTCGATGGCGGGGTCTTCCTGTGTGGCTGTGGATTCCAGAATTAGCTTGATGCGATCAACGCGCAGGATTTCGACCACATCCGAGCCGAGCGTGCGCAGGAAATCTTCGAACTCGGCCGGTTCCAGCATGCGGATAACGGCACGATGCACCTGATTTGTGCCTGCAAGGTTTTCATATGCTGCGGCGATGACGGACCGGTGGGTGTCTTCCAGCCTGTCCAGCCGTTCCTCGAGCCGTTGCATGGCGATGCCGCGCAGGTCGATGACGTTGTCCCCGCGCGCCTGTTCGTTGGCCGTTACAAGGGCCTGCATCAGGTCCTTGTCGTCCAGCACGGCGTCTGGTTTGGCCAGAATCGCGGCGCGCAAGTTGTCCTGGAGTTTGGTGTTGCTGCTCATGTCCCGCTCGGTCTTTTTTTGTTGAGGGGCTTATAACATGAGTTATGGCGGTTTCCTTGGAAAAAATGCATTGGCGGTGCATTTCATTCCCACTGTGACCTGCGGCTCCCGCCTGCGAAACCTTGATCAAAGATCAAGGCTTGGCAGTTGGGCCGGGCGCGGCACCTGACGGTGCCGCGCGGTCGCGCAAAGAGTCAGAGGATTTTCTGACCTGTCTTGGCCCAGTCGGCCAGGAAGGTTTCCAGACCTTTGTCCGTCAACGGGTGATCGGCCAGTTTCTTGATCACAGCGGGCGGTGCGGTGATCACGTCAGCACCGATGCGGGCGCTGTCGGTCACGTGGTTCACGGTGCGGATTGAAGCGGCCAGAATTTCGGTTTCAAAACCGTAATTGTCATAGACCTGACGGATGTCGGCGATCAGATCCATGCCATCCAGGTTGATGTCATCCAGGCGACCGATGAAGGGCGAGATGAAGGTTGCGCCCGCCTTTGCGGCCAAAAGCGCCTGGTTGGTCGAGAAGCAGAGTGTGACGTTGACCATCTGGCCTTCGTCGCTGAGCGTCTTGCAGGTTTTCAGACCGGCCCATGTCAGCGGAACTTTCACGGCGATATTCGGCGCGATCTTGGCCAGCTTGCGGCCCTCGGCGATCATGTCGTCAGCTTCGGTTGCGACAACTTCGGCTGAAACCGGGCCGTCGACCAGATCACAGATTTCCTTGGTCACTTCCAGAATGTCACGACCTGATTTCAGGATCAGCGAGGGGTTGGTGGTCACGCCGTCCACCATGCCCAGATCGTTCAGTTCGGCAATGGCGTCGATTTCGGCTGTGTCTACGAAGAATTTCATGCGGGCAGTCCTTTGATGGGTTGGCCTTGGTCGCGGATGGCTTTACCTCAAAGAGACCCATGCTGGAACCCCCGAGCCCAAGGATATGCGTTGAGCACTCAGGAGTATTTCGACCACGGAGAGCTGGTTGCGGTTCTGACCGCACAGCCGCTGGACCGGACGCTGGATTACAAGGCGCCCGAGGGGGGCTGTTTTCTGGGGGCGTTCGTAGAGGTCCCGCTGGGGCCTCGTAAAGTTCTGGGTGTCGTCTGGGGCCCGGGACAGGGCGGGTTCGACCTGAACAAGGCGCGATCCGTGATCCGGGTGCTTGAGGTCGCGCCGATGCGCGAAGAAATGCGGCTGTTTCTGGGGAAGGTTGCCGATTACACTCTGACGCCGATGCCTGCAATGTTGCGTCTGGCAACGCGCGCGCCGGGGCTTGGTGATCCGCCGTCGATGCGTAAGGTTTACCGGCTGGGCAATGGCGCGCCGGACCGGATGACCGACGCACGCACCCGTGTGCTGGAGGTTCTGCGCGACTATGGCGGGCTTGCATTCACCCTGAAAGAACTCGCCGAACAGGCGGGCGTGACGTCTTCGGTCGTCAAAGGGTTGGTCAAGCAGGGCGCCGTACGGGAAGAAGACAGCCCGCGCGATTTGCCCTATCCGAATCTGGATCCGGATTTGCCGGGCAAAGCTTTGACCGACGATCAGGCGGCGGCGGTTGAGAAGTTGCAGAAGGGCCAGCGGTCCGGGGAATATGGAACCACGCTGCTTAAGGGCGTGACGGGTTCGGGCAAGACCGAGGTGTATCTGGAGGCGGTCGCCGAGGCGCTGCGGATGGGCCGACAAGCCTTGGTTCTGCTGCCCGAGATCGCTCTGACAGCGGAATTCCTGACACGAGTTGAGGCGCGATTCGGTGCACGCCCAGCCGAATGGCATTCCGGCGCGACCATGACGGAACGCCGCCGGGTCTGGCGGATGGTCGGGCAGGGGGATGCGCAAATGGTGATTGGCGCGCGGTCAGCTTTGTTCCTGCCGTTTCGCAACCTTGGCTTGGTGGTGGTCGATGAGGAACACGACACCTCGTACAAACAAGAGGACGGCGTGCATTACAGCGCGCGGGACATGGCGGTGCTGCGGTCTGCCATTTGTGGCGGGCGGGTGATTCTGGCCAGCGCAACACCTTCGCTGGAAAGCTGGGCCAACGCTGAGGCGGGAAAATACGACCGGGTCGATCTGACCTCGCGGTTCGGGGCGGCGGTGTTGCCGGAGATGAAGCCCGTCGACATGCGCGCCGAACAGATGCAACCGGGGACGTGGATTTCTCCGTCTTTGCGGCAGGCGGTGATGCAGCGGATCGAGAAGGGTGAGCAATCGCTGCTGTTCATCAACCGCCGTGGGTATGCGCCGGTGACCCTGTGCCGCGCTTGCGGGGAGCAGATTGCCTGCGATCATTGCGACGCGCGGATGGTCGAGCACCGGTTTCTGAAACGGCTGATGTGCCACCAATGCGGTGAGACCAAGCCGATGCCTGAGGAATGTCCCTCATGCGGGGTTGAGGGCAAGCTGGCCCCGGTCGGCCCGGGGATCGAGCGGCTGGCCGAAGAGGCTGAGGCGACGTTTCCCGATGCCAAGATCGCGATGCTGAGTTCCGATTTGTTTGGCTCGGCCCGCGCTCTGAAGGCTAAGATCGAAGAGATTGCCGAGGGCGATGCCGATATCGTCATCGGTACGCAGTTGGTTGCCAAAGGGCACAACTTTCCCAATTTGACTTTGGTCGGGGTAATCGATGCCGACCTTAGTCTGCACGGGGCGGACCTGCGCGCCGCTGAGCGGACATTCCAGTTGATGCGGCAAGTCGCGGGTCGGGCAGGTCGGGCGGACAAGCCAGGGCAGGCCCTGTTGCAGACATTCCAGCCCGAGCATCCCGTAATCCGTGCTATTCTTTCAGGTGACGAAGAAGGATTTTGGAAGGCCGAGGCCGCCGGACGGCAGGCGGCGGGTGTGCCGCCATACGGCCGTATGGCAGGGATCGTCCTGTCCGGACCTGAGGTTGGACCAGTTTTTGATATCGGGAATGCAATGGCCCGCAACGATGCGCCGCTGCGCGATATCGGGGCACAAGTCTTTGGCCCGGCTCCGGCGCCTATTGCGCGGATTCGCGGCAGACACCGCGTGCGATTGCTGGTCAAGGCACCCAAGGGCGCCCCGATTCAGGACGCGATTGCCCGCTGGATCGCGCCCTTGCGCCTTAAGGGCGACCTGCGTTTGACCGTGGATATCGACCCGCAGAGTTTCTACTGACCTCTGCATCAGCGCAGATCGATTGTGCGCCCGCTGCTTCGGCCTCGCCAAAATCTGAAAATGGGCGTAGAGGAGTCCAATGTTGAAACCGATGCCCCTGTCCGAGGCGCAGAGCCTTCCGTTCTGGCGCCGCCCTGTGACGCTCTTGTTCGTCATGGCGTTGACGATGCCGATTGCCTTCAACGCGTGGAGCGCGCTGTTGAACAATTTCGTCATTGAGGTGGCGAATTTTGACGGGGCCGACATTGGGTTACTGCACACTGTGCGGGAGATCCCTGGATTTCTTGCCGTTGGCGTGATCGCGGTGATCATTTTCGTGCGCGAGCAGGTATTGGCGATGATCTCGCTGATGATGCTGGGCGTGGCAACTGCGTTGACAGCATGGTTTCCCAGCCTTGGTGGGTTGCTGTTTGTCACCCTCTTCAGTTCGATCGGGTTTCACTATTACGAAACAGTAAATCAGTCGCTGCAGTTGCAATGGCTGCCCAAGGACCGCGCGCCACAGGTATTGGGCTGGCTTGTTGCCATGGGGTCAGCCGCGACGGCAGTAGTCTATGGCCTGATCGTTCTGACCTGGGACCGGTTTGATCTGTCCTACAACATTGTATTCATGGCCGCTGGTGGTGTGACCGCCCTGCTGGCGCTGTTCTGTCTTTTCGCCTTTCCGCAGTTTGACTCGCCAACTCCACAGACTAAAAAACTGATCCTGCGTCGTCGCTACTGGCTGTATTACGCACTACAGTTCATGGCCGGCGCGCGGCGGCAGATCTTTGTTGTCTTCGCGGGCTTCATGATGGTCGAGAAGTTTGGGTTTGAAGTACACGAGCTGACCAGCCTCTATCTGATCAATCTGGTGATCAACATGGCGGCGGCTCCGATGCTGGGTAAGGCTGTGTCGATGTTCGGTGAGCGCCGCACGCTGATCTTCGAATACACCGGCTTGGCGATCGTTTTTGCGGCCTATGGCGGTATCTACTGGTTCGGTTGGGGCGTGGTGCTGGCTGCGACCCTATATGTGATCGACCATGTTCTGTTCGCTTTGGCGCTTGCCCTGAAGACCTACTTTCAGAAAATCGCCGATCCTGCGGATATTGCACCGACTGCGGCCGTTGCGTTCACGATCAACCATATCGCTGCTGTGTTCCTTCCTGCGCTTCTGGGCCTGCTGTGGGTCATCTCGCCCGGTGCAGTCTTTGCACTGGCCGCTGCGATGGCGATGATCTCGCTGGGTTTGTCCTTGCTGATCCCGCGGCACCCGGAACCGGGAAATGAAACGATCTTGTCGAAATACGCGCCGGCACCGGCCGAATAAGCGCCAATGCTTGACCTTGGCGGGCCATCGCCATAGGCGCTGTGTCAATTGATACAGGAGGCCCCCATGCCCACATTCACTGCGCTGACTACACTGACCGGTAAAAAAGCTGCCGAAGGGCTGGGCGAAGCGATGGAGCGTCTGGATCCGGAACCAACCGGCGTTGGTGTTTTCGAGGTCGAGGATGGCTCGGGCCTTTGGGAAGTTGGTGGGTATTTCACCGAAACTCCGGACGAAACCGCTCTGGCTGTTCTGGCCGCCGCGTTTGAGGCCAAGCCTTTTGTTGTGTCAGAACTGCCCGATACGGATTGGGTGGCCCATGTGCGCCGGGAACTGGCTCCGGTCGAGGCCGGACGGTTCTTTGTCTATGGCAGCCATGACGCTGACAAGCTGCCCGAGGGACGTATCCCACTACTGATCGAGGCCGCAATGGCCTTTGGCACCGGCCACCACGGCACCACGTTGGGATGCCTAAAGGCGCTGGACCATCTTCTGAGCCAAGGGTTCACGGCGACCAAAGTGGCCGATATCGGCTGCGGCACTGCCGTGCTGGCCATGGCGGCAGCGCGGGTCTGGGAAGGTGAGATCATCGCCAGTGATATCGACGAAGTGGCTGTTGATGTCGCCGAAGCCAACCTGAAGGCCAATGGCATGGCAGGCAAGGTCCGCTGCGTGGAAGCGGCGGGCTTTGATCATCCCGATTTGGGCGCATTCGCACCCTACGATCTGATTTTCGCAAATATCCTTAAGGGGCCACTGGTTGCTCTGGCCCCCGAAATCGCAGCGAATCTGCGCGTCGGTGGGTACGCAATTCTGTCCGGAATCCTTAACGAACAAGCCGATGATGTGGTTTCTGTTTATGTACAAAACGGGTTCAATTTAGAGAAAAATGACCAAATTGGTGAGTGGACGACGCTAATATTAAGCAAACAGGGCTAAATCTGGGCCATTTGCTGGAGCTTTCTGGAATTTCGCCTCGATTTTGTCGCATTCTGTTTTTACCGTCTTAACCTGGAATCGGGGGGCGGTTTTGGAGGCTGCCATGACGGGAAAACAACTTGAATTCGATCAGCGCGTTAATCGCCTGAACAAGAAACATGCTAAACTAAGCCGTGGCTATCGCGCGACGATGCGCAAGGACGGGCTGGTTGTGATGAAACCACAAAGGGTGAAGTCAGCTTTGCCCCTGAAGTTTCTTCTCATGTGCCTGCTTGGGTTGTTCGCATTCAAGACGTTCTTGCTGACCAGTCTTGGGCCTTCGGGCTATCAATACAGGGTTGATGCATTGAACGAGGGCACTTCGGTTGAACAAGCCGGTGCCTGGGTGATGCAAATCGATCCTGTATCGCTGATGCTTTCGGAACAGTTGGCACGGCTGCTGCCCTAACATCAGGCCAATGAATCAGAAACGCCGCGCATTCTGCATGCGCGGCGTTCTGCTTTGCCCCCGAGGGAGGGAAGGGGCGTATGAGTGGGCGGTGCGTTAAATCTTAACGACGACCTTCGGCCACGACGTCAATATCGCCACGGCACAGTCCGATATCTTCCAGTTCGCGATCTGTCAGACCGCTCAGCGTGTTACGTGTCACACGGGCGTCATTCCATTCGACAACGGCGTTCACGACCGATGCGAAATATGCGCCGATACGGCCAACGAGGCCGAATGAGCCAGTGGTGGTGCGGGTTGTGTCCAGTGCAGCCATATCCTGTTTCCTTCTGGTTTGAGTTTACGTTTTGATCGTTCGTTCTGAGCGGCATCTAGTGCCGCCAAATCGGCTGTGCAAGTGCGGAAATTGCAACTGTCCTATGCGTTTTTTGCAGAGCTCAAGATTCATTAGAACCCCTTAATTTATTGGCCATTTTTGCTTCATGAAACGTGTCGATTTCAGACTTTTGCCTGTCGCAAATTGGCCGTTTTGTCGCGTGTGAAGCAGGTCTGTCGTTTTTGTACTCTCTGTCAATTCGCTTGGAAAATGTTCACGCTTCGTGCTAATCCGTAAAAAAGATCACAAAAACTCGAGCAGGCCGAGGCGAAACATGCGGATTTTGGGCATTGATCCGGGGCTTAGGACCCTGGGATGGGGCGTCATCGAATCGCATGGCAGCCGCCTGAGCCACGTCGCCAACGGACTGTGCAAGTCTGACGGGGACGATTTGGGCGAGCGTTTGCTGTCTCTCTACAATCAAATCGTCGAAGTCATTGCAGAACATCAGCCCGATCAGGCGGCCATCGAACAGACCTTCGTCAATAAGGATGGGGCTGGTACGCTGAAGCTGGGCCAGGCGCGTGGTGTGGCGTTGTTGACGCTGGCGCAAGCAGGGCTGCCCGTGGGTGAATACGCGCCCAATCGGGTTAAGAAAACGGTTGTGGGCGTTGGGCATGCCGAGAAAGAGCAGGTTCTTCATATGGTCAAATTGCAACTGCCGGGCTGTAAGCCCAAAGGGGCGGATGCCGCGGATGCGCTGGCGATTGCCATCTGTCATTCATATTACGGCGCAGCGCCGCAGGCGCGCGTGAAAGAGGTGCGGGCATGATCGGGAAACTGACCGGACGATTGGACTATCGCGCAGTGGATCACGTGTTGATCGACGTGCGTGGGGTTGGATACCTCGTTTACTGCTCGGACCGGACCATGGCCGCGCTGCCGGGCGTTGGCGAGGCTGTCTCGATTTACACCGATATGGTGGTGCGCGAGGACCTGATGCAGCTTTTTGGGTTTTTGTCCCTTGTCGAAAAGGAATGGCATCGCCTGCTGTGTTCGGTTCAGGGCGTTGGGGCCAAGGTTTCGCTCGCCATTCTGTCCGCGTTGGGTCCGGATGGGGTCAGCCGGGCCATTGCGCTTGGGGATTGGGGTGCCGTCAAAGCGGCGAAAGGCGTGGGCCCAAAGACGGCACAGCGGATCGTGCTGGATCTAAAAGACAAAGCGCCGGGTGTGATGGCGATGGGCGGGACCGTGACCGAAGCGATGGACGGCCCCGGATTGGAAGTCGTTGAGTTGTCTGAACCAGCACCAGTGCCCAAGCAGGTGGCAAAACCCGCCTCGGGGTCTGCCGCAGCTTCGGCGGGGGCACTGTCAGCTCTTGGCAATTTGGGGTACGGACCGTCTGAGGCGGCCTCCGCTGTGGCTGAAGCGGCCGCCAGCCTGCCGGAAGCAGGCGAGGCTGAATTGATCCGGGCGGCGCTCAAGCTGCTGGCACCGAAAGGGTGACTGAATGGTAGACGCCGATCCCACATTGCGCCCCGATCCCTTGCCCGAAGATAACGATCGCGCCCTGCGTCCGCAGGGGCTGGACGAGTTCATAGGCCAGGCCGAGGCGCGGGCCAATCTGCGCATTTTCATCCAATCCGCGCGTATGCGGAGCGAGGCAATGGATCACACGCTGTTTCATGGCCCTCCGGGTCTGGGTAAAACGACGCTGGCACAGATCATGGCGCGCGAGTTGGGGGTGAATTTCCGCATGACCTCGGGGCCGGTTCTGGCCAAGGCGGGTGATCTGGCGGCAATCCTGACCAATCTGGAATCCCGCGATGTGCTGTTCATTGACGAAATCCACCGTCTGAACCCGGCCGTCGAAGAGGTTCTGTATCCGGCGATGGAGGATTTCGAGCTGGATCTGGTAATCGGCGAAGGCCCGGCAGCGCGGACTGTGCGGATTGAATTGCAGCCGTTTACTTTGGTTGGAGCAACGACGCGGATGGGCTTGCTGACCACCCCATTGCGCGACCGATTTGGCATTCCGACGCGGTTGCAGTTCTACACAGTGGACGAGTTGCACGAGATCGTTACGCGCAACGCCCGCAAACTGGGCGCGCCTGCCGATGATGCTGGTGCCAGAGAGATTGCGCGTCGATCACGCGGGACCCCGCGGATCGCGGGGCGATTGCTGCGACGGGTCGTGGATTTCGCCATCGTCGAGGGCGATGGACGTATCACCCTGGATCTGGCGGATGGCGCGCTGACGCGGTTGGGTGTGGATAATCTGGGCTTGGATGGTGCCGACCGGCGATACTTAAAACTGATCGCTGAGAACTATGCCGGTGGTCCGGTCGGGATTGAGACCCTGTCGGCTGCGTTGTCGGAAAGTCGCGATTCGCTGGAGGACGTGATCGAGCCCTATTTGTTGCAGCAAGGGCTGATCCAGCGCACGCCACGCGGTCGGATGTTGGCGCAGAAGGCTTGGACGCATCTGGGAATGGCGGCACCAAAGGGCCAGAGCGATCTGTTTGGTTGAAGCTGAGGCCTTTAGATTTTATGCCTTCGGCAAGAGTACTTTCGAAAAGATGAAGGATTGGGCGTGACCCCCGAAGACATTCAGTCGTTGTTCACCCGTGAAAGCGGAGAGTTCCTGTTTGCGCGTTGGGGTCGGCCCATCGTGCCTATCGTCTTTGGGGTCGAGGATGAAACCCTGAACACCGTCAAGGGCGCGTTTGAGGCCGTGGTTAGCCTGGCCGATCATAAGATGGCCGAAACGGATCCGGAACTTGGTGCGAACTGCATGGTGTTCTTTTTCCGCGACTGGAAGGAGCTGCTAGAAGTTCCAGATCTGGATCGGTTGGTTCCCGATCTTGCCCCGCTGGTGGACCGGCTGATCGCGGCGGATGCAAACCAGTATCGGGTGTTCCGCTTTGAAGAGGACGGTGCGATTCGAGCCGCGTTTGTTTTCCTGCGCATGGACAAAGAGCTGTCCAAGATTCCGGCAGAGACTTTAGCGCTCAGCCAGGTGGTGCAGACCATTTTGCTGTGGTCGGACACTGCGTTCAGAACGCAATCGCCGCTGGCGGTCGCCGAGGGGGTGACAGTCCTGCGCCCCGACATCGCCGGGCTGATCCGGGCAGCCTATGATCCGGTTTTGCCGAGGGCAGCGCAGGACCCGGCGCATGGCCTGCGATTGTTTGCACGGATGCAGCAGTCGCAGTGATTTAAGCTGAGATCATCTACGATTTGGATGTGTTGCGGTGTTGGAAAGCGGTCAATAGATCGCTTCCCGTGTCAAAAAATGCGTCGTCGCCCACCAAATCGGTCACGCCGTACCTGTCCAACTCTGACCGGACATGCGGTTCGATCAGGAGGAATACCAGCCGGATGTTCTTTGCCTGCAGGAGCTTGAGGACATTGCGCAGCGTGTAACCCGCGGTGAAGTCCACGTCATCAATGGCCGAAGCTTCGATGCAAAACCATTGTACGTCGCTTTCCGAGGCTTGGGTGATTGTCGCAATCTCATCCGAAAGCCGCTGTGCATTCGCGTAGTAAAGGCTGTGCGAGAAGCGATAGATGACAAGCCCGGGTTCGAATTGGTTTGGCACGGAAATGGGTTTTGAATGCCAACCACCGTCTTTGGTTTTGACGATCACTGAATTTTTGGGGCGGTAGCCGCGGCGGGTATGGTTGATCAATGACAGCACCATCGCAAAGATGATGCCTTGTTCTACCCCAACGATGACGACAACCGCAGCCGTGGCGACTGCAATCCAGAATTCTGATCGGGCTTGCCTGTAAATTGCAATCAGGCCTTTCAGGTCGATCAGTTTCAGGCCGATCAGGAACACGACTGCAGACAGTGCCGCATTCGGCAGGTAGGCCAGTGGGCCGGTCAGGAACAGTATGACCAACAATACGATCAAGACGGTCGTCAGTTGTGCCACCTGACTGCGGCCACCGGCGCTGGCCACCATCTCGGTTTTTGTCGGGCTGCCATTTACAACGAATGTGCCCGTGAAGGCGGCCCCAAGATTGGCCAGACCCAGCCCGACAAGGTCAGTGTTCTCGCTGAACTTCTCTTCGTAACGCGCCGCATAAGCCCGCGAAGTTGCGGCGCTTTGGGCCAAGATCACAACGAAGATGGACAGCGCGGTTGGCAGCAATTGTTTGAACAGGGTCCAGCTCCAATCTACGTTCGGGACAGAGAGCGCAGGCAAGCCGCTGGGGACCGAGCCCAGTACCGCGATGCCGGATGCGGCGAATTGGAACGCCCAACTGCATAGGATTACCCCAAGTATGGCGAATAACGGGCCGGGTAGTTTCGGTGACAGCTGCCGGCATCCGACGACGATCAGCAGAACTGCCGCCGCTACAGCCAATGTGGGCCAGCTTGTCTGGTCGATGTTCTGAATGGTTGCCTGAAGCTTGGCGATGGTCCCGTGACCGTCGCTTTCGATCCCTAACAGTCCGGGGATTTCACCGGTTGCGACCTGAATGCCCACGCCTGTCAAGAACCCGACAAGAACTGTTCGGGATAGGAAATCAGCCAGAAATCCCAAGCCGATGAGGCGTGCGGCAATCAGAAGAACAGCTGCCATCAGCGCCAACAGGGACGCCAACGCCAGATACTCGGACGAACCCGACACTGCCATGCCAGCCAGAGCCGAAGCCGTAATCGCCGCCGTGGCAGAATCCGCCCCCACCACAAGATGACGGGACGAACCGAACAGCGCGAACAGCGCCATTGGGATAAGGATGGTGTACAACCCAGTCACGACCGGCGTGCCTGCGATCTTTGTGTAGCCCATGACCTCGGGGATCGCGAGGCAGGCAAAGGTCAGGCCTGCCAAAACTTCCGCAGGCAAGGTCGCGCGGTTGAACGGCAAGATGCCCTGAAGGACATGAAGAAAGAACATCCTCTCTTCTTTTTGCCCCTTAGCCATTGAAACTCCTGTCGGATTCACTTGGTATGTATGAAAGCCTAGAGGGCAAATCTTCGAATTTCGAGAGCGGACTTGGGAAGGTGGGAACTTTGTCCCCGCAAGGGATTGCAGGAACCGCGACAACCATGCATCTGTTTCAGAGCAGGATTTGCCCCGCGCGTTACATATTTGAGAGACCGGACCTGATATCATGGCCAATGAAGCTGATGCGCCCCACAAGCATATCTTTCCGATCCGGGTCTACTATGAAGACACCGATATGGGCGGGGTCGTATACCACGCGAATTACCTCAAGTTTATCGAACGCGCGCGATCTGACTATGTGCGCCGTCTGGGCAACGATCAGAACGCGATGCGCGATGGTGGGATCGTCTGGGTCGTGCGCCGGATCGAGGCCGATTACGTCGCGCCCGCGAAGTTCGATGATGAGTTGATCGTTGAAACTTGGTTGTCGTCAATCTCTGGTGTGCGGCTGACCATGGGTCAGTTGGTCAAGAGGGGGGAGACCGAGATCTTCCGCGCCTCGGTGACTGCTGTTTGCATGAACGCGCAAGGTAAGCCAGTCCGCCTTCCGGCAGAGATTCGCGCATTAATGTAACAATTTGTCGGTCAGGGGTGGTTATGTTGGCTTTTCATAACCAACTGCGATAGCGTTTGGCAAAACAAGGCCAAACGAACGGCCGTCAGGCAAAAAACAAAGAGCAGGTTCATGGAAGCTGAAACGCTGGCGCTGGCGCAGGAGATCGATTTCTCCATGTGGGGGCTGTATGCCCGCGCGACCTTTGTCGTCAAACTGGTGATGTTGATGCTGATCGCTGCATCCATCTGGTCTTGGGCGATTATCATTCAGAAATTGATTAACTACCGCGCCGCCCGTCGCGAAGCGCAGGTGTTTGACGAGGCCTTCTGGTCCGGCAACCCGCTGGATGAGTTGTTCGAACATATCGGATCGCAGCCAGACGGCAGTTCAGAAAAGATTTTTGCCGCTGGCATGATCGAATGGCGCAGGTCGCACCGAACGGATGGCGGGCTGATCGCGGGGGCCACTGCGCGGATTGACCGTTCGATGGATGTCGCGATCGCCAAAGAATCCGAGACATTGCAAAAAGGTTTGCCCATTTTGGCGACGGTCGGCTCGACTGCGCCATTCATTGGCCTGTTCGGGACCGTTTGGGGCATCATGAACGCGTTTATCGAAATTGCTGAGCAGCAAAACACCAACCTGGCCGTTGTGGCACCCGGCATTGCCGAGGCGCTTTTGGCCACGGGCCTGGGTCTGTTGGCTGCGATCCCGGCGGTAATTTTCTACAACAAGCTCAGTTCAGACAGTGATCGGATCGTGGGTGGCTACGAGGCTTTTGCCGACGAGTTCGCCACCATCCTGTCGCGTCAGTTGGACAGCTAAGATGGGTGCGGCGGTTCAGCAGAACGGAGGCGGGAACGGGCGCAGACGCGGCCGTCGTCGCGGGCGGGCGCAGCCGATGGCCGAGATCAACGTGACGCCTTTTGTAGACGTTATGTTGGTGTTGCTGATTATCTTTATGGTTGCGGCACCGCTGCTAACCGTTGGCGTGCCGGTGGACTTACCCAAGACGGCGGCAAGCGCATTGCCGGGCGATAACGAAGAACCGCTGACAGTCACGATGACTGCAGAAGGGCGCGTTCAGATTCAAACCACCGATGTTGCCCGCGAAGAGTTGATTGGCATGCTGCGCGCCATTGCGGCAGAACGCAGCAGTGACCGGGTGTTCCTGCGCGCGGATGGTGCGATCCCTTATGCGCAGGTTATGCAGGTTATGGGTGCGCTGAATGCAGGTGGGTTTTCCAATGTGGGGCTGGTGACCGACACCGGCGGCCCTGCGCTGGACGATGGTGGAGAGTGAGGCCGCGCGGTGGACACCGGCACCAAGATCTCGGCAATTGCCCATGTCAGTTTGATTTCGTGGGCTCTGTTTGGCGGCACCTTCCGGTCCGAACCATTGCCTATGCCCGTTCAGGATATCTCGGTGATCTCGGCTGAACAGTTCGCAGCAATGACGGCTCAGAGAGAGGCGCCTGAGCTGCCTACACCAACTGCCCTGCAACAGCCCGATGCGCCCGAAGAAGAAATCCCCACCCCTGAACCGGTGGAGCAGGAACCTCCGACACCTGAAGTGTCTGAGCCAAATGAACCAGAGCCAGAGCTGGAACCGGAACCGCTGGCCCCCCCACCCGAACCGGTCGTGATCGAACAGCCCCCCGAATTGGCCCCCCCAGAACCCGAGGCCGTCGTTTTGCCCACCCCGCCAGGGCCCGAGGCACAGCCGCGGCCTGCGGATAAAGTAGCGCCTGAACCTGTCGCACCGCCGCCGCCTGAAGCCGCGCCAGATGATATTGAATCCCCGGCTGTATCGCTGGACGAGGGAGCTGAAACTCAGCAAGAACAGCAGGATCAAACGGCACCCGAAGAGGCCACGGATGAAATCGTGACCGAGGCGGAAGAGGCCAAGGAATACGCGCCGCGCAGCTCTCCGCGCCCGCTGGTGCGACCGAACCGGCCGACGCCGCCGGCGCAGCCCGAAGTGGCTGAGACCGAAGAACCGACCGAACCAGAGCCCGCGCCAAGTGATGAAACCGCGATCAACGACGCACTGGCCGAGGCGCTGGGGCAGAGCAGCGAACCGTCTGGCCCACCCCTGACTGCGGGTGAGAAGGATGCGATGCGACTGGCTGTGTCGAAGTGCTGGAACGTTGGTTCTCTGTCCACGGACGCACTGCAAACGGTCGTTGTGGTCGGGTTCTCGCTGACACCGGATGGCAAGGTGCTCGGCGGTACACTGCAAATGATCGACAGTTCCGGCGGGACTGACGCGTCTGCAAGACAAGCCTACGAGGCCGCCCGGCGAGCGATTTTGCGCTGCGGGGCCAAAGGATACACCCTGCCTACTGACAAATACGATCAATGGCGGGATATTGAGATTACATTCAATCCCGAGAGGATGCGGATCAAATGATGAGATTTCTGACCAGCCTTTTGCTTGGCCTGACAGTTTTGGCAGCGCCAGTGTATGCGCAAAGCGGACCCCTGCGTCTTGAGCTGGATCAGGGGATTATTGAACCCTTGCCTTTTGCGGTGCCAAATTTCGTGCCCGACGGGCCAGCAGCCACACAATACGCAAACGACTTATCGCGCGTCGTAGCGGCGGATCTGACCGGAACTGGGCTGTTCCGTGAAATTTCTTCAGACGCATTCATCAGCCGGGTCAGCAGTTTCGAAGCCCCTGTGCAATTTGCCGATTGGAAGGCCATCAATGCCGAGGCCTTGGTGACAGGTGCAGTCAACGTCTCTGGCAAGCGCCTGACTGTGCGATTCCGCGTTTGGGACGTATTCTCGGGTCAGGAATTGGGCAATGGTCTGCAGTTTTCCGGCACCACAGATGGCTGGCGGCGCATGGCACACAAAGTGGCCGATCAGGTTTATACCCGAGTGACCGGCGAGAGCGGTTACTTTGACAGCCGCGTCGCGTTTGTGTCCGAAAGCGGCCCAAAGAACCAGCGTCTGAAGCGTCTGGCAATCATGGACTACGACGGTGCGAACGTTCAGTACCTCACCGACAGCGCCGCGATTGTTCTGGCACCACGCTTTTCGCCCTCGGGCGATCGGCTGTTGTACACCAGCTATGAAACCGGTCAGCCGCGCATTTATGTTTTGGACGTTGATCGCGTCAAACGGACCGAATTGAAGACACAAGACGGCACCATGAGCTTTTCGCCGCGCTTTTCGCCGGATGGCCGCTCCATCGTCTATTCGCTGATTCAGGGCGGCAACACGGACCTTTGGAAAATGGATCTGGCCTCGGGCCAAAGCGTGCGGCTGACGAACACACCTGCCATTGAGACCGCGCCCAGCTATTCCCCGGACGGGTCGCAGATCGTGTTCGAAAGCGACCGCTCTGGCACACCTCAACTGTACATCATGCCCGCAAATGGCGGAGAGGCGACCCGCATCAGCTTTAAGCAGGGGCGGTATGGTACACCGGTCTGGTCGCCGCGTGGTGACCTGATCGCCTTTACCAAACAGAACAAGGGTCGGTTCCATATCGGCGTCATGCGGACAGACGGCAGCGAGGAACGCTTGCTGACCTCGTCCTTCCTGGATGAGGGGCCAACATGGTCGCCGAACGGGCGTGTCATCATGTTCACCCGTGAATCGCAGGGTGCAAGCGGTCGAGCGACACTGTATTCGGTGGATATCTCGGGTCGGAATCTGCGCCCGGTGCGTACACCGGATGGCGGCAGCGATCCATCCTGGGGACCACTGCAGAAGTGATCGGGGCAGGGGGTTGGAAAAGTTCACAAATTTCCTGCACTGTGATAACAGAGACAGCAATAAAGCAATAAAACGACGAGGCACCTGAAATGAATGTATTGAGCAAAGTCATAGCATTGGGCGTGCTAAGTGTAATGGCCGCCTGTACCAACAACGATCCTTCGGCACTGGGCGGTGGTGCGGGCGGTAACGGCTCGATCCTGCCGGGTTCGCCCAGCGACCCTCAGTCACCGGCCTATTTCCAACAAACTGTTGGCGACCGCGTGCTGTTTGAGGTCGATCAATCGACCCTGACCGGGCAGGCGCAGACGATATTGCAGGGACAGGCAGACTGGCTGCTGGCCAATACGGATTTCGTCGCCACGATCGAGGGTCACGCGGACGAACAGGGGACTCGCGAGTATAACCTCGCTCTAGGCGCGCGTCGCGCGAATGCGGCGCGTGAATACCTGATTTCACGTGGGGTTGCCGGCAACCGTTTGACCACGGTTAGTTTCGGCAAGGAACGCCCGATCGAGATTTGCAGCACCGAGGAATGCTATTCCAAAAACCGCCGTGCGGTGACGGTCCTGACCGGCTCAACTTTGGGGTAAGATGATGCGAATTGCAGGATGGGTTCTGGCTGCGGTCGTGGCGACTGTGGGCGTGGCAAGTGCACAGGATCAGCAAACCCTGGCGGATATCCGTCAGGAGCTAACGGTGCTGCACGTCGAGGTTCAGCGCCTCAAGCGCGAGTTTTCAACCACCGGATCTCCGGCACCCAATCTGGCTGGCAGTTCCGTTCTGGAGCGTGTTGACGCCATTGAGGCTGAATTGCAGCGCCTGACCCGCCAGACCGAGCAGTTGAACCAGCGTGTGCAAAACATCGTCACTGACGGGACCAACCGGATCGGCGATCTGGAATTCCGCTTAGTTGAGTTGGAAGGTGGCGATCTCAGCACGCTTGGCGAGACCTCGACCCTGGGTGGCGAAACCGAAATCACCGCTGCGGCACCCGCAACACCCGCAAACCCGACGGCACCGGCACCGACCGATCAAGGTGAACTTGCAGTTGGTGAGCGCGCGGACTTTGATGCGGCATCACAGGCGCTGGCGGATGGCAACTATCAGGCCGCAGCGGATCAGTTCGCCACATTCGAAACTTCGTATCCCGGCAGTCCGCTGGCCCCCGAAGCCAACCTGAAGCGGGGGCGCGCGCTTGTTGGAATCGGTGACACGCGTGAGGCCGCGCGGGCCTTTCTGGCCAGCTTTACCGGCGATTCCGAAGGTGCATTCGCACCCGAAGCGCTGTTTGAGTTGGGCTCGGCGCTGGGGCGTCTGGGTCAGACCGATCAGGCTTGCATCACTCTGGGCGAGGTGGGCGTGCGGTTCCCGTCTTCGACCTCGGCCACCAATGCCACACAGGAAATGGCAAGCCTGGGCTGTTCTTGACCGAAAACGCTGAAGAACTGCGCGCCGAGATTCGGGCGCGTTTACCCAAGACCCTTCCTTCGCGTCTGGGTGTGGCTGTCTCTGGCGGGGGCGATTCTGTCGCTCTGCTTTTGCTGCTGAATGATATTGCCAAAAACGAGCAGGTTAAGCTGTTCGTAGCGACCGTTGACCACGGTTTGCGCCCCGAGTCCGCAGTCGAAGCACAGAAAGTAAACGAGCTTGCCGCGCGTTTGGGTATCACGCATCAAACGTTGAAATGGACAGGGTGGGCCGGTCAGGGGAACCTTCAGGATCAGGCCAGACAGGCGCGTTATCGGCTGTTGAACGAATGGGCAACACGCAATGCGATCAGCGCGATTGCGTTAGGCCACACCGCGGATGATCAGGCCGAAACCTTCCTGATGAGACTGGCCCGCGCAGCTGGTGTTACGGGTCTGTCGGGCATGCCGGTTGAACGGATATTGGATGGCGTGACGATGTTGCGGCCGATGCTTGGTATAACAAGGCAAGCATTGCGTGGCTATCTGTCTGGTGAGGGAGTTGGCTGGATCGAAGATCCCTCGAATCAGGACCTCCGGTTTGACCGGATCAAGGCACGGCAGGCCTTGTCTGACCTCAAGGATTTGGGGATCACGGCCAGTTCTTTGACCCGAGTCGCAGAAAACCTTGCGCAGGCGCGTGAGGCGTTGGAGCGTTTTACGCAGGAATCCGCCCGAAAAATCGCCGTGGTGGAAACCGGTGATGTTTGCTTGGATCGCACCGCCTTTCAGTCTTTGCCTCAGGAAATCCAGCGCCGGCTTGTGATCGGCTGCATCGCATGGATTGCCGGAGCGGGGTATCCACCACGCCAAACGTCGGTGGATCAGGCTGTGAAGGCTGTTAAAGAGGGTATCGCTACGTCGGTCAATGGCTGTTTGTTTGTCCCAAAGGTCAATAAAACGTGGATTTGCAGAGAGCTAAACGCCGTTCAGGGCGAAATCGCGCGCCCCGGCGAGCCGTGGGACAAACGCTGGATTCTGTCAGGACCTTCGACCGCTGGTGTACAAATCCGACCATTAGGCGAGCAAGGCCTGCCTAGGGTTCCAGATTGGCGGGACTTGGGTAAACCACGTCAGGTCTTGTTGGCTTCACCCGCTGTTTGGCTGGGGGATGAACTGGTGTCAGCTCCAACCGCCAGATTGTTGAATGGATGGACGGCTGAATTGGCCCCCGGAACGCCCGAGTTTCATTCTTCTTTTTTATCGCATTGAACCTCCTTGAATCATCTCTATTTTATAGAGCAACCCGGCAGACCCCCATCTGCCGAAATCTTTTGGGAGACTTTCCTTGGGCAACGCTCGTAACATCGCCTTCTGGGTCGTTCTGTTTTTGCTGATCCTTGCACTGTTCAATTTGTTCAGCGGACCAGGCGGGACACTTCAGAGCAATGAAAGAACTTATTCTGATTTCGTAACCGCCGTTCAAGCCGACGAAGTCAAGAATGTGACCTTGGATGGCGAACAGATTCGCTATACCACGCAAAGCGGTGCCAACTATGTCACCATCAAACCCGGCGATGCCGAGGTCACCAAACTGCTGATCGACGAGAACATTCCGGTTCGCGCCGAGAAACAGCAGCAATCCGGTTTCCAGTCGTTCCTGATCACGCTGCTGCCGTTCCTGCTGCTTATTGGTGTCTGGGTCTATTTCATGAACCGGATGCAAGGCGGTGGAAAAGGCGGCGCGATGGGCTTTGGCAAGTCCAAGGCCAAGATGCTGACCGAAAAGCATGGCCGCGTGACATTTGACGATGTCGCAGGCATCGATGAAGCCAAGGAAGAGCTGGAAGAGATCGTGGAATTCCTGCGTAACCCGCAGAAGTTCAGCCGCCTTGGCGGTAAGATCCCGAAAGGCGCGCTGTTGGTTGGCCCTCCGGGCACCGGTAAGACGCTGCTGGCGCGTGCGATTGCGGGTGAGGCAGGTGTGCCGTTCTTCACCATCTCAGGTTCTGACTTTGTTGAGATGTTTGTTGGTGTCGGTGCATCCCGTGTGCGTGACATGTTCGAACAGGCTAAAAAGAATGCGCCCTGTATTGTCTTCATCGACGAAATCGACGCCGTCGGTCGCCATCGTGGTGCCGGTTACGGCGGCGGGAATGATGAACGCGAGCAGACGCTCAACCAGTTGCTGGTTGAGATGGACGGGTTCGAAGCCAATGAGGGTGTGATCATTCTGGCGGCCACCAACCGTAAAGACGTTCTGGACCCTGCGCTCCTGCGCCCCGGTCGTTTTGACCGCAACGTAACTGTCGGCAACCCCGACATCAAAGGCCGTGAGAAGATCCTGGGCGTGCACGCGCGCAAGACACCTCTGGGTCCCGATGTCGACCTGCGCATCATCGCGCGTGGTACTCCGGGCTTCTCGGGTGCTGATCTGGCGAACCTCGTGAACGAGGCCGCACTGATGGCGGCGCGCGTTGGCCGTCGCTTTGTCACCATGGAGGACTTTGAGAACGCCAAGGACAAAGTGATGATGGGGGCCGAGCGCCGTTCGATGGTGCTGACGCAAGACCAGAAGGAAAAGACCGCCTATCACGAATCTGGTCACGCGGTCGTTGGTCTGTCGCTGCCGCTTTGCGATCCGGTCTACAAGGCGACAATCATTCCGCGCGGTGGCGCGTTGGGTATGGTGGTGTCGTTGCCGGAAATGGACCGTCTGAACTATCACCGCGACGAATGTGAGCAAAAGCTGGCCATGACCATGGCAGGCAAAGCCGCCGAGGTGATCAAATACGGTGAAGATCACGTCTCGAACGGTCCCGCTGGTGACATCATGCAGGCCAGCCAGTTGGCGCGTGCCATGGTGATGCGCTGGGGTATGTCTGACAAGGTCGGCAACATTGATTATGCCGAGGCGCATGACGGCTATTCGGGCAACACTGCTGGCTTCTCGGTTTCAGCGCATACCAAAGAGCTGATCGAGGAAGAGGTTAAACGCCTGATCCAGCAGGGTTATGAGCGCGCGCACAAGATCCTGTCCGACAAGAACGAGGAATGGGAACGTCTGGCGCAAGGCCTGCTGGAATACGAAACCCTGACCGGGGACGAGATCAAGCGCGTCATGAATGGCGAATCGCCGACCGATGGTGATGACGAGGGTGACAAGCCGGATGAGGGCAGCGCGCCCAGCGTTACCGCCATTCCCAAGACCAAGGTCAAAAAGACCCCGCCCGACGGTGGGATGGAGCCGGAACCTTCGGCATAATGAAATCAGACCCGGGCCAAGTCCCGGGTCTTTTCTTTTCAGCTTTTCAAATGGGCTGGTTTGACTTTTAGTACGATTTTGACGGCCCGCAGCCGAAGGGAATTTCAAATGCCGGTATTGCGAGAAACAGAATTCACAGGTGAAGTTGTTTGGCTGGGTCACGTGCCTGCGGGTGGCTCGATCCGGGCCAAAGCGGTCGATGCTTTGAATCTGGATTTCTCAGGGGACAAAGGCGAGCGGCACGAGGGTCTCAACCGGGCCTCATGTGTCAGGGTCAAGAATCTGTATCAGCAAGGCACCGAAATCCGCAACGTGCGCCAATTGTCGGTTCTGTCCGCCGAGGAAATGGACGCCACAGCTAAAGAGATGGGGTTGGATCGGCTGGACCCGTCGTTTCTGGGCGTCAGCATCTTGTTGCGCGGCATTCCAGACTTTACACATCTTCCGCCATCCTCGCGTTTGCAGGGCCGCGACGGTGTCACGATAACCGTGGATATGGAAAACCGCCCCTGCGTTATTCCCGGGCGTGAGATCGAAGCCGATCAACCCGGGTACGGGGCGTCCTTCAAACCGGCTGCTCAAGGCCGAAGGGGTGTGACTGCTTGGGTGGAACGGCCCGGGCAGCTGCGGTTGGGGGACCAGATGAGACTGTTCGTGCCAGATCAGCGGGCGTGGGTGCCCTAAGCGTCAAGCGTTTTCGATTTGAAACCGGTGAAATGACGCTACGCCGTTTCATGGCTTGAATATGTCGGAATCTCTATCCATCGGGATTGTACACAACGGTATGGATTGGCCAGCACCGGCCCAGCTGCGCCGGTTTGCAGGGAATTCAACCGGGGGTTTTGCCCAATGAGCTATAAATCGGACATTGAAATTGCGCGCGAGGCGCAGAAGAAGCCTATTCAGG
>NZ_JBXWOS010000015.1:0-138388 GCF_059611005.1 Ruegeria sp. CDSB117
CCGCCGAAGACTTCGCCGTTATCAAAGGCGAAATCCAACACATTGAGAAAACTCCGGGTATTCGCCGCGGATTTTGTCGGGACTGTGGAACGACGTTGACCTATGCCGCCCTAAATGAAGTTGAGGGCCAAGACTGGAGCGCTGACGCGTGGTTTTCTGCTGTGACGTTGGACGACCCATCGATTACTCAGCCAAAAGCCCATGTCTTCGTTTCGCATCAGCAGCCATGGATAAAACTCGACGACGGGCTGCCGACGTTTCTTGAGTTCTAACCAACTTTCCGAGCGCACGGAGGTGAAAGCGATGAACACTGCATACTCATATGCCTGCAAGGATTGCGAAGGCATGGAGGCCTGCCCAGGTAAAGTAGTTGCTGCGACCAAGGACGAAGTCTGGAAGCTCATGGAACTCCACGCGGTGGTCGCTCATGGAGAGGACCCCAGCTCGTGGGACGCCGACACTCGAGAATATCTGGAAACACTGATAAAGCCGGCTTGATAAGATCAGTGGGGCTTCGACGCCCAACGAGATATCGGCCTTGAACTTCGATTTGGATCGCTTGGCGACGAATGGCGACTTTGTTAAGAAGGACCGACATGGGCTGCCAACCAGCTAATCATGCAAGCTGTAGGGATAGGCAGCTCTGAGCCCTGAGGAGACATGGTTAACCTTCTGGTTGATTGGTGAAAAGCAGCCTTTCTGCTAAAATGCAGCCGTGGAAAATGTGGGTTGGGAGGAGAAATCATGTCTTGGAATGTTTCAGGGGAACTCGTCGAAACCTGCAGTTGCAACATGCTTTGCCCATGCTGGTTTGGACAGGCCGACCTTATGCTCATGGACCAGGGGTATTGCGCAACATCCCTGTTGATACGCGTTCGCGAGGGCTCTCATGAAGGCGTGGAGCTTTCCGGTCAGAACGCGATTGTCTCGTTTCATTTCCCCGGGCCGACTCTATTCGACGCGAACGGCACCGGACGAGTTTATATTGACGAAAACGCCAGCGATGCACAGGCAGCGGCATTGGAGACCATCTTGCAGGGTGCGTCCGGCGGCGGCATGGAAGTACCAGCAAGCCTGTTGTCGACCTGGCTTCCGACCAAACGCGCCGGGATCAGCGTGACAGAGGCTGAAAGCGAACTAACGGCAAGCGTGGCCGGTGTGGGCGAGATGAAATCCCGCCGTCTGGTCAATGACCTCGGCAACAAGATGAAACTGCAGAACGCCGCGTTCAGCCTCGCCTTCGGTCATGAGGGGCATGAAGGTGATCTGGCTCCTAGTGACGGCACCACCTGGAACGACGCGGATATGCCCGTGACCTGGACAGGCCGGTCGGGTGTGGTCGGACAAGTCGTCTGGGCCGGCTGAGGCCGGGCTGGACCGTCAGGCCATCATAATGAATGCTGTAGGAGTCGCACGACGGGATCGGGTGCTGGTGTTGGCAGCCTTAGTAGCGCTCTCTGCGCTGGCGTGGGCCTATACAATCTACCTCGGGCGAGGTTCGACCTCGATGACGTTGGTCGGTGACGTGGCCATGCCGATGATGATGCAGTGGTCAGCCGCGGACTTTGTCTTCATGCTTATGATGTGGGCGGTGATGATGTTTGCGATGATGCTGCCTTCAGTCACACCCGCCGTAATGATCTACAAACGGGTGCGCGCGAAGCGGGAAGACGCAGGGCGCCCCTTCGTGCCAACGGGCAGCTTTGTGGCAGGGTATCTGTTGGTTTGGCTGGGGTTCTCGCTGGCGGCCACTGTATTGAATTGGTGGCTGCACGCGGGCGACGCGCTTTCCTCCATGATGGGGAGGGTTGCCCCGACCGTGGGCGGCGTGATGCTTATATTCGCCGGGTTGTTCCAATGGACGCCACTCAAGAACGCTTGCCTGGAGCATTGCCGCTCGCCCATGAGTTTTCTGACGGCTCATTGGCAAGAGGGAACCCTGGGTGCCGCGAAGATGGGGCTTCACCACGGGGTCTACTGTCTTGGCTGCTGCTGGATGCTGATGGTGCTGTTGTTTGTGTTGGGCGTCATGAACCTGCCGTGGGTTGCCGTTCTTACAATCGTAGTGGTGGCGGAAAAGACGTTGCCATTCGGGCGGATTCTGAGTCGAGGATTGGGCGTGGTTTTGATTGTCTGGGGCGGGTGGCTCGTCACGCTCGCCTGAGTAAACGTTGGTGCATTCACAGGCTGGATAAATGCCACCGTAGAGCGATCTTCAACACGTCACCGGACAAACAATTTCTGCGTGAGTTTAAGGTTCGGCCCGAACTCAAAACGGAAATAGGGGAACGGGTGTGCTAAACTGTTGCAAGACCATTCAGATTTTCTGGAGTTGGCAATGACTCACATCGATCACCTAAAATCGATATGCGAACTTGAAGGGATTCAAGTCGTCGATGTTGGTGCGGGTGACGGCGTCTATTCGCGAGACTTGTACGCTGCAGGGGCCAAAGTCACCGCAATAGAAATAGATCCGGACAAAGTTGCGAAGGCCAAAGAAGATCTTCCAAAAAACATCGACGTTAGGCTTGGGGTTGCCGAAGACCTACCTCTAGACTCCAGCTCGCAGGACCTAGCGTGTTTGTTCTTCTCACTTCATCACGTTCCAGTGGAGGCTCAGAACACTGCGTTCACTGAAATTCGCCGCGTTCTTGGAAGCAGTGGGCGGTTGCACATAGTGGAGCCCTATCCTTATGGGACAATGTTTGACGTCGTACGATTGGTGGAAGACGAAACCCTCGTTCGAACGCACTCTCACGAAACACTTAACCACTTGGACGGAGTAGACGGATTTCGGTTGGAAAACAAAAAAGAGTACGTCCTTACTCGTGAATATCCGACTTTCGACGCGTTCCTGAAAAAGATTGTTTGGCCGGATCCAGATCGTTCTAGAACTTTTGAAAAGGTTTCTTCCGACATGGAAGATACATTCAATCGGTCAGTCGAGATCCTTGATGGGAAGATCGTTTTACACCAGCCGTGCGCGGCATACCACTTTATCGCTTCAAATTAGCGGCTGTCGTACCGTGAGATCCAGCTCCGTATAGCAATTTCGCCCACATAGCGATCCTTGGAGATTTTTCGATGAAATCATGGACGCGGCTTTGGATTCGGCAAAGCAATTGGCCAGTAACCTCCAGCAAGCGGCTACAACTAGCCCAATGCAGACTAGAACTCGTCCTATCTTAGTTTTTTAAGAAGTTTCAGTCAGGTTCGCGCGAGTGTCGTTGATATACCGCGACAACAAACTTCCGAATGGCTCACTTGGTCAACCGATCTTCCGAGTATACATTCGGGTCGATGATCGCGACTATGTCGCTGCCGCTATCCTCCAAGCCAAGTCTTTCGCACAACCGTGCTGATGCAACGTTGCCCGGAGCAATGCCTGTCTTGAACCCAGTTGCTCCAAGCTTTTCATGAGAGTGTATCATAGCTTTGGCCCCCAAGACTTTTGCTACACCTTCACCCATGCGTTCAGGTTTGGTCGATAGTTGCCCCCATTGAGCGCGACGATGCAGCCTACTGCTGGGCGGATGGCACAGAACTGAGCCCGCGGTTGCAACGGGAGCACCTGAGCTGTCAAAGACGACCATCGCAAATCCGGGGCGAGACAATCCGCGCATAACCGGCCCTATTGGCGGCAGAACACCGTGGCTCATCGCGACTTCTGCGAAAGCTTCGAGCCATTCTGGCGGAGAGTCTCGATCAATCACACGTACGGTCAAATCCTCGGGCAACGCTCGTGTGGCAATTATCTTCCGAGCAATGTCAACACAGTTCAGCCCGCCAAGATAACAAGCTATTGTGTCAGTTTTTAATCCCTGACTTTCAATGACTTCTCGCGCCTTTGCCACCTCTTGACGCGGTATGCTTTCTATCGCCGTGATGCCAAGTATTCGGGCCATTGCAACGGCATCATCCAAAGCCCCGCTGTACTCGTTGGCAATTTGAATACCGCGCCCATGGCTACAAAATCGAGGGTCATCACCCAATAGCTGGATAAGATGCTCACCCATGGTCGACATACGTCGCTGTGCATCACTTCCAAATACTTCCATGGGTTATCCTTTGGGCCGCCGCAAAATGGTTCGCCGATGATCGTTTGATATGAGTTGCGTCGTCAAGCGCACGTCAGACGCGAGACCGCGACGAAAAGAGAGCTATTGGTCGAGGGTGAATGGCAACTATGTCCGCACAGTGGACATTCAAGCAAGTTGCAGCAAACGACCGGTATGCGGACAGACCTGCCGTTAAGTTTTTCGCTCTCAATGACCGCTTCATGTGCTTTGCACCCGCAGCGAAAAGCACGTCGGGCTAAAGTGGCCTTTCGCTGCGAGGGCGATGGGCAACTATCGAGCCACCGAAGCCGACGTTCGCCTTTTTATTCATAGCTTGGGAAATTCCCACTAGGGTAGTCCAAACCCACCTCTATAGTTTGGGCGAGGTCATTGCACGCCTTAGTTTGATCGCGTGCAGATCGCGTCTGCTCAAACACCGGCAGGGTTCTCTACGTCGCGCCCCAAGGCTGCAAGATCAGAATATCGATCTCCGATACGATGATGTGGACGTCCTCGGGTCGCGGCCCCCAATGCGACGACAAGTTCATTCACATCAGGTGCGTCATAGATGGAAAACTGAACGGTCAGATAATGCGAGCGCCGACCCGTATCATGTTTGTCCATCAACGGGATCTGGATCTGGGTGTTTGCCGGTCCGCGCGTGTTAGTGAAACCAAGATAGCTTTTGGCATCAACGGCCTCGCGGTAGAAATTGCCAAACTGCAAAGTGTGGATCAGCGCCGAAGCGTGCTCCACTTCGCAGCTGGTTCCGGCGATGCAGGCTTTTCCGTAGGCCTCTATTGCGTCGCCCGAACCTGCCAATGTAATCAGGCGATCGGTCAGCATTTTGCCCAGAACGGGAGCCATGCGCTGGATCTCTGGCTGCAGGTCTTCGACGAACCCACGCCCCGCCCAGGGGTTTTCCACTACGGCTGCCACTCCGATCATGCGCAAGACAGGGTCAGAGGCACGTCCGCCTTCGGTATGGATGTCTTCGTCAAATGTAATGACTTTGCGCAGTTCGGGTATCATGGGAGTTCTCCTGTCAGATGTGATATTTGTGATTTCCGGACAGTCTGTGCACAACGCCTTCGACTTCGGTTCCCTGATATATGCCGAAGGTGCCATGCCGGTGCTCTTGCGCGTATCTGCGCAAGAGAGAACGCTCGGCATCGTCGGACACCCGCGACAGTGGCAAGATATCAAGGGAGAAAAACGTCAACCCGGTATCGGCATCGCCCTGCACGCGCGCGTGATAGACTATGCGTTGCGCACCCGTTTCCGTGACCTGATAGACAGCATAAAGTTGCGTCAATTCTGCCTTCATCAATTCATCGCCCAGAGCCTTGAGTAAGGCCTGTGTCGAGGACGCGGATGGCAGCGTC
Source organism: Ruegeria sp. CDSB117 (assembly GCF_059611005.1). NCBI lineage: Bacteria > Pseudomonadati > Pseudomonadota > Alphaproteobacteria > Rhodobacterales > Roseobacteraceae > Ruegeria > Ruegeria sp. CDSB117. The sequence continues at coordinate 5,444 of NZ_JBXWOS010000015.1, forward strand.
ACACTTCCGTCAGCCTCTTCTTTCAGCAGCAACCCGCCTTCGTGTGCCAAAACAGCCGCGATTGTCACATCACCTTTGGTTGCTGCTTCGGTCACCGCACGGTCCAACCCAAGATCAAAGTATGCGCCCTTGTAGTACCCCAGAGGATCCCCATCGGATGTCTCGAAGTCGAGCACACGACCAATAAGGATCAGATGATCCCCTGCATCCACCAGCCTATGTTGCGCGCAGCCAAAGCTGGCAAGGGCACCATCGATAACGGGCATGTCTTGCGCATTGGGATGCCATTTGACGCTGTTGAACTTCTCTGGCGACTGCGAGGCAAAGAGGCCCGAAACCTCCTTTTGATCATCTGCCAGAATGTTGACCGTGAAATGATCACAGGTTGCGAATGTGTCGCAGGAAAGTGCAGCCTTGCCGATGCAGACCAGCAAGAGTGGTGGGTCGAGCGAGACAGAAGAGAAGGAATTTGCCGTAAAGCCACGCGGCGTGCCGTCAGACTGGCGGGTCGTGACAACCGTGACCCCCGTGGCGAAACGCCCAAAGGCGTCGCGCAGGGTGCGCTTGGTTTCCGGTGCCATGGGTGATGAGGTTGGCGTCAGGGTCTCAAGCACGTCATTGTCCGCCCCCAGAGCGGGTGGCGGGTTCAATGTCCCATGCCCGTGCGCGCCAAAGCGCAGCGGGTTGGCGGCAACCGTCCAGGGCCTCGTTTCAGCATCCGGGCCGTGCACCTGTGTGAGCATTTTACGAGCCTCGATATGGGGGTCGCGGGCAATGTCCTGAATGGTGTTTAATGGGCCAAAGGGAACCTCACCGCCCAGTGTTTTGGTCAGCTCAGCTTTGCTCAGCTTTGAGAACCAGCCTGAGACCAGGCGGTCAACCTCACCCGCGTGGGCAGCCCGTGCGCTGCGCGAGGCAAACCGGGGATCAGTACCAAGGGCAGGCTTCCCCATCAGCTCAGTCAAACGGCGCCAAAACGCATCGTCGACGATGCCAAGCGCCACGTGCCCGTCCGCTGCCGGGTACAATCCGAACGGGCTGAGAAAAGGGTGCCCGTTGCCTTCGGGCCCCGGCACCTTGTCGGTGTAATCATGAAGGTAGACCATGCGCTCGCACAAAGAGATCATGGCGTCGTACATGGCCACGTCGACGAACTGTCCTTTGCCGGTTGCTTCCGCCTCGCGCAAGGCGGCCATGATGCCAAAAGCCATCATCATGCCGGTGAAGATGTCGCCAACGCCGGGGCCGGTCTTGGTGGGGCTGTCGGCGTTCGGCCCGGTGATGGACATCAATCCGCCCATAGCTTGCGCTACCACGTCATAGGACGGCCAGTGCGCATATGGGCTTTTCCCTGTGCGCGGATCGCCAAATCCTCTGATTGCCGCATAGACGATTCTGGGGTTCAGCTCGGCGAGTGTTTCATAAGAAAGGCCCAGGCGATCCATCACGCCGGGCCGAAAGTTTTCGACAATGACATCCGCAGTGGCGGCAAGCGCGCGAAACTGGTTCTTTCCCCCATCTGATTTCAGGTCCAGTTGGATGCTCTTCTTGCCGCGGTTCAAACTGACGAAGTAACCGGCCCAGTTGTGATCGGGATCATCGTCGCGGAATGGGCCATTGCCACGGCTCGTATCGCCCGTACCCGCTTCGATCTTGATCACCTCTGCACCGTGATCCGCAAGGTGCATGGTGCAGTAAGGGCCGGATAACATGCGGCTCAGATCCAGCACGCGCAGACCTTTCAGGATTTGTGTGCTCATATGGCCATTTCCAGACCATCAAGAAAGCCGCGCAGGGGCGCGTTCACGGCGTCGGGGTTTTCGGCCAGCGCCATGTGACGGAGACCCGAAAGGATAACAGCCTTTGATTGCTCAATCTCTGCGGCTATGGCGCGGGTCATTTCGGGGCCGTTGCCATAGTCTTCGTCGCCGGTGATCACCAGTACAGGACAGCTGATGGGCGGCGTTGGGGCCACGATTTCGTCGATGCCATCCGCCAATACACGATAGATCGTGTGATAAATGCTAATGTCGTTTGCCTTTACCCAGCCGCGCACGGTGTCCATCATTGCCGGGTTGGCCTGTCGGAAATTTGCCGTAAACCAGCGTTCCAACGCGGCCTCCACAGTGGCTTGTGGTCCGTCTCGGCGGGCTTGATCGACACGTTTTAGAATAGCAGCCTGAGCCGCATCGGTGCGTTTGTGGGGTGAGTGCAGGATTGCCAGTGCGTCCGCCCTGGCCGGACGGTCCTGCGCAAACCGACGCGCGATCATGCCGCCAAGGGAAAACCCCACCAAGGTCGCTGAGCGGACATCACAGTGATCCAGTAGGGCCGCCAGTTGATCCGAAAACAGCGATAGACTCGGCCTCGCGGGCGGCGGTGTACTTTGTCCATGTCCGAAAAGGTCATAGTGCAGCACGCGGTATTGATCACTCAGCGCGGGGGTCGTCCACTGCCAACAGTCATGGTTCAGACCCAGGCCGTGGATCATCACCACGACCGGCCCAACCCCAGGCCCAGCCCAGCTGTAGGCAGTACCATCAGGCGCCTTAAGCATCGTCTAACGGGCGGTAGGCGACCACCTCGACCTCTACCCGGACATCGACCAGCAGATCGCTGACCACCGCCGACCGAGTGGGCGGTTCTATTGGAAAGTACTCCCCGTGGACCGCATTGAAACCGGGAAAGTCGCTGCGATCCCGCAACCAAACCATCGCTTTGATCACATCATCGCGGGTGCAGTCCGCCAGCGCCAGCGTGGCGGTGATGTCATCCAGCACGGCGCGGGTTTGCTCCTCTACCGTGCCGGTGGTCATAGGCGCGCCATCTTTCATGGGGATTTGCCCGGTCAGATACACAAAATCACCCGCCCGTATGGCACGCGACAGGGACAAGACCCGCCCGCCAATTTCAAGCGGGCCGCCAATCACTTGCTTTTTCTTCGCCATAAATACGGCCTCCCTTGCGGCAAGCCTGCCTTGATCCATCAAAAGCGCTTTCAGATTTTTCGACAACCTTTGTCGTAATTTCGTGCACATGTGACGCAAAAGCGGAGATGAATGAGAGGGTAACAGAGGGGGGATGCAGGCCATGGGTGAAATCACCAACTACCAAATGCTGATCGACGGACAGTGGTGTGATGCAGAGGACGGCGGCACCTTTGACAGCGTGAACCCCGCTGATGGCAACGTCTGGAGCCGTGTGCCCGAAGCGACCGAGGCTGACGTGAACCGTGCGGTTGAGGCCGCACATGCCGCATTCACAACCGGACCCTGGGCAGGCATGACGCCGACGCAACGGGGCAAGTGCCTGCGCAAGCTGGGCGATCTGCTGGCGGAACATTCAGAAGCATTGGGGCGCACGGAATCCATTGATACCGGCAAGATGCTAAAGGAGACCCGCTGGCAGGCGACGTATATCGCCGAGTTCTTTCACTTCTTTGCAGGCTGTGCCGACAAGGTCAGCGGCGAAACACTGCCCATCGACAAACCCGACATGTTCGTCTTCACGAGGCGTGAACCCCTTGGGGTGGTGGCTGCCGTGGTGCCGTGGAATTCGCAACTGTTTCTGGTGGCCGTCAAGATTGGCCCGGCGCTTGCGGCTGGCAATACCGTCGTGCTGAAAGCCTCTGAACATGCCAGTGCGGCGATGCTGGAGTTTGGTAAGCTGATTGAAGAGGCGGGCATTCCCCCCGGCGTCGTCAACATCATCACCGGCCATGGGGAGCCCTGCGGCCGTGCGCTCACAGGTCATCCGCTCGTGGCCCGTGTGTCCTTTACCGGAGGGCCAAATGCCGCGCGGCATGTGCTGGAGAACGTCAAACGAAATTTTGCCGAAGTGTCGTTGGAATTGGGGGGCAAATCCCCGTTCATCGTCTTTGACGATGCCAATATCGAAAGCGCTGTAAACGCCTCTATCGCGGGCATCTTTGGCGCCACGGGGCAAAGCTGTGTGGCTGGGTCACGGCTTTACCTGCACGAAGACATTGCCGATCAATTCCTTGAGCAGATGACCGCGCTGGCCCGCCAGATCGTGATTGGGGACCCGCTGGCGGATGAGACCCAGATGGGGCCATTGTGCACCACCGGACAGTTAGAGCATATCCAACGAGAAGTGGCGCATGCCCAAACAGAAGGCGGCAAAGTGCTGGTCGGCGGCAAGCAGCCAAAGGGGATGTCTGGCCTGTTCTATGAACCCACGATCATCGAAGTCCCTCGTCAGGATCTGCGCATTGTCGACACTGAATTGTTTGGCCCGGTTCTGTCGGTGCAGCGGTTCAAAACCGAGGAAGAGGTGCTCGCATTGGCCAATGATAGCGAACATGGGCTGGCAGCAGGTATCTTTACCCGCGACAGCGCGCGCTCCCTGCGCATGGCGGGGGCAGTGCGTGCCGGTATCGTCTGGGTGAACACCTATCGGGTGGTGTCTCCGATTGCGGAGTTCGGGGGCAACAAAGGATCGGGATATGGCCGCGAAAGCGGGTTCCAGGCGATCTACGACTATACCCGCCCAAAGACGATCTGGATGAACACGTCTGATGAACCGATGGCCAATCCGTTTGTAATGCGTTGAGGGAGAGAACAATGAAATTCCAACTTGCCGTGAACATGGAGCGGATCGACGACAATCTGGACATGCAGGATGTCGCCCGTCACACGCTGGAGATGGTGCAGATCGCCGAAGAGGGTGGGTTTGATATCGTCTGGGCCGCCGAGCACCACGCGTTGGAAATGACCATCGCGCCAAACCCTTTCCAGATCCTTACTTGGTGGGCTGCCGAAACCAGCCGCATCCGTCTGGGCACGGCCGTTGCGACGGCGGCCTATTGGCACCCGATCAACCTGGCGGGCGAAGCGGCGTTCACCGATCTGATCACCGGCGGGCGGTTGGAATTCGGCATCGGTTCGGGGGCCTATCAGCGCGAGTTTGACCGAATGAGACCGGGGCTCAAGCAATCTGATGCCTGGCGTTACATGCAGGAAATGCTGCCTGCGGTGCGTGAGCTTTGGAAGGGCGACTACGAACACAACGGGGAATACTGGCAATTCCCGACCTCGACCTCAGTGCCAAAGCCGCTTCAGAAGGAGGTGCCGGTCTGGGTCTCTGCGCGCTCACCCATCACCTATGACTACGCTATGCGGGAAAGGTGCCATGTGAACTGCTGGCCGTTCACACGTCCCTTTGCAGAGGCCGAACTCTACAAGAAACAACTGGATGAGGCGATTGAAAAGGCCGACAACGGCTGGGTGCCACGCTTCGCCTTGATGCGCCATTCATGCGTTTATGACAACGCAGCCGATGGTGAAAACGCGATGCGGGCGATCCGCCGCCTGCTGAGCCAGTTCGAAAACCTGTTTCGCAATCTGGGCGATGTGAAGGACGGCTTCCCCGCCTCCATCCCGCTGGATGAACTGGAGGGACGGGAACAATACGACCCCGTGATGTTGGAGGAGAACTTGATGTTCGGTTCTCCCGACCGGGTCATCGAAAAGCTGAAGCGCTATCAGGCGCTGGGTGTGAATGAGTACATCTATTACGCCTCCATGGGGCTCGATCACGCTTCACAACAGAAATCCCTGCGCATGTTCGTCAACGAAGTAATGCCAGAATTCAAAGAGGGATAAGCAGATGTCAGACGGCGTTAAGGTTCACCGCGAGGGTCATGTTCTGGAAGTCACGCTGGAGCGCGGCAAGGTGAATGCCATTGATGTGCCCACGTCACAGGCGCTGGCTGCAGCCTTTCAGGAGCTGCACGAAGACAAGGATCTGCGCTGCGCGATCCTGACCGGTGGTGGAGAGAAGATATTCTCGGCTGGGTGGGACCTAAAGGCGCTCAATGACGGAGAGATGCAGCTCGATAATTGGTGGGAGACCGATGACTACGGCTTTGGCGGCTTCACCGGGCTCACTGAAAACTGGGCGCTGAACAAGCCCGTAATTGCTGCGATCAATGGGTTGGCCATTGGTGGCGGGTTCGAGATGGCGTTGGGGTGCGACCTGCTGATCGCCGCCGATCACGTGGAATTCGGGCTGCCGGAAATGCCCCTAGGCATCGTTCCGGACGCGGGCGCGCTGCAACGATTGCCGCGCCGCATTCCGCACAACATTGCGATGGAGATGTTCTTGCTGGGCCGCCGCATGACCGCGCAGGAAGCAGCGCACTATGGGCTGGTCAACAAGGTGGTGCCGAAAGAGCAGTTGATGGATGCTGCGCGCGAATGGGCGGCTTCGATTGCCTGGTCGGCACCGCTTGCGATGCAATCCGTCAAAGAGGTGCAGCGCGAAATCGAATGCGTGCCACTGGAGCAGGCGTTTCACAAGATGCGCACGGACCCGATGCCGATCTATCGCAAGATGCTCAAATCAGATGATGCTGCCGAAGGGGTGGCGGCTTTCGTGGAAAAGCGCGAACCCAACTTCAAAGGTGAATGATGTATCCTGATCCTATCAGCGTCACCCGCATCACCAGCATTGGCGCGGGCCCAATTGGCGGCGGCTGGGCGGCGCATTTTCTGGCCCGTGGCTATGATGTGACGGCCTATCTGCATGACACCAGTGAAACTGAAGCATTCCATTCGATCCTCAACACCGCCTGGGGCAGTCTGACGGATCTGGGGCTGGCTGAGGGCGCGTCTTTGGACCGTCTCCGCATTGTCACCGACCTTGAACAGGCGCTGGAGGGTGCGCAGTTCGTGCAGGAAAGTGCACCGGAGCGGTTGGAGATCAAACAATCGCTTTACGCACAGATGGGAGAGGTGCTGCCGCCTGACGTTGTCATCGGCTCCTCAACCTCCGGTCTGACAATGAGCGAGATCCAAGCCAAATGCGCGACCCCTGAACGCTGCGTGATCGGACACCCGTTCAATCCGCCCTACCTGCTGCCGCTGGTCGAGATTGTGGGCGGTGACAAAACTGCGCCGGATGCCGTGGTATGGGCCGGGAAGTTTTACGAAATTGCGGGCAAAGCGCCGCTGTTGATGAAAAAAGAAATCCCCGGCTTCGTCGCGACGCGCCTGCAAGAAGCGCTCTGGCGCGAGGCCTTGCACATGGTTGCCAATGGCGAGGCGACGCCGGAAGACATCGACATTGCCTTGATGAATGGGCCTGCGCCGCGCATGGTGTCCCAAGGTCAGTGTATGGCCTTTCACGTGGCCTGTGGCGCGGGCGGCATGGCGACCAATCTGGATCAGTTTGGCCCCGCGCTAAAGCTGCCCTGGACTCGGCTGGAGGCACCAGAACTCACCCGAGAGCTGCGTGGTCGCATGGTCGATGGTTGCAATGACATCGCCGGAGATCGCCACTTTGAGGATATGGCCGCGCAGCGCGATCGAGAGATTGTCGCAGTGTTGCGCGCGTTGCGCGAGGCGCGGTTGGATTAGGGACGGCCCGGAATCTCCTTAAGCGTTGAAAGGAAATCTGACAGGGAACCGGGCCAACTCGGCGCCGGTTCATTTGCAGGCCATGCCTCTCGGTATTCCGAAGGGCGGCGACCAAAGAATTTGCCAAAGGAATAGGCAAAATGGGACAGGGTGTTGAACCCTGACGCGGTGGCAATCTCGCGCACGCTGAGATCGGTGGAGATCAGCAGCAACCGCGCATTCTGCAACCGTCGCAACAAACCGAACTGCACCACAGTGCAACCGACGTGTTTCTTGAATTTCCGCTCTAGCTGTCGCTGCGAGACATCCAGCTTATCAGCGATCTCCGGCACGCTGAGCGGTTCTTCTATGTTCCCTTCGATCAGCGTCATCGCCTCACGCACCAGCGGCAGCATGGTCTCCGTGCTGCGCCCCATGGTGGACCGCTGTGACGCACCCGCGTTGCGGATCGGGTGATGCAACATTTGATCGGCAATTTCGCCCGAAAAGCCACTGCCATGGGTGCGCTCGATCAAACGAAGCATTAGATCCACGCCCGCGAGCCCACCCGAGCAGGTCATGATCTTGCCCTCGATGGTGAACAGGCATTCCTGCACATCCACCCGGTTAAAGCTTTCGCGAAAACCGCTGAGCCAGGACCAGTGGATCGTCGCCGGCTTTCCGTCCAACAGACCCGCCCGCGCGACAATATAGCAGCCAAGCTCAACCCCGCAGATACTGCTCCCCGCCCGCGCGCGCTTGCGCAGCCAAGCGGTAAGCGCGCGGTTATCGTAATGCTCCGTCCCCCAGCTGCCCAAAACAAAAATGTAATCCGCTGGCGGCAGGTTGTCCTGCTCTGCTGAAACGCGGGTTGTCATGCCATTGCTGGCCACGATTTCAGTGCCGTCAAAGGACACGATGTCCCAAGAAAACAGGGGCTCTGCCGAAAGATAATTCGCGATCCGCATCGTTTCGGTCATGGTGATCAATGTGGTTATGTTGAACCGTGGGACCACCACAAAAATGGCATGATGCGCAGCGCGGGGCGTCTGCTGGGTCATGTCGATTTGCATGAGCTAAAGTCCAGATTGCATAGTGCGATTTTTCGCCAGCATAGCCGAAAGACTGTCGGATAATCGACATCTTTCTTACCCTTTCCCGCGTCAAGCTGAAAAAAATAGGGGGTTTGCCAGATGAACTATGAGGTTGTCCTGACTTGCGCCGTGACTGGCGCGGGCGATACCACGGGCAAAAGTCCGCATGTGCCCGTCACGCCGAAAGAGATCGCTAATGCGGCGATTGAGGCGGCCAAGGCAGGGGCCTCCGCCGCGCATATTCACGCGCGTGATCCCGAGACGGGCCAAGGCTCACGCGACCCGAAGCTTTTCAAGGAAATCGTGGACCGGGTGCGCGACAGTGACACCGATGTGGTGATCAATGTGACCGCCGGGATGGGCGGCGACTGGATCTCGGACCCGGCCAACCCAGCGATGCCGGGCCCCGGCACGGACATGATCGGCCCCGAGGAACGGCTCGCTCACATCAAGGAATGCTTGCCCGATGTATGTTCACTGGATTGCGGGACACTGAATTTCTCTGACACGGACATGATCTATATCTCTACCCCGCCAACACTGCGGCGTATGGCGGCATTGGTGCAGGAATGGGGGGTGAAGCCGGAACTGGAAGTCTTTGACCTTGGCCATATCCGCTTCGCCAAGGCGATGGTGGATGAGGGGCTGATTGATGCGCCTCCCATGTTCCAGCTTTGTCTGGGCATTCCCTGGGGCGCGGATCAGACCGTCGAAACCATGGCTGCCATGAAAGCGCAACTGCCTGCCGGGGCCAGCTGGGCCAGCTTCGGGATTGGACGCGGTCAAATGCCCATGGCAGCGGCCTCTGTCGCGTTGGGTGGCAATGTGCGCGTAGGGCTGGAGGACAACATCTATTTGGAGCGCGGGGTTCTGGCGACCAACGGCCAGCTTGTCACCCGTGCCCGCGAGATCATTGAGCGCATGGGGGGGCGTGTGCTGACCCCGCAAGAGGCGCGCAACAAGCTGAAGTTGAGAGGCGCGGATGGCTGACCTCGCCGATACAGGCAGTTTGCAGGTGCGTAATGTCTCGAAACTGTTCGGGACATTCCGGGCAGTCAACAACATCAGTCTGGATATTCAGAAAGGTGAGTTTCTGACTCTGCTGGGCCCCTCGGGGTCGGGCAAGACCACGCTGTTGATGATGATCGCGGGGTTCCTCGATATCTCTGAAGGGGACATTGCGCTGGATGGGTCCTCCATCGCGCAAACCCCCGCGGAAAAACGCAATTTTGGCATGGTATTTCAGGGCTACGCGCTGTTCCCCCATATGAGCGTGCGAGACAACATCGGATACGCCTTGAGTGTGCGCAAACGTCCCACGTCAGAGATTAGGGCGCGGGTCGACGAGATGCTGGAATTGGTTCAGCTGCAGGATTTCGCGGACCGCAAGCCGGGGCAGCTGTCCGGCGGGCAGCAACAGCGCGTCGCGCTGGCACGTGCGCTGTGTTTTGCGCCGCCGGTGTTGCTGTTGGACGAACCGCTTGGCGCGCTTGACAAGAAACTGCGGGTCGAGGTGCAGGAGCAACTCAAGGATATTCACCGCCGAGTTGGCACGACCTTCATCTACGTCACCCATGATCAGGAAGAAGCGCTGTCCATGTCGGACCGCATCGTGATCATGCGCGACGGGGCGATTGAACAGATTGGTACGCCTCAGGAGCTCTATGAGCGGCCAGTGAACCAGTTCACGGCCAGTTTCTTGGGCAAATCCAACTTCATTCAGCAAGACGGCAAAACTTACGCCCTGCGTCCCGAAAAAATCGACCTGCGCAAAGGCGCGGGCCATGCGGAGGCACAGACGAGTGGGGTGGTGCGCTCTATTACCTACTTTGGTTCAATGCAGCGCGTCATCGTGGATGCCAGCGATGGTACCGAAATCGAAGTGGACATCGATGTCTGGCGCAACAGCGAAGCCTTGAACGAAGGCGATACCGTGGACCTGTTGTGGAAAGACGAAGCTGCTGTGGAATTACAAACGGGCTAAAGCCCCAAAAACGTGTGCCGCCAAAAGGTGCCATTGAGCAAAAGTCCGGGAACTCCCCAACCCAATAGGAGGATGAAAATGCACGATAGACAATTCAAGAAAGAGATGCTGCAAGACAGCGCGCAGGCCTACAAGAAAGGCCGCATGGATCGCCGCACGTTCCTGGCGCTTTGTGGTGCCTCGGGCGTGGCGATGAGCGCCGTGATGGCAGGTGATGCCGAAGCCGCTGCTGATCACGTGGTGATGTGGAACTGGGGTGGCCAGTCTGAAGAATGCCACGGCTCCGCCATTGGCGATGCCTTCACCGCCAAGACTGGCAAGGGACTGAAATTTGACACCTCCGGCCCTCTGGAGGGCAAGATCAAGGAAATGGTCGACAGCGGCAATGTCACTGCCGACGTTGCGGACGCAGACCTTTTCAATGCCGTGTCCCTTGGGCCAACAGGCCATCTGGAACCAATTGATTACTCTGTTGTTTCCAAGGAAAAGACCCTGCCAGGCTATGCGCTGGAATATGGGGTTTCGATCATCCTTTATGGCTATGCCTTTGTCTATGACACCGAAGCCTATGGCGATAATCCCCCGCAGAACTGGGCGGATTTCTTTGATACCGCCAAATTCCCGGGCATGCGCTCGCTGTACAAATGGGCCAATGGCTCGCTCGAAGCAGCACTTATGGCGGATGGCGTTGCGGGCGATGCGCTTTACCCGTTGGACATGGATCGCGCCCTCGCCAAGATCAAATCGATCAAGGACAACAGCCTTTACTGGGGCTCAGGGTCCGAGGCGCATTCCATGGTAGTGAATGGCGAAGTCTCGCTCGGCATGGTCTGGCAGAACCGGGGACGTAACATCGAAAATGACACCGATGGGCGCTACAAGCTGGTGAACAATCAGGCCATGGCGATGCCGGGGGCCTATATCGTGCCCAAGGGCAACCCCGCAGGTGCGGCCGTAATGGACTTCATCGCCACAGCGCAAGAGGTGCCTGCACAGCTGGCGCTGCTTGATTGCCTTGGTATGACGCCCTCTAACCCCGAAGCCTTCGGCCAGATCCCCGAAGATCAGCAGCCTTATGCGATCACCTCGGCAATGAACATCGACAAAATCGTTTATAACGATCCCGACTGGTGGGGGAAAAACGGCGGTGATGCGGTGAACGCCTTCCTTGAGGCGATCAGCTAAACACGCCTGATAGCCGCCCGTGTCTTCCTGCGGGCGGCCATCGATTTGGCCCAGGACATTTCATGCAAGCCTTCACCCGATATATCCACCCCGGCTGGCTGATCATCGCACCTTTGATGCTGATGGTCATAGCGCTCTATCTGGGGCCGATCCTGAACATCCTGTGGCTCAGCGTCACGGACCCGGAACCTGGATTGAGTAATTACGCCAAACTGGCGGAAAGCGATGCGCTGATCCGCATTGTCTGGACTACGGTGCGCATCTGCATCATCACCACGATGTTCAGTGTCACGCTGGGCTATTCCATCGCCTATGCCATGGTGCACTGCCACCAACGCCAGAAGAACTATATGCTGACGTTGCTTCTTGTGTCCTTTTGGATTTCCATCCTTGTGCGCACTTTTAGCTGGCTGATGCTGCTGGGGCGCAAAGGGTTGGTGAACGGTACGCTGGAAAACATTGGACTGATTGCCGAGCCCATCGCCTTTATGCGCAATGAGTTGGGCGTGCTGATCGGCATGGTGCATTACATGATCCCCTATGCGGTACTGCCACTGCTGGTCTCGATGCAATCGCTTGATACGCGTGTGATGGATGCCTCGCGCAATCTGGGCGCCAGCAGCACGCAGACCTTCTGGCGCATTTACCTGCCACTGACCCTGCCAGGGTTGGTGGCTTCGACCCTGCTGGTCTTCATCCTGAGCCTTGGGTTTTACGTCACCCCTGCCGTATTAGGCGGTGGCAAAGTGCTCATGGTGGCAGAGTACATTTCTGTGCAATTGCTGGTCACCCTGAAGTGGGGCACAGCCGCGATGCTGGCGGCAATCATGCTGACGGGCGTTCTGGCGATGCTGTGGATCATGTCGCGTTTCATGAAGCTCAGCACCGTGTTTGGGGGGGCTGCACGATGACATCAGGTCTGTTCTCCAAGTTCAACCGCGTGGGCGCATGGGTTTTGTTGCTGTTTCTGGTGACGCCCGCGCTGATCGCCATTCCCGTATCACTGACGCCAAAGCGTTTTCTGTCTATGCCAAAGGGCGAATTGTCCCTGCGCCATTTTCAAAAGCTGTTCACTTCCGAGGAATGGCTGTCGAGCTTTTTCCAAAGTGGCGTGATCGCAGTCTCGACCTCACTGCTGGCAACATTCCTTGGCACGCTCTGTGCCATTGGCCTGTGGCGGGTATCCTCAAAGTATTCCGAGCTGATGCGCGCCTTCCTGCTGCTGCCGCTGATCATCCCGCAGATCATTTCTGCCATGGCGTTCTACCGACTGTGGATCCCGCTTGGCCTGTTGGACAGCTACGCCGGGCTGATCCTCGCGCATACGATCTTGGCAGCCCCCATGGTGCTGATCACAGTCAGCGCCTCGCTGGCGACCTTTGATCCCAAATTGGAACAAGCCTCCAAGAACCTTGGTGCTTCGAACTGGACCACAATGCGCCTGGTGATCCTGCCCTCAATCAAACCGGGGGTCTTTGCCGGAGCGCTTTTTGCCTTCATTCTCAGCTGGGATGAAATTGTCGTGACGCTGTTCATCTCCAAATACACCGTCTACACCCTGCCGCGCCGCATGTGGAACGGCATCCGCGAAAACACCGATCCGACGGTAGCCGCCGCCGCTGTGGTGTTGATCGCCATCACGCTTATTGCCTTCGTGATCTTTTCGATCATGTCCCGTCGTAACGACAAGTCCGAAGCCCCATAAAGGAGGCGCCTTATGAACATGGAAGCCAGTGTTGAAACCGACCTGCTGATCAGCACCGTCCGCCGCTTTGTGGAAACAGAAATGTATCCACACGAGGAGGAAGTGGACCAGATGGGCTATGTCCCCGAAGAGATTGGCCGTCAGATTGAGGCGAAGGCCCAGGAGTTGGGACTGTTTGCCTGCAACTTGCCCGAAGAGGTCGGGGGCGGAGGCCTTGGTTACGGGCCTATGTCCTTGATTGAACGCGAGTACGGCAAGACCAGCCATGCCCTGCAAAGCTGGGCTGCGCGTCCCACGGAACTGCTCATGGCTTGCGAGGGCGATCAGCGCGAACGTTACCTTTTCCCCGCGGTGCGCGGTGAAAAACGAGAGTTGTTCGCCCTGACGGAACCGGACGCGGGGTCGGACGTAATGGGTATGAAAACCAACGCCCGGCGGGATGGAGATGACTGGATCCTGAATGGTTCAAAGCATTTCATCTCTGGCCCCTGTATGCCCGATTTTGCGATCGTTTTTGCTGCGACGGGTGCTGACGAAACGCCACGTGGACCGCGCAAACGGGTGACGGCCTTTTTGGTGGACGTTGGCACACCGGGCTTTGACTGCCGCGAAGGCACCAAATGTGTCAGCTATCGCGGCTACAAGACGTTTGAACTGCACTTCGATAATGTGCGCCTTGGTCCGGGGCAGGTGCTGGGGGAAGAAGGGCGTGGTCTTGAACTCTCTGGCAAATGGCTGGGCATGGGGCGCATCTGGGTGGGGGCGACCTGTTGTGGCAAGGCGGAGCGCATACTGGAGATGGCCACCGAATGGGCCGCGTCCCGAAAGCAGTTTGGCAAACCCATCGGGGCGTTTCAGGCCACCGGTTTCCGGCTTGCAGATGGCGCTATTGGATTGCGCGCAGCCGACCTAATGGTCAAAGACGCCGTGGCGCGTGCCGAACAGGGCGTGATGAGCGATGCGGATGCGGCGATGATCAAGGTCTTTTGTTCAGAAATGCTGGGCAAGATCGCCGATGATGCGGTGCAGATCTACGGTGGCATGGGGCTGATGGAGGAAATGCCGATCCAACGCTTCTGGCGCGACAGCCGACTTGAGCGGATCTGGGACGGCACCTCTGAAATTCAACGCCACATCATCACACGCTCCATCCTGCGGCCCCTGGGTGCATGACCCCAAAGAGACGCGCCAACTTTGAGCGGCTTCTCAAGCCGCGCTCCATCGCTTTTATCGGCGGGCGGGATGCGACCATTGCCGTAAGAGAGGCGCGCAGGCGTGGGTTTGCAGGGCAAATGTGGGCGGTGAACCCCAGGCGAACAGATCTGAAGGGGGTGCCTTGCGTGCCCTGTATCGCTGATCTGCCTGAAGCGCCTGATGCTGTCTATCTGGCCATTCCCGCAGGTGGTATTGTCGCCGCATTGGGCGAATTGGCTGAGATGGGCGTCGGTGGCGTGGTCTGTTTTTCTGCAGGATTCAAGGAAACCGGCGATGCGGCGGCAGAACAGGCGCTGATCGAGGCAACCGGTGACATGGCCCTCATCGGTCCCAATTGTTACGGTTTGATCAACTACATCGACAACGCAGCACTTTGGTCTTTCGAACACGGTGGCTGGTCACCCGGTTACGGTGCAGCGATTGTCACCCAATCGGGCATGTTTTCCTCTGACATCACCATGTCTGCGCGCTCCTTGCCACTGGCATACATGGTATCGGCAGGCAATCAGGCGGTTCTGGGGTTAGAGGACTTTCTTGACGCCTTCGCTGATGACCCGGCAGTGCGTGCTATCGGGCTGCATATTGAGGGCCTTCAAGATATTCCCGCCTTTGAACGCGCCGCCCTGAAAGCCATTGAGCGAGGCGTGGCTGTGGTTGCGCTCAAGACAGGCAGCTCTTCAATCGGCGCAGCTCTGACTGTCAGTCACACGGGATCGCTGTCGGGGTCAGACGCGCTCTATGAGGCGTTGTTTGCGCGCACGGGCGTGATCAGTGTCACCAGCCCCGCGCAGTTTCTGGAAACGCTGAAGTACCTTTGTGTGGTCGGCGCGCCCAAGGGGCCAAGCGTTGCGGGTTTCACCTGTTCGGGGGGCGGCGCGACGATGCTGGCCGATCACGCGGAAAAGATCGGGCTCACGTTCTCGGCTGTCCGCGCAACGGAGCATGCGGCCCTGGTGGATCTGCTGCCAGACATCGCAACAGTGTCAAACCCGCTGGATTACACCACACCGATCTGGGGGCAGGCCGAATTGACCTATCCGGTCTTCGTCAAAGCGATGGACGCCGTAGGGGCCGAAGCGGCAGTTCTGGTGCAGGACTATCCTGCAGAAGGGCTAGATGCCTCCAAGATCTATTACCAAAACGATGCCAGCGCCTTTGCACAGGCTGCCTGCGATCGCGGAATCCCGGCAGCGATTTGTGCGACCCTGCCGGAGAATCTGGACAAGGTCACCCGCCGTTATCTGATCTCGATCGGAGT
This sequence comes from Ruegeria sp. CDSB117, assembly GCF_059611005.1. NCBI lineage: Bacteria > Pseudomonadati > Pseudomonadota > Alphaproteobacteria > Rhodobacterales > Roseobacteraceae > Ruegeria > Ruegeria sp. CDSB117. The sequence continues at coordinate 21,243 of NZ_JBXWOS010000015.1, forward strand.
CGCGCCGATGCAGGGCATTCACGAAACGCTCAACGCCATGCAAAGCGCCAGCATTTGGGCCGCGCGACGTAATCGCATTCTGGCGACAAGGCCGGAGCCACTGATTGCCGGAACCCCGCCTGGCTCACTCGGCATGCTGACTGAGGACGCGGGCAAGGCCTGGCTTGCAGAGCGCGGTTTCACGGTCCCTTCGGGCCGGACAACGACGGCTCAAAAAGCCGAGGTGGCCGCAAAAAAGATCGGCTATCCGGTCGCGCTCAAGATGATGTCTACCCGGCTGGCCCACAAGAGTGAGGCAGGCGCGGTTGCTCTGGGCATTGCCGATGGCGCCGCGTTAAAGCAAGCACTTGATCAAATGAACACGGCTGTCACTGCCTATGATAAGCAGGCCGTGAGCGATAGCTACCTGATTGAGGCCATGTCGCCCACGCCTGTTGCAGAGATGATTGTCACCTTGCGCAATGACCCGCAGTTTGGCGCAGCACTGGTGCTGGGCAGTGGCGGAGTTTTGACCGAACTGGTTGGGGATGCCACAACGGTCCTTCTGCCCTCCACGCAGGACGATATCGCCAGTGCTCTGAAATCGCTCAAGATTTTTCACCTGTTGGAAGGCTTTCGAGGCCGTCCACGCGCCGATATAAACAAGGTGGTCACCGTGCTGAACGGCCTTTGTGAAGCTTTCCTGCAGGCCCGCGAAAAGGTCAGCGAAATTGAGATCAATCCGATGTTTGTCTATGCTGACCACGTTGTCGCCGTCGACGCGTTGATCCACGAGAATTGCACATGAGCAGGTTGAAGGTAGCCCCCAACCCCGATCTGACCGTGGGGCCAGACAACAAGCAGCGTTGGAATCAGCCTGCCCACCGCCGCCATGGATTTCACAACGCGCACCGCCTGTTCCGACGCACTCTGATGGTGCGTTCGCGAAATGTGTTGATGCTCGAAGAGGCCCACCAGGACCTGACAGCAACCGTGCCCGCGTTGGCGGACCTTCTGGCACATCCCGCCTTCTCTGCGTTTTGCTGCCTACGGGACGGGCAGGTGATCATGGAACAGGCCGCACCAGATTTTGGGACAGACCGACCGCATTCGATCCAATCCATTTCAAAACTGCACATTCACCTGATTATGGGACAGTTGATCGGCCAAGGGTTCGTCTCGCCTGACGCAAAGGTTGCACAGTATTTGCCCGATATTGGATCTGGCTACCGCGAGGTTAACGTTCAGGCTCTCCTGGATATGGCAGTCAGCAATGATTTTACCGAAGACTATGATGACCCTTATGCGGATTGCTATGATGAAGAGATTGCCCTGGGCTGGCGCCTACCCACCGAGGATCAGGAGGAAATCTCGCTCAAGGACTTTGCTTCCAGAATTAGGGGGTTCAGAGAGACAGAGGCGCGAACAGTAGCGGAGTACAAGTCGGCCAACACAGATGTGCTGACATTGATCGCAGCGCAGGTTTGCCCCGTCCCACTTACAGCACAAATTGAACGGATTGCAGATGCCGTTGGTTACGAGGGCGCCTTTCACATCAGCCTGAGCAAAGATGGTTTCCCTGCCTTTTCCGGTGGGGGTTGCCTGAGTGCTCGGGATCTCGCACGGTTTGGCCTATTTCTTGCGCGCGGCGGTCTTGATCTGTCTGGAAACGCATGTGCCAATGCAAATTTCCTCCGCCAAAGCCTGACCCGCTCAGCACCATCTCTGACACCGCCAAAAGAATGGCTGCGCTACTCCAACCATATCATGACCGACGGACGGGTGGTTGCGCATGCCGGTTACGGTGGCCAGTTCCTGATGGTGGACACGGTCACTGGCACGTCATGCGCGTTCCTGAGCGTTCTCGAAAACGACGCCGGGTATGATGACACCTTCATGAGCAACGTCGCGCAGGTTCTGCGACACGTCTGCTGCGCCGAAACCGCATAGGATTCAGGTATAGTAGCAAATGTCTCGCGCCATCTTTTCCAAGTTCGCCCGATATCATAAATGACATCTGGAAGAACACTTTTCCTGACGCAGCGCGTGTGTATCCTTCTGTTTTCAGGCTACCTCTTGCGAAGCTCTGAGATTCATGAACGAACGACCGGTTCGTTGAAATCAGAAATTTTTTGGGCATCACAAATGAATGCCCGGTAATGTGCCGCCTTGATTGGAGCCAATGTCGGCTTTCCGCGATTCCAAGCCATTGGTGCGAGGTGCAGCGTCCGGTATTCTTGGGCTCTGAGCCGTCGATCAGCCCGGTTTGTGCGAAGGGTGGCTTGTGGAAGACGAATGTCAGCACGATTGGCCAAGCCGATGAAATCGCCGGGTCATCTCGTTTTTCCTAAAGTCTGCTTACGGGAACAGGCTCAACCTTCGACCGCTGCACTGCCGCATGTTTGCTTCGAGCCCTTTGTTGCCGTTGCCCCAAGCCGCGGGTTCAGTCGCGAAGGGCGGAAAGCGGACCTTCGCTGCGCGTTGCGCCAAAGTCTGCAATGGTGGTTCAGCGCGTCCTTAAGCCAATGACCTGAGACCGGCCTTTTCGAGCCCCTCGTAAACATGATTGCGCACGTCTTCATTGGGAATGTAAGTCCTGAGAACGCGGTGTGTATCCGTGATCAAGGTCGGGCATAGAGAAACCGTGTGCTCAAGTTCGGCCCTAGCTGCGTCTTTCAGGCCTAGTTGGGCCAAGGCTGCTGTTCGGACAACGCCGCCCCAAAACCAATCCCTCATTCCAAACCGGATACCGGCGACAAGTGCTGTTTCGTAGTCATTCTCGGCATAAGACGCCAGAAACGGCGCATGATGTATCCACCCAGGCAAGCCAGAAACCGAGAACAGGTGAAACTCGTCTTTACACCGCTGCGCACCTACCGAATTGACCAATGTCAGAGCCCAAACACCAAAAGCCTTGTCAGCATCAGCCTCTGCATTAGCCAGAGATTGTGCCAGGAGATTAACTTCATGCGCGTCGCCGTGATGCAGCGCCGCGAGGGCGGCGGTAAAGGCGATGAACCCATCAATTGGGTCATTTTTCTGGCAAATTCAATCAGATTGTCCGCCTCGTCCACTGCACTGCCATCGGCCCCATAACCGAGCTTGTAGGAATCCAAAAGCAAATCTGCGCGAGCGGCCATAAGGAAGGGGTCTTCCGGGGACTTGAGGCACATTTGTTCGATGAAGCGTGACGTCTGAGCGTGGCACTCTTTTGTGGGGGCCGACTGGTAGTGTTCCATTTGCGCTTTGGCGTGATCTATATGACCCGGTTCGGAATTGGGAACCCTATGCGCGATACCCAATTCATAGGTTCCAGGCTCCAAAGAGAACACGATGTTGTCTGCCCGTCCGTCTTCGGAATAGTAAAGTCTGAGTGCAGTGCGCAGGCGATTGGCGGCAACCCGCACGCTAGAATCTGTCGAGCTTTGAAAGTCCGGTCCCTTGCCGAGCGCCCGTTAAGCGATCAACGAAGCATTCAGCGAAGAGGCCTGACCCGCAAGGGTTGCCCTGGCAATAAAGCCAAGCATTGCACATAACACCGGCGCATTTCGAAAACCCGAAGATCCCAACACAATATTCAGCTGGCGCAAGGCAGCGTGAGCGTCCGGTGTGTCAAGCGCTTTTTGATGCATTCAGATATCCTTTTAAGCTCATCCCTGTTGAACAGTTGGGTGTTAGTAACATCCCATGGAAACCTTCGCCTGCATAGGGTGGCTAAGCATGGGTGGTGTTTAGGGGAGTGAGAAATGCGAAAATTGGGCGCGCAGTTGATTGTCGTTTGTGGAATGGTTGGCTCGGCCCACGCACAGACCGCAGACACAATCTATACAAACGGAAGCATCTATACAGTCGACGAAGCCCAGCCATGGGCGGAAGCTGTCGCAATCAAAGACGGCAAGTTCTTGACCGTCGGTTCGATCGATGACGTTTCCGCAATGGCGGGAGACAACACTGAGGTGATTGACCTCAAGGGCGCGTTTGCGATGCCTGGGCTGATCGACGTACATAACCATGCCATGGGGGCGTCGATGGGCAAGGCGAACCTGTACATCCAGAATCCAAATGATGAACTGGCCATCATTTCTGAGATCCAGGAATATGCCGAGGCCAACCCGGACCTGCCGTTCTTGCGAGGCGAGGCCTGGAACCTTGGTGTTTTCCCAAAAAACAGCCCCCGCAAGGAACTGCTGGACGCCATCGATTCAGAAAGACCGATGTACTTCTACAGTCAGTCTGGTCACGATGCCTGGGTGAACTCCAAGACACTAGAGTTGATCGGCATCACCGCAGACAGCGAACAGGACAACAAATTCATCTGGGACGTCGACCCGGACACGGGCGAACCGACCGGAACAATTCGCGAATACGCAATGTCCCTAGTCGAACAAGCCCTGCCAGCGACCGCAGCCGAGCGGATCGCCACGCCATTGCAAGAGACTCTAGAAGCTTTCGTCGAGCAAGGGTTCACATCGATCAAACTGGCCGAGGGCGAAGTCGGCTGGGTCAAGGCAGCCAACTATCTCGACACCGAGGACCGTCTCAGCATCCGTCTGTTCCCAAGCTGGTTTCATAGGGCGCACAATGGTGCCATGACACCTGACGAGGTTTTTGAGGTGGTTCAGAAATGGCAAGATTTCGAAACACCGCATGTCTACCCGCGCTACGTCAAGATGTATGCCGATGGAAGTTCCGGCAGCTACTCTACCTTTCTGATCAACGATTATTCTGATCGTCCCGGCGAGCGCGGCTCGCTCAGTTTTCCCTACGAAATCTATGCGGACGAAATCATCAAGTTCAACGAGTTCGGACTCGGCGTGATGGTCCACGTCTTTGGAGACCAGACCAGCATCGAGATGGCGAAACTGTTCGAAGACGTGCGTGCCAAGAACGGCGACAACGGGGTGCCGTTGCATTTCTCGCACTCGTTCATGACACGGCCCGAGGAAATCGAGCGGCTTTCGAAGATATCCGATGTTTGCATGGATTTCATGACGCTTCAGTATCCGCATCCGGCTATTCGCGACTACTTTGTCAACGGTATTGGTGAGGATCGATACCAGAATTGGCTGAATGCGCGCTCTGCGGTCGAGTCCGGCATCTCTTTTGGGTTCGGTAGCGACTGGCCGTCAGCACTTGAATCTGAGCTTAACGGTTTCTTCCAGATGCAAGGCTTCGTGATGCGCAGCGAACCAGGCTATCCCGAAAGTGGTACCCTCAATCTTGATCAGGCGATCACGCTGGAACAGGCTGTCCGGGGCTTCACCCGGGGCGGTGCGGAATGTCTCGGGTTTGAATGGCCTGACAAGCTTGGGTCCATCGAGCCGGGCAAGCTGGCGGATTTCATCGTGCTGGATCGCAACATCTTTGAAATCGCCATTGAGACATTGAAGGATACGCAGGTCGACATGACCGTTATGGGTGGCGAAGTGCGTTTTGACCGGCTTAAGGAAAACACGAATGCTCTTAAGGGGCGTTACTGAAAAGGTCGTCATCATTGTGAGAAAACGGGTTCTCTAAGTTCCCGTTCTTTCGCATTGAAGAGTGCCGGAGTTTATGCCTCACTAAGCTATTTGCCTCTAGGGAAGCTAGAGAAAAACACCTCAAACCAGTCATTCACCACATTCGTCACCGAGATCCGCAATGGGCCGGAAGCGACATTTGCCCGCGAGTTGTCCAAAGTCGGCTCCGTCCGCATTGCGGATAATCATCGGAATGGATCGGGTGTCTGCGTGGACTTCAAAGCGGTCTTTCGTGCTAAGTGCACCAAATGGCCAAGCAGCTGATGTACTCTCGGCGTAACGAGTTTGTAGCTGCGCGGGGGTGGCCATATCTCACCTGACCTGGCAGTCAAAATGTCCAGATACCCCGCGCTTGGTGTGCGTGGGGTATAAACAAAATTGCGCCGCGTCCGGGTGAGGCCGGGGGGTGGGGTGCGACATTCCGACTCGGTTGGGCCTCGGGCATACGACGCTGGAAGCCTCGGCAAGCGGCGTGAATTTAGGGTTAGAATAGGGGCAGGCGCGCAATGACGCGAAATAGTTCAATAAAATCAATGGATTTTGGTGGAGCCTAGGGGAGTCGAACCCCTGACCTCTTGCATGCCATGCAAGCGCTCTCCCAACTGAGCTAAGGCCCCATCATGGTACCGCGGCTGCGGTGGGCGGACATTTATGAGACAGTGACATTGAGTGCAAGTCCAAAAATGGAGTTTGCGGAAAAGTTTCTGTCTTGCATCCGAGGATCGTCTGAGGCGGCGCAGGGGCCGCCCCGGACAGGTTTTAGCTGTCGTCTTCCGACGGCATGTCGGTAATCTCTTCCAGCGAAACGTCATCGTTGCTGTCTTCATCATCGTCCAACAGATCATCGTCCAGTTCGACGTCGACATTTTCGTCATCGTCCAGAACCAGATCTTCTTCTGAAGCATTTTCGCGTGCTTTTGCCGATGCGGCATCTTCCGCATCTGCGGCGATCATCCGGCTCTTGCCGGTTTCAAGCTCCACGATCTCGCCGGTGTAGGGGCTGACGATCGGGTTCTTATTCAGGTCGTAAAATCGCTTACCGGTCGTCGGGCAAACGCGCTTTACACCCCATTCTTCCTTGGGCATTTCAGATCCCCTTGATATCAGGTGAGTCGTAGTAATGATTCAGGTCACGTGCCACATGCAGCGGGCACTGTCAAAGCCTTTGAGCAGGAGAAACAGGCACATGGGGGATCACGCATTGCCCGGAAAACCGCCGGTGCCGCTAACGCTGCGCAAATCAGCCAGGGCGCGGCGTATCAGCCTGCGGATTTCTCAATTGGATGGGCGGGTTACACTAACCTACCCTAAAGGTGTGGCTGAAGCCGAGGCGCTGAATTTCGCCAAGGTCAAGGAAGACTGGATCCGTCAGCATCTTGAGGACCGACCCAACCCATCAGCCGTAGGATTCGGACAATCAATCCCTATAGAAGGCAAAGATAGGCGAATCGTACTGGCAGAGGGCCGACGCGTTCTGCTGCGGGACGCAGAGGTTGCAGTCCCCAAAGGGGCCGAAGCCCGGCGATTGGCACGGTTCCTAAAGGAACTGGCGCGGGATCGCCTGACCGAGGCTTGCGACGATTATGCGGCTATGCTGGGCCGTCCTTATTCCAGCCTGACCTTGCGCGATACGCGGTCTCGTTGGGGATCGTGCAGTTCCGCTGGTGGTCTGATGTTTTCGTGGCGCCTGATCCTCGCGCCATCGGACATCCTTCATTATGTCGCCGCACATGAGGTTGCGCATCTGGACGAAATGAACCATTCCCCCGCGTTCTGGGCGCAGGTCGAGCGTCTGTTTGGTGACTGCAAAGCCCAAAGGCTCTGGCTGCGCGACAACGGGGCGCAGCTTCATCAGTACAGATTTGATGGCGCGACGAGTTGACCGCGCGGCAATTTGTGATCACATGGGGTTATGTTAAGCGCTCGCCAAACCGACACCCAACCTGCAGCTCATGATCTGGTCTATCGAGCCCTGCGCTCGCGTATCATGCACGGCGACATAGCGCCCGGGCAGGCGTTGACCCTGCGCGGCATCGGCAAGGAATTTGATGTCTCAATGACGCCTGCGCGTGAAGCGGTGCGGCGGCTGGTGGCCGAAGGGGCGTTGTTTCTGTCTTCTTCGGGTCGAGTGTCCACGCCCGAGCTGACCAATGACCGTATCGAAGAGCTGGCAGCCCTGCGTGCACTGCTAGAAGTCGAGCTGGCCAGCCGTGCATTGCCCCGTGCGCACATGGCGCTGATAGACCGGTTGCAGAGCATCAACATGACCGTCGCGGAAATGGTCACGAAACGGGATGCCGTCGGTTATATCCGATCAAACCTGGAATTCCATCGCACGCTGTATCTGCGCGCTCAGGCTCCGGCGATGCTGGCCATTGTGGAAACCGTGTGGCTTCAGTTGGGGCCGACGATGCGCGCGCTTTACGGGCGGTTGCGGCGGACAGAGCCGCCGCATTATCACAAGCTGATCATCGCCGCGTTGAAGGCGGGGGATGAGCCCGGATTGCGGCTGGCCGTACGTTCAGATGTGACGCAGGGGCTGCGCATGCTGGTCAGTTGAGCGGCTTGTCGCCGAAGTGATCGGGTTGCCTTTTCCAGGCACCGCAGAACTAGCTTGCGCACTTGGTCTGCGATACTCTGACCCAAATCACAACAAGAGCAGATTTCAGACATGATCAATCGACGCCTATTTTCAGTTGGACTTGGGTCAACCTTTTTGGCCGCCTGTTCGGGTGGCGCGCCAACCAGCGCCCCGGCAACGCGGATGCGGGCCGTCCCCAACGCAGGGTGGGACGCCTGGGTTGCCGGGTTCAAGTCGCGCGCGGCCTCGCAAGGCATTTCTCAGACCACCATCAACCGGGCCTTTCAGGGGGCAGGGTATCTGCCGGATGTGATCGAACGGGACCGCAATCAGGTCGAATTCAAGCGCTCACTCGAAGACTACCTGGCGATTGCTGCGTCGGATGAACGGATCGCAAACGGCAAACAGATGCTGGTACGCCATGCCGGAACCCTGTCAGCGATCGAGGCAAAATACGGCGTCGACAAAGAGGTTGTCGTGGCCGTTTGGGGCTTGGAAAGCCGGTATGGGGCCCGCCGCGGGGATGTGCCGGTGGTATCAGCGGTTTCAACCTTGGCCTATGACGGGCGTCGCGGTGCGTTTTTTGAAAAGCAATTGATAGCTGCCCTGAAGATCATTCAAGAGGGCGATACATCGCCCGCGAACATGACCGGCAGTTGGGCCGGGGCGATGGGGCACACGCAGTTCATCCCGACCTCTTATTTGGCCTACGCGGTGGATTTTACCGGTGATGGTCGTCGGGATATCTGGTCTGAGGATCCCACGGACTCTTTGGCTTCGACCGCCGCATATCTGGCGCGGGCTGGTTGGGTTCGCGGACAGCCATGGGGTGGCGAAGCAGGCACTGTTTCGGGAACACCTGTGGCGGTGTTGCAGCCGCAAACGCCGGGGCCGCGCATTGCGGTGTTCCGCAACTTTCAGGTGATAAAGCGCTATAACAATTCGGACAGTTATGCGATCGGCGTCGGGCATTTGTCGGACCGGATCGCCGGTGGCGCGCCGTTTCAGGCCTCGTTCGGGCCCGATGCGACCGGGTTGACGCTTGAGGATCGCAAAGAGCTGCAGCGCCGACTGACATCCGCCGGGTACGACACCCAGGGCGCGGATGGGGTTATCGGCAACAACACGAAATCCGCCATCAGCGCGTATCAACGCGCCAGTGGTTTGGCCGCAACAGGGGAACCTTCAGTGGCTTTATTGCGTCAGCTCGGCGGCTGACGGATTACGCCGCCAGCCCTTTCGAGCCGATATCCAGGAATTTTTGGCGGCGGTCCTTGATCAGGGCTGCCGCATCCTTGCCATCCAGCTCTTTCAGCATAGCAGCAATGGCACCTCGTACAGAGTCGACCGTTGCGGCGCGGTCGCGATGCGCGCCGCCCTTGGGTTCGGTGATGATGTGATCACAGACGCCCAGCTTTTGCAGGTCTTGAGCAGTCAGCCGTAGCGCTTCGGCGGCCTCACGCATCTTTTCCGAATCCTTCCACAGGATCGACGCACAGCCTTCAGGTGAGATTACCGAATAGACCGAATGTTCCAGCATCGCGACCCGGTTTGCCGTGGCAAACGCTACTGCGCCGCCTGAACCACCTTCGCCGATAATCACAGACACCAAAGGCACGCCGATCTTCAAACACATTTCGGTCGACCGCGCGATGGCCTCGGACTGACCGCGTTCCTCGGCACCTTTGCCCGGATATGCACCGGCCGTGTCGATCAGGGTAATGACGGGCAGACCGAAACGTCCGGCCATTTCCATCAGGCGTACGGCTTTGCGATACCCCTCGGGGCGGGCCATGCCGAAATTCCGTTCGATCCGAGATTTGGTGTCCGAGCCTTTTTCGTGCCCGATCACCATGACGGGCTGGTCGTCGAAACGGGCCAGACCCCCGATCACAGCCAGATCGTCAGCAAAGTTGCGATCACCCGCCAGCGGCGTGAACTCGGTAAACAGCTCTGCCACGTAATCCTGGCAATGGGGGCGTTCAGGGTGACGCGCGACCTGACATTTTCGCCACGGAGTGAGGTCACCGTAAAGCTCGTCCAGCAGCTTGGCAGCCTTGGCGTCCAGCGCAGCGGCTTCTTCGGCCACGTCCATCTCTTCGTTGGCACGGGCCAGCGCGCGCAGTTCCTCGGCCTTGCCTTCGATCTCGGCCAGGGGTTTTTCGAAATCCAGATACTGGGTCATGACGCCTCTCAACGCGGAAGTTCATTGCTATATGAACTTGCTGTCAGAGGAATGCAACACAAGGTAAAGCGCCCCCCGATCAAGGGCCGCGCCGGTATGGGTCACTTCACAGGTACATAGCTGGTCGGAAGGCCGTCGTCGTCAGCGTTCACCATGTAGTACTGGTTCTCGCCGCTGTCCCAGACCAGAAATGCGTCCGCGCCTTCGGGTTTGGTCTGTTCGCCCCATGGGGCCTGAATGGTCAGAGCATCGCTTTTTGCATATCCCAGATCAGACAGGCGCAGCATATCAACCGGTGTTGTCTTGAGCGCGCCAACAATGCCGGGCGCCTGATCTTCGAACATCGCCTTGACCTCAGGGGCCATGTCCAGCCGTTCGATCAGGCGCGTATTCTTGGCGGCAACACTGTCCAGCGAAACCAGCTCGTAGACCTCGTCAAACGTGCTTTTGCCGATGATGTAGAAGTCTGGGCCATCCTTGCGGAACTGCAGCGCAATGATCGAGCCGGTGTTCTCGGTCAGGTAAGCCTGATCGTAACTGGTGCCATCAACCGAACCGAGGTTTTCGCGTATCGCGTCGGGGATGGCGTCGAAGTCATCGCTGGTCAGCTGCCAACCCAGGATTGGGCGATCCTTGATATAGGCTTCAGGCGCCGGGTTATGCTGGCTGACACGTTCAGAAATCATGGTTTGTGTCTGGACGTCATTGGCCTGCGCAATAGCCGGTATTGCGGCAAGGATGGCGGCAAACAGAATTTGGCGGAGCGGGCGAGATGGATTGTTCATATCGGTCCTCATTTACCATGTTAAAAAATCTATTGGTCTCGTGAGTTACACCCCCAGTGTAACATTCTTACCTGTGTATTCCGATTTGAATTCAGCAAGATTTGTGGCTGCGGAATATGCATCCGTAGGCGGGCAAATAGAAAAGATGCTGATGACGACCCGTTATGAAGACAGCGTTCTGCGTGTTTTGGCCCACAGTCATGGGAATCAGGCTGAAGACCTGCCGCTGAAATTGCTCAGTTCGGGTATAGAACCGGGTAGAGCGAGCCGACGAGCAAAGCCGCCATTGTCCAGTTGAACACCATCAACCGGCGCGGGTTCGTCAGGATGCGCGCCATTTGCTGGCCCAGAACGGTCCATGTGCTGACTGAGGGCAGGTTGACTGCTCCGAAAACAAGGGCCACCATAATGATCGCCTGAAGGGTCTGATCAGGTGTGTAGGCGGTTGTGGCTGTCAGGGCCATGGCCCAGGCCTTTGGGTTGACCCACTGAAAGGCTGCTGCCTGCAGGAATGTCATCGGCGTGCCTGTCGTGTTTTGCCCCTTCGCCGGGGCGGCATGTGCGATTTTCCAAGCAAGGAACAGAAGATATGCAACAGAGGCGAATTTCAGCACCGTGTAGCTGATCGGATATCTGTCGAATAGCTGCACCAGCCCGGTGCCAACCAATAGCACCATGAAGCTAAACCCAAGCCCGATCCCCAACATGTGCGGGATGCTCTTGCGAAATCCGAAATTAGCCCCAGACGCCATCAGCATCAGGTTGTTGGGTCCAGGTGTAATGGACGAGACAAAAGCAAAGGCGATCAGGGCCAGAAGAATATCGTAGGTCATAAGTTGGATAATTGCTGCAAACCGAACAAATGAAATTGCGTTTTAATGCGCGATCTCGTTAATATCACAATCAATGGCGAAAATTGACCACATAAATCAGCAAATATTGCGAGAACTTTCGCAAGACGGCCGCATCAGTAATCTGGATCTGGCGGACCGGGTGGGGTTGTCTCCTTCTGCCTGCCTGCGCCGCGTGCAGGAGCTTGAGCGTTCGGGTGTAATCTCGGGCTACCGCGCAGTCCTGAACCCATCCGAGATTGGTGTCGGATTCGTCGCCTATATCGGCGTTGGGCTGGGTGAACACACCAAAGCCGCACAGGAAGGGTTCGAACGCGCCCTTCAACGTGTGCCGGAAGTGGTCGAATGCCACAATATCACGGGGACCATCGAATACCTGTTGCGCGTGGAATGCGCGGACTTACCTTCGTACAAGACATTCCACACCGAAGTTCTGGGAACACTGCCGCATGTGACGTCGATCACGTCTTATGTGGTGATGGATTCACCCAAAGATATGCGCGCCTGACGTTGGAATTGTGATCTTCAACCGGCTTGCCGGGTGAATTTTCACAGCCTAGTGTCTTCTCAAGGACCTGATCGAAGGGGAACAACCCCAACAGGCCACACACAGGGAGAAGATAATGAAATTTGTTCGCATTGGAGCGCTGATAGCAGCTGCGGCGTTTATCGCCAGTTCAGCAGTGGCCGCGCCGCTCAAATTGCAGCCCGCCAGTCCGCAACCCAATCCAAAAGCGGGATTGAATGTAAAATATGTGGGAACTGGTACACAGCGCAAAATCCGCAACCTCACTCATGCCAAGCAGTTGTTGCCTAAGGCTCAGCCGGGGCAGCCGCTGATCGGTTTGGATTATAGGGATACAAACGAGGGCGAGGATGTTTTGACATTCGACCACCACTATAACGTCGCTGCAGAAATCACCGGTTACATGCGCTTTGACTCACCGGGGGTTTACGAGTTGGAGACATGGTCAAACGATGGAATCGAAGCCTGGGTTGGCGGGCAGCAGATCGGCAAAGTCAATAGTATTCAGGGGTGTGAGGCCAATCAACGAACCGAAGTAGAGGTGCCGAAGGCGGGTTGGTATCCGCTGAAGATAATCTATTTTCAGAAGCTCGGTACATCTTGCCTGATGATGAAATCAGGAAAGAAAGGTGAGCGTTTTACGTGGACGCCTAACGACGTCTTTGGCCGTTAGGCCCAAATAAGGCGCCCCTAAGGGCGCCTTATTCAATTAGATCAGTTCGCGGCAATCAATTCGGCCTGCGCCACGATCACCTCGGCCTGTTTGATCGAGGCGATGTCGACCAGACGGCCTTTGTAAACGGTTGCGCCTTCGCCATTGGCTTTGGCCTGCTCCATCGCAGCCAGGATTTCGCGTGCCTCGGACACGGCTTCATCCGACGGGGTGAAGACCTCGTTGGCCAACGCGATCTGCTTGGGGTGAATGGCCCATTTTCCGACCATGCCCAGGGTAGCCGAACGTTTTGCCTGGGCGATGTAACCTTCGTCGTCTGAGAAGTCGCCAAAGGGTCCGTCCACGGGCAGAACGCCATGTGTCCGGCATGCAGCAACAATGGCAGCCTGCGCCCAATGCCACGGGTCGGACCAGTGTTTTTCGCCTTCGCGCAGCATGTAATAGTTTTCTTGCGTGCCGCCGATACCGGTGGTCTGCATCCCCATCGAGGCTGCAAAATCTGCTGCACCCAAGCTCATCGCTTGCATGCGCGGAGACGAGGCCGCGATCTCTTCGACATGGGCAACGCCAGCTGCGGATTCGATGATGACCTCAAAGCTGACGGGCTTTGTACGGCCCTTGGCGCGCTCGATGGCGGTGACCAGCGCGTCTACGGCGTAGACATCTGCCGCGCAGCCGACCTTGGGGATCATGATCTGATCCAGCCGGTCGCCGGCTTGTTCCAGCAGGTCCACCACATCGCGGTACCAATAGGGTGTGTCCAGTCCGTTGATGCGCACGGACATGTATTTGTTGCCCCAATCGACGGTCTTCAGCGCTTCGATCACATTTGCGCGCGCGGCGTCCTTGTCCGACGGCGCGACCGAGTCCTCAAGGTCGAGGTTGATTACGTCTGCGGCCGACGCGGCCATTTTCGGGAACAGCTTGGTGTTTGATCCCGGTCCGAACAACTGGCAACGGTTGGGGCGCGCGGGGGCGGCGGGTTGGATGCGAAAGCTCATCTGGACCTCGTGCGAGAAAGGAAATTACGATTTTCTTGCCTCATGGGGTATTAAATTGCGCAAGCCATAGCAAGCATCTTTGTGCAGGTGCGGCAATGCAATCGCAGCAATTGCCGCAATACAGGGTCAAAACAGTGATTAAAGTTTAATCGCTTTGGAAACTTGAAAGATTTGTGCGCCATTTAGGAAGAAGGCGCAAAAATTTCCCACCTGACGGGGCGTTGTCAGACGAAAACGCGAAACACTCGTGGAAATCGTCCCCTAGATTGCGCCAGAATCAAAGGAGTAAACCGCAATGATCGAGACACCGTACCTGCTGTTTTTGGGCGATGCGCCCGACCAATTGGCGGCCAAAGTTGCAATCGGCATCAAGGACTGGCGTCCTGAGAATGCCGTTGGCCAGTACCGTATGGAAGGTTGCAAGGCCGATCTGGGCCTGACCGACATGTCCCTGACCGAGGCGAAAGAAGCCGGCGCCAAGACGCTGGTTATCGGCGTTGCCAACCGTGGTGGCGTGATCAGCCAGGAATGGAAAAAGGTTCTGGTCATGGCGTTGGAGGAAGGCTTTGACCTGGCCTCTGGTCTGCACAACCTGCTATGCGACGAACCCGATCTGGTGGCTGTTGCTGAAGCCACCGGCCGCAAGCTGCACGATGTTCGCGTACCTTCGGTGGAATACCCGATTGCAAACGGCATCAAGCGCAAGGGCAAGCGCTGTCTGGCTGTTGGCACCGATTGCTCTGTCGGCAAAATGTACACGGCGATGGCGATGGATGCCGAGATGCGCGAGCGCGGCATGAAGTCGACCTTCCGCGCAACCGGTCAGACAGGCATTCTGATCACCGGGGACGGTGTGCCGCTGGATGCGGTCATTGCCGATTTCATGGCCGGTTCGGTCGAATGGCTGACGCCTGACAACGATGACGATCACTGGGATCTGATCGAAGGGCAGGGGTCGCTGTTCCACGTGTCTTATTCCGGTGTGACCATGGCGCTGATCCACGGCGGCCAGCCGGATGCGCTGATCCTGAGCCATGAGCCGACCCGCGACCATATGCGTGGTCTGCCGACCTATCAGCTGCCGACATTGGAAGCGCTGCGCGACACGGCATTGGGTCTGGCCAAGGTTGCTAATCCGGATTGTCAGGTCGTCGGTATTTCGGTCAACACCCAGCATATGTCCGAAGAGGACGCCACCGCATATCTGGCTAAGGTTGAGGCCGATATGGGCCTGCCCGCGACTGACCCGTTCCGCTTTGGTTCGGGCAAGCTGGTGGATGCGCTGGCCGCACTGTGATCTAAGCGGCGCGTCGGAGGCGAGCTTGTCCGCCTACGGCGAAAGTATTTTGAAAAAGATGAAGGAGCTGGCGCGTGCAGGTAGAAGTCTCTCGTGACGTGTTTCGGCTGGCGCAGGTCTTTACGATCTCGCGCGGGTCTCGGACCGAGGCCAAGGTGCTGACGGTTCGGATTTCTGACGGTACCCATCAGGGGTGGGGCGAATGCGTGCCCTATGCCAGGTATGATGAAACGCTGGATTCGGTCGAAGCCGAGATCGCAGCTTTGCCTGCCGAGTTTACCCGTGACAGCCTGATGGACTTTTTACCTGCCGGGGCGGCGCGGAATGCGGTTGATTGCGCCCTTTGGGACCTTGAGGCCAAACGCGCAGGAAAGCGGGCCTGGGATCTGGCCGGGCTGCCGGTTCCGGGGCCAGAAATCACAGCGTATACGCTGTCGCTGGATACGCCGGAAAAGATGCAGGCACAGGCTGGGGCCAACGCGCATCGGCCCTTGCTGAAGATCAAGCTGGGAACGCCGGATGACATGCCCCGGCTGGAAGCTGTGCGCTCAGGTGCACCAGATGCCACGATCATCGTGGACGCCAACGAAGGTTGGTCAGCTGCGGTCTATGCCGACCTTGCCCCGCATCTGATGCGTTTGGGTGTAGCTCTGGTCGAGCAGCCTTTGCCCGCCGGGGAAGATGACGCCCTGATTGGAATGGAGCGCCCCGTGCCAGTGTGTGCTGATGAGTCCTGTCATGATCGCACAAGCCTTCAGGGCCTCAAGGGCAAGTACGATGTGGTCAACATCAAACTGGATAAAACGGGCGGCCTGACCGAGGCGCTGGCCCTGCGCCAGCAGGCGCTGGCTGAAGGCTTTCGCGTGATGGTCGGCTGCATGGTTGGCAGCTCTCTGGCTATGGCACCTGCGACACTGTTGGCACAGGGTGTGATGGTGACAGACCTTGACGGGCCGCTTCTGCTGGCCGAAGACCGCGACAACCCGCTGATTTTTGATGATGCCGGAGTGCACCCGCCAAAAGCGGACCTCTGGGGCTGAGGAGACAAGACATGACCCGCACCGTTTTTGTAAATGGCGAATACCTGCCCGAGACCGAGGCCAAGGTGTCCATCTTTGACCGAGGTTTTCTATTCGCAGACGCCGTTTACGAAGTCACCAGCGTTCTGGATGGCAAGCTGATCGATTTCGAAGGTCACGCCGTGCGTCTGAAGCGGTCTCTGGATGAGCTGGAGATGGCTGAGCCCTGTACCAAGGATGAGCTGCTGGAAATTCACCGCAAGCTGGTAGAGCTGAACGGCATCGAAGAAGGGCTGGTCTATCTGCAGGTCAGCCGCGGCTCAGATGGCGACCGCGATTTTGTATTCCCTTCTGCGGACACCAAGCCCAGCCTCGTGCTGTTCACCCAGAACAAGCCCGGCCTGGCCGATAGCCCAGCCGCCAAGAAGGGTGCCAAGATCATCTCGATCGAAGACATCCGCTGGGGCCGCCGCGACATCAAGACTGTTCAGCTGCTGTACCCGTCCATGGGTAAGATGATGGCCAAGAAGGCTGGCTGTGACGATGCGTGGTTGATTGAGGACGGTTATGTGACCGAAGGCACCAGCAACAACGCCTACTACGTCAAGGACGGCAAGATCGTCACCCGCCCGCTTTCGAACGACATTCTGCACGGCATCACCCGCAAGGCCGTCCTGCGTATGGCCGCCGAGGCGCAGATGGAAGTGGAAGAACGCCTGTTCACCATTGATGAGGCGAAGGAAGCGGATGAGGCTTTTACAACTTCGGCCAGTGCGTTTGTCATGCCCGTGGTTGAGATTGACGGGGTTACGCTGGGCGACGGTACGCCGGGGCCAATCGCCAAGCGTTTGCGAGAGATTTATCTGGACGAAAGCCGCAAGGTCGCAATCTAAACAAAAGGCCCGCCAGGTTGGCGGGCCTCTTTCGTTTTGGGCGTCAGCCCTTATTCGTCACATTCTCTTCGAACGCGACCTTGAAGGCGGCCTGCTTCTCCGGGCTGGCGTCGGTCTGGTAGTTGGCTTTCCATTCATCCATGGTCATGCCATAGAAAATTTGACGGGCTTCATCCTTGCCCATCTCGATGCCTTTTTCATTGGCGGCTTCCTGATACCATCGCGACAGGCAGTTGCGGCAGAACCCGGCCAGATTCATCATGTCGATGTTCTGCACATCAGTGCGGTCCTCCATCAGATGCTGTTGCAAGCGACGGAATGCGGCGGCCTGAAGTTCTATTTCGGTTTGCTTGTCCATGGTCTGGCTCCGGATGACAGAAATACGTGCTGTAAATGACCTAGCGGCCAAAGGGCGATGTTTCAACGATCAGCGTATCAGGCCAGTTTCAATGCCAGCCAAGGAGTGATGCAGAAGATCAGTGTCAAAATCTTGTAGTTGGCCAGATACCGGAAATATGCCCGTTTCACTGCGGGGCGCTCCATCTGGAACATCTTGCCGTGGATGCCTGCGATCCAATCCTGCAACAGCAAGATCATCACTGTGGTGAACAGCAGAACCGCGATGTTAAGCACAGCCATCCAGCCAAAGACGGACGTCAGAAATTCCTGAGTCATAGTGGCCTCCTTTACCCCTATAATATGGGGTCTGGGGTTGGCTCTCACAATGAAGTGAGGGCTTTTGTCACAAGCCGCTTTGGTCCAGCGCGTCCTGCAGGATAGGGGCTAGCCGCTCGGCCCATTCTCGCTGTCCTGCGTGTTCGGCAATCAGATCATTGCGCAGCTCGATCAGTGCGTTGGGGCGACCAAAACTGGTACAGTGTTTGTCAATGGCATCACCGGGCAGCACGCCGGTATAGGGTTCATTAACGCCGACGCAAAGGTCACCCTCGGCCTCTAGACGGTTGATCAACGGGCCCGAGAACCGTTCGTCCGGAGTATGCAAAACCCCGACATGCCAGGGGCGGGGATCACGACCCCTTAGTTGCCGCGTGAACGAGTGCATCGACACGATCACTGCATGCGGCAACGCGGCCATCTGCGCCAGCGCGTCATGATACGGGCGATAGCACATGTTCAAACGCCGCTCTCGTTCTGCCGCATCGGCGTGCCGGTTGCCGGGAATGATCGACCCGTCATAGAGCTTCATCAACAGGGTCGGATCATCTTCGCCGCGGTTCGGATCAATCACGAGGCGGGAAAAATTGGCTGCGATCACGGGCGCATTCAAAAGCTCACCCAGATGCTTTGACACCTCGTAGGCACCTACATCATAAGCGATGTGGCGTTCCATATCTTCACGAGGCAGGCCAAGATCGCCACCGTGGATTTCGGGCGGAACCAAGTTGGATGCGTGGTCGCATGTGATCAGCCAACGCGAGGGCCGATCCGCGCCGTGGATAAAAAACGGGGAATACGTCATAAGCCTGTCATCTAGTTTGTCGCAGGTTTAGGGCAGTTGCTTTGAAAAGGGAATTGCGCAATAAGCAGGCGGAGTAATGTTTGCGGTAACATTTGCGCAGAATCAAGAGAAGACGGTAGGAGAGCCAGACCAATGCGACGCCTGAGAAATGTGAAAATCGTGGCGACGCTGGGACCGGCGTCAAATGACTATGACATGATCCGCGCGCTGTACGAGGCAGGCGCAGACGTCTTCCGCCTGAATATGAGCCACGGCAGCCATGATGAGATCCGCGAACGCCACCGGATCATCCGACAGATTGAAAAAGATCTGGACAGGCCAATAGCAATTCTGGCTGACCTTCAAGGACCCAAGTTGCGTGTCGGGGTGTTCGCCAACGACGCAGAAGAACTTGAAGAAGGCGCGGCCTTCCGTCTGGACTTGGACCCTGCGCCCGGAGATATCAACCGCGTTTGCCTGCCGCATCCCGAGATTTTTGCCGCGTTGGAGCCGGGTGCGCGCCTTCTGGTCAACGACGGCAAAATCCGCCTGACCGTGCAGGACTGTGGCCAGGATTTTGCCAATTGCATCGTTGAGGTCGGCGGTACGATCTCGAACCGCAAAGGTGTGAACGTTCCTGATGTGGTGCTGCCCCTGGCCGCCTTGTCGGCCAAGGACCGTGATGATCTGGAGTTTGTCTGCCAACTGGGCGTGGACTGGCTGGCGCTCAGCTTTGTGCAGCGCGCCAAGGACGTGTTTGAGGCTCGCGCGCTGGCAGATGGGCGTGCATCCATCCTGTCGAAGATCGAAAAGCCTGCAGCGGTCGAGGCATTCGACGATATTCTGGATGCCTCTGATGGGATCATGGTCGCGCGCGGCGATCTGGGTGTCGAGCTTCCGGTGTCGGCGGTGCCCCCGATCCAGAAACGACTGGTCCGCAAATGCCGTGGGGCGGCTAAGCCTGTGATCGTGGCCACTCAGATGTTGGAAAGCATGATTGAAAGCCCGATGCCAACCCGGGCCGAGGTCTCGGATGTGGCGACAGCAATCTACGAAGGCACGGATGCGATCATGCTCAGCGCGGAATCCGCTGCGGGTACGTACCCAATCGAGGCCGTGCAAACCATGAACAAGGTTGCAATCGAGGTCGAAGCGGACCCGACCTACACGCAGATTATCGCAGCGTCCCGGACGGCAAAGGGGACCACTATTGCCGATGGTATCGTTGCCGCCGCGCGCGAGATTGCAGAAAAAACAGATATCAAGGCGATTTGCTGTTTTACCCAAAGCGGCACCACCGCGCTGCTGACGGCCCGCGAACGTCCAGGCGTTCCGATCATCGCGATGACGCCTGCCACGGGAACCGCGCGGCGTCTGTGTCTGAGCTGGGGCTGTCATTGCGTGATGACGCCAGAGCTGGAGCGGTTCAAAGGTGCCGTCGTCAATGCGGCCCGCGCGGCCCGTGCCGGTGGGTTCGCATCCGAAGCCGATCAGATCGTGGTGACTGCTGGCGTGCCTTTCAACGTACCGGGAACGACCAATATTTTGCGCATCGCACCCTGTGATGAACGGCTGATCTATAACACCGATCCCGGCTAATTACAGCAATGCCGGGCTCGGTGAAACATAGTATCAAACCGATACGCCTAAATTTTAGGCGGAAAAGAAACAGCAATTTCAACAATATAGCGAATTATTGCTTGCGCTCATAAGATAACTCTCTGTTTTTTGGGGTTTTTCCGGGATACTCGGGCGCATGGGCGGTCCACTTAATAAGTTCCAGGTTCCGGCTGCCCTGCCGGGGGCACGGGTCCCGGCATAACCAAAATTATTGGAGGAACGTCATGACAACGAAAATTGTCATTGGACTGGACGGGACAGAAACCGGAGAACGCGCCATCGCCTTTGCCAAAGATCTGGCTGGACGAATTGGCACGTGTGAATTGCTGGTTGTTTATGTCATCGAATGGTCCCCATTTACTTTTCAAACCCCAGAAGAGAACGCATTGCGGCACAAGCGGCGTGAAGAAGAAATCGAACTTGCGACAAACCGGATTGTTACCCCGGCTGTCGAGGCTCTGACCGCAGATGGTTACACAGTGCAGGGCATCGTGCGTCATGGCGACGTGGCCGAAACTCTGAACGCAATCACCGTTGAGAATGGCGGCTCGCAGATCATCGTCGGGCGCGCCTCGGCCGATGGATTCAAGAAACGCTTGTTTGGCAGCTCGACCCAAAATCTGGTCATGCACGCCGATGTGCCAGTCACTGTTGTGAACTGACGGGAGGGATGAGAATGACTATGTTGAAGCATCTCTGGCTGGCTGTAATCGCCGCCCTGATCGCCGCTCCTGCGATGGCGCAAGAGGCGCCCGGGCTGGACGACAAGATCAATCAGGCATTTGCCGATTTTACCGGGCCATTTGTCAGCTTTATTTTTGCGCCGTTTCCGGGAACCAGTTTCCCGTGGATCGTGGGTTGGCTGGTCGTCGCGGCGACTGTTTTCACGCTGTACTTTGCCTTTGTGCAGCTGCGGTTCTTTGGCCACGCGATCAGCCTTGTGAAAGGCGACTACTCCGATCCCAATGACGCGGGTGAGGTCAGCCACTTTCAGGCTCTGGCTACGGCACTGTCGGGGACAGTTGGTCTTGGTAACATCGCCGGTGTGGCGGTCGCCGTAGGCATTGGCGGACCGGGAGCCACCTTCTGGATGATTGTCGCGGGCCTGTTAGGCATGGCGTCGAAATTCACCGAATGTACGTTGGGTGTGAAATACCGTAACGAATACGAAGATGGCACCGTTTCCGGTGGCCCAATGTACTATATGTCCAAGGGCTTTGACGAGCTGGGACTGCCTGGAGGCAAGATTCTGGCCGTCCTGTTCTCGATCTTCTGTATTCTGGGCGCGCTGGGCGGGGGCAATATGTTCCAGGCCAATCAGGCGCACCAACAGATCGCGGGCATCACGGGCGACTATCCCGGATGGATCACAGGGGTTGTCTTTGCAATCATCGTGTTCCTTGTCATTGTGGGCGGCCTGAAATCCATCGCACGGGTGACCGAAAAGGTCGTTCCGTTCATGGGCATCCTATATGTGGCCGCGGCATTGGTGATTATCATCATGAATGCTGATCAAATCGGCTGGGCGTTCGGCCAGATTTTCGCAGGTGCCTTCACCGGCCTCGGCGTCGCTGGTGGTATGGTCGGGGCACTGATCCAAGGCTTCCGGCGTGCCGCGTTTTCGAACGAAGCGGGCGTGGGTTCTGCGGCGATTGCGCACTCGGCTGTTCGGACCAAAGAGCCGATCACCGAAGGCTTTGTCTCGCTGCTTGAGCCGTTTATCGACACGGTCGTGATCTGTACGATGACGGCGCTGGTGATCATCATCACCCAGCAGCTGATCGTCGATCCGGAAACCGGCAAATACATGCTGAACGAAGCGGGTAATGCCATTGCAACAGTCGACGGTAACTCGGGCGTCAGCCTGACCTCGGCCGCCTTTGGTAGTGCCTTCAGCTGGTTCCCATATGTACTGGCGATTGCGGTGGTCTTGTTTGCGTTCTCGACCATGATCAGCTGGTCCTACTATGGCCTCAAGGCCTGGACCTACCTGTTCGGGGAAGGCCACACCAAGGAACTGATCTTCAAGGTCATCTTCTGCATTTTCGTTATCATCGGGGCTGCGGCCAATCTTGGTCCGGTCATCGACTTCTCGGACGCGGCGATCTTTGCGATGGCGGTCGTGAACGTCTTTGCACTCTACTTCCTGATGAAAGTGGTACGTGAAGAACTGGCCAGCTATGCGAGCCGACTGAAGACCGGCGAAATCCGCAAATTCGAACACTAAATCAAACCATCGGGGCGACCTTGGTCGCCCCGGTGCCTGATCAGGCTGTAAAAAGCGCAGATTCTGGTCCAAAACCCCTTGCCAGTATGACCGAACTTGCGTAAACGGCGCTTCTGATCGCGTGACCGGCCGAGATGGCATGCCGAGTCGCGTCTGAAACCGAACCCCG
Organism: Ruegeria sp. CDSB117; assembly: GCF_059611005.1. Classification (NCBI taxonomy): domain Bacteria; kingdom Pseudomonadati; phylum Pseudomonadota; class Alphaproteobacteria; order Rhodobacterales; family Roseobacteraceae; genus Ruegeria; species Ruegeria sp. CDSB117. The sequence goes on from NZ_JBXWOS010000015.1 coordinate 44,027, forward strand.
AAAGGAGACGGAAATGCCTAAGATGAAGACAAAGTCGAGCGCCAAAAAGCGCTTTAAGGTGACTGCGACCGGTAAGGTCCTTGCTGGCCAAGCCGGTAAACGTCACGGCATGATCAAGCGGACCAAAAAGTTCATCCGCGACGCCCGTGGCAACACCACCCTGTCCGCCCCCGACGCCAAGATCGTCAAGGGCTACATGCCCTACGACCGCTAAGAGGAGATTAAGAGATGTCCCGCGTTAAAGGTGGAACCGTAACTCACGCCCGTCACAAGAAGGTTATCAAGGCCGCCAAAGGTTACTATGGCCGCCGCAAGAGCACCTTCAAGGTTGCCCGTCAGGCCGTCGATAAGGCGAACCAATATGCAACCCGCGACCGTAAGAACCGCAAGCGCAACTTCCGCGCGCTGTGGATCCAGCGTATCAACGCTGCTGTCCGTTCGCATGACGAAGCACTGACATATTCCCGCTTCATCAACGGCCTGACCTTGGCCGGTATCGAAGTGGACCGCAAAGTTCTGGCCGACTTGGCCGTGCACGAACCGGAAGCGTTCGGCACGATCGTCGCCAAAGCTCAGGCCGCTCTGGCTGCTTGATCCTCTTTCGAGAGACAGTGAATGAAGGGCCGTCCCGTTTGGGGCGGCCTTTTTCATTGATAGCCGAAAGTGAACTCAGCAACACTTCGGCAAACTAAAGCACACAACGTCCATGGTGATGCTCGGATAGATTATTCCTGCGCTGGTGGTACTGCCCGTTGATAAAGATGCCACGTGGCGTGGCCAAGGATCGGCAGGGTGAAGATCAGGCCCAGAAATGCCGGAACCAGCGACAACAGCATCGTAACCGAGATGATCGCAGCCCAAGTGAGCATGACACCCGGGCTTTCCGCGACGACGCGCAGAGAAGTCAACATGGCGGAAACAAAATTGGTTTCCCGGTCAAGCAACATGGGCATGGCAATGACGGTGACCGAAAAAAGGACCGCGGACAGAAATGCGCCGACGCAGGTGCCAATGGCAAGGAAAGCCCAGCCCTGAGGCGTGAAGAATACGATATTCAAGAACCCTTCAAAATCCGAAAATGATGCGTTTTGCAGGGTGATCGCAAGCCAAAGCCGGATCTGGTAAATCCAAACCCAGAAAATGAACAGGGTGACAAAGGCCATCCATCCCATTTCGCGTTTGCGTTGATTGGCCATCACGGTCAAGATTTCTGACCAGCCGAACCTCTCTCCGTTCTGCAACCGACGGGACATTTCATATAGCCCGGCCGCAGCGAAAGGCGCGACCAGCGGGAATCCAACAATGGCGGGAATGATCATCCAGATCTTTCCAAGCCAGACCAGACTCCAAACCATCAGGATTCCGAAAACCGCATAGAACAGGCCGAAGAACCCACTCATGAAGGGGCGCGCCAGAAAGTCGGAAAACCCTGCCTTCAGCGACTCGGTGACATCACCTGTAGTTACCTTGTTGATTTGGGGCATGGCCGCATGTTGCGGCGTCATGTTGTCCGGTGGTGTGGACCCTGTAGTTTTGGATGCCATGACACACTCCTCTCAAAGAATGGTGTCGCGCTGGGTGGTCTGCCAACTTGCTATGCGGTGAAGCAGACATCCTTCCTGAAACAAGTCTGCATCAGTGGCGGCATAACGGCAAGAGTAAGGATGGCGGCCAAACTTTGGCTGGCGAGTTTTGCTAATTTCAACGGAGCCATAAGCCTATTTGTTTGGGTCTTTCTTCACCAACTGCGCCGCAAACGCCACGCCGGTTCCCGGACCGGCATAGGTGACCATGATCACGTCATCCAGGTAGACCCCGTTGAAAATCCCCGCCGAGACGTCTTCGCCCGAGATCCCAGCCTCGGCCAGAAAAAAGCGGGTGGGGTCGTCCAGACTGAAAGTGCCCATAGCTTCTTCTACGACCCACTCTTCATCGCCGATACGCCGCCAGCGGTTGGTGGCAGTGATGAGATTGCCGTCCAGTTTGGTGACTTCCAGCTCCATCTCGGTTTTCAGCAGACCTTTCCCGTGATTTGGGTTCGATTTGGCGAAGGCCACCAGATAGGTGCCGTGCCAGGTGCCGACGATCTGGGGAAAGCCGCTGCCTTCATCAGCGCTGGAAGGGGTGGTGACCGCAAGGGTGGCCACGGCGGCGAGGCTTCGGATGAGCTTGAGTACCATTGGACACGTCTCCTGCATGGGGTGTGATAACTACAGGGTACTGGAGTAGACGCATTTGACAAACCCATATGCGTAAACACAAAAAAACCGGCGCGGGTGGCGCGCCGGTTTAAGTTCATCTGCCGTGATTGCGTGAGTGGTGGCAGATGTATTCAGTTAGGTTCAGCCGAATACACGACCCAGTGCGCCGTCGACCGCGTCGGTGATCTGGTCGATGTCGTCTGCGGTTGCAATCAGTGCAGGCGAGAAGCACAGTGTGTTGTTGCGGCTGGGGATCGAACGGTTGGTGGCACCGATGATGACGCCCTGCGCCATACAGTCGGCAACGACCGCCTGAACCTTTTTCTCGTCCATCGGCTCTTTGGTGGCACGATCTGCGACCAGTTCAGCACCCAGGAACAGGCCCTTGCCGCGCACGTCGCCGATAACTTCGTGCTTTTCCATCAGCGCCTGCAGGTTGCCCAGCATCCGGTTGCCCATGTCGGTGCAGTTCTGCAGCAGGTTCTCGTCTTCGATGATGCGCATGTTTTCGATCGCAGCAGCTGGACCGGCGGTGCAGCCACCAAAGGTCGAGATGTCGCGGAAATAGCTCATCGGGTCCGACATGTCGTCTTTGAACATGTCAAAGACTTCCTCGGTGGTGACCATCACGGCAATCGCCGCATAGCCCGAGGCAACACCTTTGGCCATGGTCACGAAGTCAGGCTTGATGCCGTATTGCTGATAACCGAACCAGGTGCCGGTACGGCCTACGCCGCAGACAACTTCGTCGATATGCAGCAGGATGTCGTACTTTTTGCAGATTTCCTGCACGCGTTCCCAGTAACCTTCGGGCGCTTCAATCACGCCACCACCGGCGGTCACAGGCTCAAGGCACAGCGCACCAACGGTTTCGGGGCCTTCGCGCAGGATCACCTCTTCGATGGCGTCCGCGGCTGCTTTGCCGAATGCCTCGCCGGACAGGTCTTCCAAGCCCAGCTCGTGCTTGCGGTATTCCATGCAGTGCGGAACGCGAACAAAGTCAGGTGCGAACGGGCCGTACTGCGCGGTACGCTCGTCCTGACCGCCTGCCGACATGGTCGCCAGGGTCGAGCCGTGATAGTCGCGATCACGGTAAAGGATCTTGGTTTTCTTGCCACCATAGCGCTTGTGCGCGATCTGGCGAACCATCTTGAACACCTTCTCGTTCGCCTCAGAGCCTGAGTTGGTGTAGTAGACTCGGCTCATGCCCGGCATTTTGCTGATCAGCTTTTCAGCAAAAATAGATCCGGGAATCGAACCTGCGGTATTGGCGAAGTAGCACAGCTTCATCAGCTGATCGTGAACCGCCTTACAGATCGATTCGCGGCCATAGCCTACGTTTACGGTCCAGACGCCACCGGACACGGCGTCCAGATGCTCTTTGCCGTTCTGGTCCCAGACGCGCATGCCTTTGCCTTCGACAATGATCTTGGGATCATTGGTTTCCAATGGCTTATGCTGCAGCAGGTGGTGCCAGATATGGGCGCGGTCGGCTTCGACCACGTGCGAGAGATCGTTTTCGTTGAACGTGCCGTCCATGACATGTCCTTTCAGAATGACTGGGGCGCGGGTTGCCAAAAATGGGCTTTCCCGGCTTTGTGTTTCGATGGCTCAGATCACCGCGAAAGCTCTGTCGGAGATAGGGCCAGATTGCACCATCCCGTAATTCCAGTCCATGGCCGCGCCGTATTTTTACGGGTTTGTCAGAGGAACGACTTTGTGCTCAATTCGCCGGAACCGCAGAGGGAGGATCAGCAAATGACACAAGCCAGCATCTACGAGCGTCATTTGGACAAATGCCGGGCAAACTATACGCCGTTGTCACCGCTGAGTTTTGTCGAGCGAACAGCGCATATTTATCCGGACTACCCTTCGGTAGTTTACGGCGCGCGTCGCTATACATGGGCTGAAACCTATGCCCGCTGCCGCCGGCTGGCAGGCGCATTGTCCGCACGCGGAATCAGCGCGGGCGACACTGTTTCAATCATCGCGGCCAACATTCCGGAAATGTATGAGGCGCATTTTGGCGTGCCGATGGCGGGCGCTGTTCTGAATGCCATCAACACCCGATTGGACGCACCGATCATTGCCTTCATTCTGAATCACGCGGAATCCAAAGTCCTTCTGGTCGATCCCGAGTTCTCAGGCGTGGTCAAAGAGGCGCTGGAACAGGTGGATCACGATGTACTGATCGTCGATATTGAGGACCCGAGCTTTGAGGGTGGTGAGAAACTGGGCGGCGTAACCTACGACGCCTTGCTGGCCGAGGGCGACCCTGAATTCAACTGGTCACTACCCAATGACGAGTGGGACGCGATCACGCTGAACTACACGTCAGGTACAACCGGCAATCCGAAAGGTGTCGTGTATCACCACCGAGGGGCCGCGCTGAATGCACAGTCGGACCTGCTGGACTGGAATATGCCAAAGCACTCGGTCTATCTGTGGACCCTGCCGATGTTCCACTGCAACGGCTGGTGTTTTCCCTGGGCGATGGCCGCCAATGCGGGTGTTTCCGTCTGCCTGCGGGCCGTGCGGGACGAACCGATTTATGCGGCGTTCAGGGATGAGAAAGTCACGCATTTCTGCGGCGCGCCGATCGTTCTGAACATGCTTGCCAATGCGCCTGAACACCTCAAGGATTTCGATCATGAGATTAAGGTGATGACCGCCGGCGCACCGCCGCCCGCCGCTGTGATCGAAAGCATGGAAAACATGGGCGTTGAGGTTACCCATGTCTATGGATTGACTGAAACTTATGGTCCGTCGGTTGTCTGCGCCTGGAAGGATGAATGGAACGGTAAAGAGGCCGAAGACCGCGCGGCGCTGAAGGTCCGTCAGGGTGTGCGCTATACGGCCCTGTCGGGGCTGATGGTTGCGGATCCGGACACGCTGGAACCGGTGCCTGCCGATGGTGAGACGATGGGTGAGATTTTCATGCAAGGAAACGTTGTCATGAAAGGCTACCTCAAGAACGCCGAAGCCACAGATAAGGCATTCCGAGGCGGATGGTTTGCCTCTGGCGATCTTGGGGTGATGCATCCGGACGGCTACATTGCGCTTAAGGACCGGTCGAAAGACATCATCATTTCTGGGGGTGAGAATATCTCATCGGTCGAGGTCGAGGATATCCTTTACAAGCATCCCGCAGTGATGGAGGCCGCTGTGGTCGCGCGCCCGGATGACAAATGGGGCGAAACGCCCTGTGCTTTCATCGAGCTAAAGCCCCATGCGCAGGCGACTGAGGTCGATATCATCACATTTTGCCGGGAAAACATGGCTCATTTCAAGGCCCCCAAGACCGTGGTGTTTGGCCCCTTGCCCAAGACCTCGACCGGTAAGATTCAAAAGTTCAAACTGCGGGATCAGGCAAAAGCGCTGACTTAAGTGCTCACCTTGTCAAAGATCGACAGATCAAGATCCAGCATTTCACCCATCCAAATCGCCCGATCCCGGTGGTCCGCTAAGTGATCTCCGGTTTCCGGGTGGGTAAAAATGGTCAGGCCTTGCCGGTTCAGCATCAGCCACGGCATGACTTGATCGAACGCGTCCGGGTCAAAGCCCAGCTGGCAGCTCCATCGCGGGTGGGGGCCTACATTTTTGGCATGCATGCGCCCCATCTGAACAGGAAACAGGCCGGCGACCTCTTCACAGACCTGCCGGGCAATGGCTAGCGTATTTGCGTCGTAGTAGACATGGGCGTGATAGCCGGTGATCTCTGACATTGGGACCTCTTGCATACGTTTCGAACAAGGTACGGCGCTGCAATTGATATTGCCACTTGCGCCGTCACACAGGCTCTGTGCGCCAGGTCAATCGGGTGCGTGGAGATCTGGGTGGGCTGCGGCAAAGGCGGGATTTTCGGCACAAGCGGCCTCGGCGCCTAGACTCCGCGGCAAGTCCGATAGCTCCACGTCCCAACGGCGCGCATTGTACATTTGCGGGACCAGACAAACATCGGCCAGTCCGGGCTTGGTCCCGGTGCAATAGGGCGCTTGTTCAAAACCCTCGAGAAGCGCCTCAAAAGCCAGTAGGCCGGGGCGAATGAAATGGCGCATCCAGGTGCCGGGCATCCCGTCAGCACCATCACTCAGCGCGGCCGCATACTGCGCGACGGACAAATTGCAGACCGGATGCACATCAACCGCGATGGATTGCGCCAAAGCCAGCGCATGTGCCCGGGCCGCCGGTTCCGGAGGCAACAGTCCAAGGCCGCGAGTTTGGTCAAGATAGTCGATAATGGCCAGAGATTGCGTCAACCGCAGCCCGTCAATCTCGAGCACGGGGACCAGCCCCTGCGGATTACGCGCTAAATGGTTACCAGACTTTTGTTCGCCCGCTGTCAGATCAATTGACACGCCGCGATAGCTGATCCCAGCCAGATTCAGCGCGATGCGCACCCTGTAGCTGGCCGAAGACCGCCAAAAGTCATACAGCACCACGCCGCTCATCATCGATCTCCTTGGTTCGTCAGGTGTCCTTCAGCGTGGCGGCTTTCAGAGCGCTAGACAATACATTTGCATTGCCGATGTGATTGGCCAGGACCAGAACCAGACGTGCATTCAGGGCGTCACTGTCGGCTTTGACCAGCCCATCATGCGCCGCCACCAGATCGGCATAGAAACCGTCGGCATTTTCCAGATTGGGGGAAAGGATCAGATCGGTCATTTCGCTCACTCCTTACCTGTTGCCCGGCGGATCGCCTGCCGGAATGCGTTTTCTTCGAACGTGTCGCGGCGCGCGGCGACGTGCTGGTCAGGTCGGATCAGATAAACCGCACCCGGGGCATCGCCCAGATACCTGCGCTTCAACTCCAGAGTCAGGTCATCCTTGACCGAGAGAGCCAGTCGCGTGAGCGTAACGCCGCCTTCTTCTAGACTGTCAGGAGCGTCCGCATCTATAGTCAACAAAGTGAATTTCCCGGCCAACTTGGGCAGCAGAAATTCCTCGCCCAAAGGCGCGTCCGGGCAGGCGGAACCGGGGCGCGTGATCTCTGGCCCGGTCAGAGCATCCGCAGAACTCAGCGATGATCCGGAATATGCGCATGGTGTGCTCAACCGGCCGGAATTGACCAGCGGGCGCGCAAACGCATAGTGCTCGCTGAGGTCCAAAACCGCATCCCGCAAAAGACGCGACATATCGGATTTGGGCGTGATAAATTCCGTCGATAGGGTGGACATGCGTATATTCTCATCCGCGGCTTCGACCCGTTCGCGGTTGTAGCTGTCCAGCAAAAGGTCGGGCGCTTCGCCGTCAATAACCATCTTTAGTTTCCAGCACAGGTTGTCTGTGTCCTGCAGGCCAGAGTTGGCCCCGCGCGCGCCAAAGGGGCTGACCTGATGAGCGCTGTCGCCAGCAAACAAAACGCGACCATGGCGGAACCGCTCCATCCGACGGCATTGGAACGTGTAGATCGAGACCCATTCAAGTTCGAAATTGATCTCATCGCCCAACATCGCCTTAAGCCGGGGGATCACGTTTTCAGGTTGTTTTTCCTTCTCGGGATCGATGTCCCTTCCTAGTTGCAGGTCGATCCGCCACACGTTGTCGGGTTGTTTGTGCAGCAGGGCAGATTGTCCGCGATTGAACGGCGGATCGAACCAGAACCAGCGTTCGGTCGGGAAGTCCGCCTGCATCACCACGTCCGCAATCAGAAAGTTGTCTTCGAATACACGGCCTTCGAAATCCAGGCCGAGCATGCGGCGGGTAGGCGAGTTTGCACCGTCACAGGCAATCAGCCAATCCGCCTCAACGTTATAGGGGCCTTCGGGCGTTTCGACTTCAAGCTTGACGTGATCGTTGTGGGTGCCGACGGCTTCGGCCTTGTTCTGGCCGCGAATTTCAATCGGCGCGCCCTTGGCCTGCAATTCCCGTACCCGCTCAACTAGCGCTTTTTCAAAATAGTATTGTTGCAGGTTGATGAAGGCGGGGTGCGCATAGCCCGCGTCGGGTTGCAGGTGAAACTCATAGACCTGGCGGTTGTCAAAAAAGACTTTGCCGGCATCCCACAGCACGCCTTTATCAACCAACTTACCCCCGGCGCCCAGACGGTCGGCGATTTCCAGAGACCGCTGTGAAAAGCAGATCGCGCGGCTGCCAAAACTAACCTTGTCATTGTCGTCCAGCACGACGACGGGGACCCCTTTCTGGGCCAGATCAATGGCCGCGGCCAACCCAACCGGGCCGGCACCAATCACGATAACCTTGTGTCGTACCGAGCTTGCCGTGTCCTGATCCGGGCTGCGTTGATAGGCATAGAGTGGAACTTCGAAAATCTTGTTCATGGGCTCTCCCCCGATACTCAGGCGCCGTGGGCGCACTAGATCCCGCCCTCTGGCACGCACGCGCCAGAAGGCCTTGCCCTATGATTCCACCTATTTCCCCTGTGCAAAACGATCTGGATCAAGTTTGCTCGTCTTCTTCAGCCCTGCAGGGCCTCCCACATCTCCAAGTCGCGCTGGGCGGTCCAGATACGGGGCGTGTCAATGCCGCGGGCTTCGTCATAGGCGCGGGCGACATTGAAAGGCAGGCAATGTTCGTAGATCGCGTAATCGGCGAATTTCGGATCGCACTCTGCGCGCACTGCATCCCATGCCTCTTTCAGAGATCCTCCGCGTGCCGCCACTTTCGCAGCCGGGCGGTAGGTGCTTTCGACAAAGTCACGAGTGTTTTCGATCGCTGCATTGACCATGTCCTTGCCAACCAGGGCGTTTCCGCGACCCGGTGCGATGGCATCGACGTCGAACCACTTGATTTCATCCAGCGTATCGCCCCAATCGCTGAAATGCCCGTCACCGCAATAACAGGCCGAGTGGTATTCGACGATGTCACCGGTGAACATGACATTCTGGTCGGGTACGTGAATGACGATATCACCTGCGGTGTGGGCGCGGCCCAAATGCATAAGATCGACCCGACGATTACCCAGATAAACCGTCATCGTGTCACTGAATGTGGTGGTGGGCCAGGTCAGGCCGGGGATGCTTTCATGGCCTTCAAACAGGCGGGGGAAACGCTGAAACTCGCTGTCCCAGTCCTCTTGCCCGCGTTCAACGACCATGGCGCGCGCCATGTCCGACATCAGGACCTGCTGCGCACCAAACGCACTGGCACCCAGTACGCGAACCGCGTGATAGTGGGTCAGCGCAACGTGGGTGATCGGTTTGTCGGTGACGGACCGCACACATTCGATCACCTTGTTGGCCAGGCGCGGGGTCGCCTGCGCTTCGACGATCATCACGCTGTCATCGCCGACGATGACGCCGGAATTCGGGTCACCCTCGGCGGTGAAGGCGTAAAGGCCCTCGCCGACCTCGGTGAAAGAGATCTTCTTTTCCGACATATCCCCCTGGGACGCGAATGCCTTGGCCATGGTAAGCTCCTTATCGGGTGTAAGGGTTTTTTAGGGCGGGCAGCACGGTCCCGACGCAGTCGCCAAATCCAATGGTGTAACCGTCGCCCTTAGCGGCACCTTTCAGGGTCAGCGTGTCGCCATCCTCGATAAATGTACGGGTTTCGCCGGTATCCAGAGTCAGCGGCTCTTTCCCACCCCAGCTGAGTTCCAGAAGCGAGCCACGTTCTGGCTTGGTGGGTCCGGAAATCGTGCCAGACCCTAACAGATCGCCGGTGTTCATCGGGCAGCCTGAAGTTGAATGGTGCGCCAATTGCTGTGCTGCCGAATAATACATTTCCTTGAGATTCGTCCGCGCAATCGTTGAAGCGTCCTTGCCGTCAGGTGCCATCGTAACTTCAAGATCAATGTCATACAGCATTGGGCCACAATCTTTCAGATGATCCAGAAGCTCGAATTCGCGCGCAGGCGTGTCGCAGCGAAAGGGTTCCAGCGCCGCCTTTGTCACAATCCACGGGCTGATCGAAGTGGCTGTGGCTTTGGCTTGAAACGGCCCCAAGGGTTGATATTCCCAGGCCTGAATATCGCGTGCGGACCAATCGTTCAGCAAAACATAGCCAAAGATGTTGTCGTCGGCCTCCTGAACCGAGATGGGTCCGTCCGACGGTGTACCGACAATCGCGCCCATCTCAAGCTCGATGTCAAAACGACGGCTGGGCAGAAAAGCGGGCATGTCATGATCGGGCGATTTGAGCTGGCCCCAAGGCCGACGGATATCGGTGCCCGACACGACAACGGATGAAGCCCGGCCGTTATACCCGATGGGGATATGCAACCAGTTTGGCGGCAGGGCGTTTTCCGGTCCGCGGAACATGGTGCCAACGTTTTGCGCGTGGTGACGTCCGGCATAGAAATCGGTGTATTCGCTGACGGCGAAAGGCATGTGCATTTCGGCGTCGATCTGAGCAATAAGCAACGGTTCAACCTGCGCCTGTTCCTCCGCGCCTTCGGCCAACAATGCGGTCAGGCGGTTGCGCAATGCAGCCCAGACGGCAGGACCTTCCTCCATCAGCGGGTTCCAGAAAGGCAGATCGAAGAGCGGCTCGTCGGCCATTTCGATCAGGCCCCCGGCCTCGGCTGCGGTGACGTCCAGAATCATGTCACCAATCGCCACGCCGCACCGCGGATCACCGCCTTCGGTCGAGAAAACGCCGTATGGCAGGTTGTTCAGAGGAAACGGGTGATCGGCCTCATTGGCCGAGGCCACCCAGGATTTCATTAATGGCATGTATTCAAACCTCTTTTGGGTGTCACTTTTTGCCCGGTGTGCCGTCGAACTTTTTCTCAAGCGACGTCCAGCAGTCGATGTAGTCATCCTGCAACGGGGCTTCGTTGGCTGCAAATGGTGTCAGATGCTGCGGGAAACGGGTTTCGAACATGAAGGACATCGTGTTGTCCAGCTTGTCTGGCCCGAGGTTCGCGTTTGATGCTTTTTCAAACGCTTCCCGATCCGGCCCATGCGGCAGCATCATGTTGTGCAGACTCATGCCGCCCGGAACAAACCCCTGCGGTTTGGCGTCGTACTGGCCGTAAATGTTGCCCATCAACTCGGACATGATGTTCTTATGATACCAGGGCGGGCGGAACGTATCCTCGGCCACCATCCAGCGTTCGCGGAACAGGACAAAATCGATGTTTGCCGTGCCCGGTTGCCCCGAGGGCGCGGTGAGGACAGTAAATATCGACGGATCGGGATGGTCGAATAGAATTGCACCGACCGGACAGTAGGTGCGCAGGTCATATTTGTAGGGCGCGTAGTTCCCGTGCCACGCCACGACGTCCAGCGGGCTTTGGCCGATCTTTGTGGTATGGAACTGCCCGCACCATTTGACCGTCACGGTCGAAGGCACCTCGCGGTCTTCAAACGCCGCCACCGGAGCCTTGAAATCGCGTGGATTGGCCATGCAATTGGCCCCAATTGGACCGCGGCCGGGCAATTCGAACTTCTGGCCGTAGTTCTCGCAGACAAACCCGCGCGCTGGGCCTTCCAGCACCTCGACACGGTACACGAGGCCACGGGGGAGAATGGCGATTTCCTTGGGTTCCAGATCAATGATTCCGAGTTCAGTCGCGAACCGCAGGCGACCTTCCTGTGGCACCACCAACATTTCGGAATCGGCTGAGAAGAAATAGTCATCCACCATGGATTCCGTGACCAGATAAATGTGGCTGGCCATGCCAACCTGCGTGTTCACGTCCCCCGCCGTGGTCATGGTGCGCATGCCGGTCAGCCATGTCAGCCCGTCATCGGAATGAGGCACTGCGTCCCAGCGATATTGGCCAAGGCTGATCACGTCCGGGTCAACGCAGGGCGCGGATTTCCAATGCGGCAGATCGATTTTTTCATAACGGTGCGAATGCTTGACCGACGGGCGAATGCGATAGCACCACGTGCGTTCGGGCGGATTGGCTGTAAAAGCCGTGCCGCTAAGCTGTTCACCATAAAGACCGTAGTTGCAACGCTGCGGGCTGTTCATACCCTGCGGCAACGCGCCGGGCAGGGCTTCCGTCTCAAAATCATTTCCAAAGCCGGGCATATAGCCTGCTTGCGTGCCAACGGGCGTGCTGGCTTGCGTCATTTTGTGCGGATCCGTCGGATGGTTCATCCTGTGTTCCTCCAATTGCTGCTTGTCGAGTAATAGTTGATTTTGTAACTAACAAGCATGACTCAGGACAAATCTGCCAAAAAAGATGACTTTGATCTGCAGGAATTCCTGCCGTACCTGCTGAACCGTGCAGCCGAAGAAAGTTCGCTGGAGTTTCAGCAGGTCTATAAGGACCGTTACGGGATGCTTCGCACCGAATGGCGCGTCTTGTTTCACCTGGGAAATTACGGCGAGATGACTGCGAAAGAAATCGGTGAGCGCGCCAAAATCCACAAAACCAAGGTCAGCCGCGCAGTTTCGAAATTGGAACAGCGCCGATACTTAGCCCGTAATCGCGACACATCCGACCGCCGGGTTGAACAATTGACGCTGACATCCGCAGGTCAGACGGTTTACAGGGATTTGCGCCTGGTGGCCGAGGCCTATGATTCAAAGCTTGCCGGCCTGTTTTCGCGGGACGAAGCGGAACTGTTGCGCAAAATGCTTCGGCGTCTGGCGCATATGGATTGACCACTGGTAATTCACCGCCGCAATTCCCAGATGAAGCCCAGAACAAAAATGGGACAAAACATGACGACCTTGGATGCCGATACGGCAAAATCAAGCGATCTGATCAACTGGCTGGTGGCGCGCGGGCTTGAGGGTGTCGAAAAAGAAGAACTGCTGGAAGAGTACTGCAATCGCCTGGTGGAACTGGGCGTTCCGCTGATGCGATTTCACGCGGCCCAATCGACCCTGCACCCGATTTATGGCGGAACCGGCTATAGCTGGTATTACGGCCAGGGCGGGGAATATCAAAAGTTCGAATACTCTGAACAACCCAGCGATCAATGGCGTGCTAGCCCTCTGTTTGCTGTTCTGAACGAAGGCGAAAGCGTTGTGCACGAACGGTTGGTGGATCAGAACGAACCAAGCCGATTTCCCTTGCTGAATGAACTGCGCGAACATGGCGCCACTGAATATTACGCGACGGGTGTGTCCTTTGACATTCCGACTCACAATCAGCCGAAGGACGCCAAAAAGGCGGTGAACGGTGTATTGTTGTCCTGGACCTCAAACGCGCCCGAGGGGTTCAAGGATAGCGATCTGGCGTTGATCAATACAGCCCTACCGCATCTCGGATTGGCTTTGAAATCTGCAAACAACCAGCGGATATCAAAGGACCTGATGCGCGTCTATTTGGGACGCGATGCCGGTCGGCGCGTTTTGTCCGGCGAGATCAGGCGCGGGTCGCTTCAGCAAATCGACGCAGTGATCTGGAACTTTGACCTTGAGGGGTTCACCAGCCTGTCCGAAGAGCTGCCGGGCGATGCCCTTATTGAGATGCTAAACGAGTATCTGGCCGCTGCGATAGACGTGGTCCACAAATGCGATGGAAGCATCCTCAAGTTCATGGGCGACGGGTTGATGGCCATGTTCGATGTAGGCGAGATTGATGCGGACGCGCGTGCGGCATTGGCGGCCGTCGCCGAATTGGAGACATCGATGGCGAAACTGAACGCACAACGTTCTGCCGATGGCCTGCCTGTGTCGAACTATACGCTGGCGCTGCATGCAGGTGAGATTCTGTACGGCAATATTGGTTCTGAGAACCGCCTGGACTTCACCGTCATCGGCCCGACCGTCAACCAGACCGCGCGGATTGCCGGAATGCACCGGTCGCTGGGGCAACGGATCCTGATCTCGGACGATGTGGCAAAGGCTGCACGACCTGCCGCGTCAGAGCTGGTCTCTGTCGGTCGCTATATGCTGCGTGGAGTGCCGGAACCGAAAGAACTGTTTACGGTTTACAAGGCGAATGACGCACGGGATTGAGTTTGCGTTTCGTGGCCGAAATTAATTGCGGCTTGGGCCTATCCATTTGTGAACAGGCCCAAGCAATGGTTTCTGGCTCAGACGTGATCGTCCTTAACCAACGCGCCGCGCCCGTGGCCGGCCATACCCCCAGAGACTTCTTCTGTCGCCTCATCCGCGAGTGTCTCTGGCAGGATCAGGTTAAGCACAATAGCGATAAACGCTGCTGGAAGGATGCCTGACGCGCCCAGAACCCGTAGGGTGTCGGGCAGGTGCTGCAGCGCATTTGCCGATCCGGGTGCCACGTTCATGACTTCGAGTTGAAGCCCCAGACCAATCGAAAGCGAAACCGCAAAGATCACCATGTTGCGACGGTTCCATACAACATCCGACAGCATGGATACGCCTGCGGCGACAACCATGCCGAACATGACAATGACACCGCCGCCCAGCACTTCGATCGGAACCGTTCGGATCAACCCGCCGACCTTGGGCACCAGACCGCATACAATCAGGAAAATGGCACCAATAGTGACCACGTGGCGGCTCATGACGCCGGTCATAGCGATCAGACCGACATTCTGGCTGAACGATGTGTTCGGGAAGCCACCAAAGACACCAGCAATGGCAGAGCCGAAACCGTCAGCATATGTGGCGCCCTGTATCTCTTTGTCGGTCGCCTCACGACCTGCGCCACCTTTGGTGATCCCCGAGACATCGCCGACCGTCTCGACGGCGGACACAAAGGCCATGAGGCAGAAACCGATTACCGCGGCGAACGAGAACTCGAAGCCGTATTTGAAAGGCTGCGGTAGTGCGAAAGCCGCAGAGCGTTCCCACGAGCCTGAGATCACTTCAACGGGCAGCTTCCCAACCAGGAGGCAATAAACATAGCCCACCAAAATACCGACCAGGACGGCCGATACGGAAAGCATGCCACGCGCGAAAAACTTCAGCCCCAAGGTGACAAACACAACGATCAGCGCAGGTGTCCAGCTGGACAACGAGCCATAACTTTCTGCACCTGAAGCCTTGGCTGGGACACCTCCGGCTGCGTATTCGATGCCGACCTTTACCAGCGCAAGACCGATCATAGTCACAACCAATCCGGTGACCAAGGGCGGTAGTGCAAAGCGTATCCTGCCGATTACCGTGCCCAACAGGGCGTGAAACAATCCACCGATAATCACGCCCCCAAACAGGGCAGCAAGACCGTCCACGCCTTTTCCGGCAACCAGAGGGATCATGATCGGAATGAAGGCAAAGGATGTGCCCTGTACGATCGGAAGCGCTGCGCCAACCGGGCCAAGCGTTACCGTTTGCAACAGCGTGGCAACGCCAGCAAAAAGCATCGACATCTGGATCAGATACAGCAACTCGGGAAAGTCCGGGCTGTTTGAACCAAAACCAAAACCCGCCGCGCCGGCAACGATAATCGCCGGAGTAACGTTCGACACGAACATTGCAAGCACGTGCTGTATCCCCAGCGGTACGGCCCGATAAATGGCTGGAAAATAGTTTGGATCCCGAAGTTGCTCCGGCGTCCCAATGGATGAATCGGTCATGGCTGTCCTCCCGTAAACGCGCGTTTTGGCGTCCTGTCCTTTGATAGCCTGGTGTGGAATTCACATCCTGATCCATTCAAAGTTGTCTATTATTAGATCAAGCAGATAGCTGGGATTATCAAAAATACCAAAAAGGTGTTTTGGATGGTTGTATTTTTGATAAAGAAACCAATGGCGGTCCAGAGTCAGCTTTAACGCGACGCTGAAGCGTCAGGCTGCCGGTATTGTCAAAACTCATTGCCCAAAAGGGCAGGGGCGCACACCCGATCTACAATTTTAGCGAGGTATTGTAGCGCTGGGGCTGGAACGCCCGAACGTGGCCGTTAGAAGTCGATCTCAACGCCCGGCAGGTTCAGCTCTTTCATCATGTCGCGCAGCTCTTGCCGTGCAGCGATGTTTGAAATGTTCAGCTGTTTGACCCCAATATCCTTGAGGTCCAGCAAGGTCAGGCCGCGTGGGAAAAGCTCGCGGAAGATAACCCGCTCGGAGAAACCCGAAGCGACGCGGAAGCCGATGCGCTGGGACAGCATTTCAATCGCGCGCTGCATCTTTTCCTTGTTGACCATGCGCTGGGTGCCGACGCGGTTGCGCACGACCACCCAGTCGATGGGTTTTAGTCCCGCCTGCGCGCGCAACTGACGCGCGTTCCACACCATTTCCGAATAGACCGACGGGCCTAGGATCTTCTCGCCCTTCGAGTCGATCCGTGCAAGCAGGTCAAAGTCGATAAAGCTGTCATTCAGTGGCGTGATCAGCGTGTCGGCCAGCGAATGTGCCACCTGACTTAAGCGGGTGTGTGATCCGGGGCAATCGATCAGGATGAAATCGCTGTCGCTTTCCAGCTCAGACACAGCAGCTGATAAGCGGTGGTCATAGATGTTTTCGCCGGGTTTCAGCTTGGCGGCATCAATCTCGGGCAGATCGTGGTGGCGAGGGCTAGGCAAAGTGACCTCGGACCCGTTCAGGAAATTACCGCGGTTCTCAAAGTACCGGCCAAGGCTGCGCTGCCGAAGATCAAGGTCCAGTGTGCTGACCTTGTGACCCAATCGCGCTAGTGCGGTCGCTACATGCATCGACACGGTCGATTTGCCTGCGCCGCCCTTCTCGTTCCCCACTACGATAATATGTGCCATGCTTGTATTCCCACGTCCCGCCGTGCTTAACCACACGTTGTTGCGACCCACTATATGTTGTGGAGGCCGGGAAGGGAAGAACCCCAAGCGCCATCGAAGGGCAATATCAGGCTCTAATTTGGAAAACTCAACCGGGTGTGTTGGTTAGGACGCGTGCTTGTCAAAGCGGATGGGCTGTTTCACAGTTCAAATCAGGGTTTTGCAATAGGGGAACCGGTTGGACCATCTGTTTTTGAACGTTCTGAACGTGGTTCTGCCGGTGCTGATCTGTGCTGGGATCGGCTATGCCCTTGCTGTGATCAAGGCGCCGTTCGACAACAAAGTCATCGGTGGGATCGTCTCACGCGTTGGGTACCCGACGCTGATCATCTCGCATCTGTCCACGACCCAAATTGCGGTTGGCGCCTTTCTGGACGTCATG
The DNA here is from genome assembly GCF_059611005.1 of Ruegeria sp. CDSB117. Lineage (NCBI taxonomy): Bacteria > Pseudomonadati > Pseudomonadota > Alphaproteobacteria > Rhodobacterales > Roseobacteraceae > Ruegeria > Ruegeria sp. CDSB117. Next base: position 61,158 of record NZ_JBXWOS010000015.1, read on the forward strand.
ACGGCCGCAACGCTGGCCATTGCGGGGTTCGGAGTGTTGGGGTTCCTGGCACTGAAAACCATGCGTCTGCCGGTTCGGGCCTTTTTGACGCCGCTGATGCATGGGAACGTGGGCAATATCGGGTTGCCTATCGCCTTGCTTGCGTTGGGTGATGCGGGAATGGCCTATACAATGGGATTTGTCGTGGTGGTGCTGATCAGCATTTTCACCGTCGGCATGTGGATCCCGGCGGGGGAGTTTTCACCCAGAAAGCTCGTCACGTCCCCGATCATTTATGCAGTGATCCTATCGCTGGTGCTTTTGGCGAGCGGATCAAGCTTGCCTCAACCGCTGGCAAAATCCTTCGACATTCTTGGGGGGCTCTCGATCCCACTGATGCTGCTGACATTGGGCCATACGCTGGCAACGTTGCGGATCAAAAGCCTGGGCCGGGCGGTGCTGTTGACCGTTCTGCATCTGGTCATGGCGATTGCAATCGCCAGCGCTTTGGTATGGGTTTTTGGTTTCACCGGGGCTGAGCGCGGCGCGGTGATCCTGTGTTGCCTGATGCCGTCCTCGGTTGCGACTTACCTGTTCATCGACCAGCATGTGCCGGAATACGGGCCGGATGTTGCTGGTTTCATTCTTGTGTCGACGCTGGCCACGATCATCGTCCTGCCGGTGGCTCTGTCTTACTGGATCTAAAGCCGACCCTATGCGCAGCGACAAAAATCGCTAAACTGCTGATTAATTGCTTTTAAGAACAATGAGTTTTGGGGTGGAATTATGACCGACAAGACGCCTTCTGACCCATCGCACGAGGGGGGTGCCCGCGTTGTGCTGGCGATGACGGCTATCTGTATGATGGTTGTTGGGTTTAACACAACGGCCGTCGCGACCATCCTGCCGAACCTCAAGGCCGAGTTCGATTTGACACCATCCGGTCTGCAATGGGTGATGGCAACCTATACCGTGGCCAGCGCCACGCTGGTCACAATCGTCAGCCGGTTGGGCGATATCACCGGCAAGATGGGCGTGTTCTTTGCTGGTATGATTGTCTTCGGCATTGGGTCCGCCTCGGTCCTGTTTGCGCAAGACGGCGCGATGCTTTTGGTTGGGCGCGGGGCACAGGGTGCAGGGGCTGCAGCCTTGTTTGGAACATCTCTGTCATTGCTCACCGCTGCCACACCCGAAGAGCAGCGTGCAGGTGTCACCGGCGCATGGGGTGCAATTGTCGGTCTTGCCATTGGCGTCGGGCCGATCGTCGGCGGAGCCTTTGCCCACTACATCAGCTGGCGCGCAGTGTTTGCGACCGATCTGGTGTTGCTGATGTTCGCCTTCCTGATTGGGCTACATGTCAGCCGGCGCAGATACGTGCCGGACACACGTCAGGCCGGGGCCAAGTTTGACTATCCGGGCGCTTTTGCGTTGCTATTGTTCCTTGGCCCGCTGTCCTTTGCGCTTAGCAATGGCGAAAGCAGCGGGTGGGCAACGCCGATGACATTGATGCCACTGGGTGTTGCGGCGGTTGCGACAATCATCCTTGTTATCGTGTCCCGCCGCAGCGACGATCCGTTGATCGAGCTGCGATACTTCAAGCATCCCCGCTATTTCATGGCCGCCGTTGGCATGTTCTTCACCGGCTTCACGCTGTTCTGCTTCTTTGTGTATTTCAACACGTTCGTTCAATCCCCGGACGCCTTCGGTTATTCGCCCATCGGCGCAGGTTTAGCGATCATGCCGCTTAGCCTCAGCATGTTCGTGATCTCGGTCACTGCACCCCGGTTTCTGGGGCCCTACAGCTTTCAATGGCCTATCGTGATCGGCTTGGGGGCGATGGCCTGTGGGTTCTTGTTGTTGATGACAACCTCGAACTCTACCCAATATGTCGAGATCTGGTGGAAGCTGATGATTGTCGGTATCGGGTTGGGGATCTGTTTCTCGCTGCTACCCCGGCTGGGCCTGCGCCTTTTGCCGGAAGAGCATGTGGGGCAGGGGTCCGGGGTGATTAATGCCTGCCTGTATTTTGGCGCGACACTGGGTGCCGTAGTCGGAGGTTTGGCCGAAGCTATAACGACCCGCAGAGGTATTTCCGAGGTCATGAATGCTTTGCCCACCGGGTCCGCCCAGCGAGAAGATCTGGCCCATTCCCTGACCCATGGGACGCCGAGCCAAATCCAACAACTGATCGCTAAAATGGATCCTGAAACTAGCGTTGCATTGGCCAAGGCCCTTCGGGACTTGCAAGACAACGCCTTTGACAGCGCGATGCTTGTTACTGCTGCGGCGGCACTAGTCGGGATGGCTTTGGCACTGATGTTGCTTCGGGGGCCGGTGCCGCCTGTACACAGCGCAGCCGAGCTGACGCGTGCGAAGAGTTGAGTTCGCTTCGACTGTTGACAATTCTTCTACTGGAAATCCGGCTGTGATAGTAGGTCTCCATGGTTGAGTTTGCGCTACTCTCTCAAAAAACCCTGCGCCTTTTGGCGGCTTTGTCTGTGCGCGACAATCAGGCAGGGTTTGTCGCGACAAATCTAATGACGATGGCGCAGTCGATTTTCGAACCGGGGTCAGAAATCTATGGCATTTGGGATGGCGGCGATGCGGTGGGTTTGCTTGCCATTATCGACATGGCACATCCCGATGCAGAATTGGATGACGAGGATGACCCGGATGGCGTCTATATCTGGCGGCTGATGGTCGATAAATCTCGTCAGGGCCGGGGCTATGGAATGGCCGCATTGGATTTTGCGAAATCCGTGGCTTTGAAAAAGGGTCGCTCTAACCTGGTGATCAGCGTCGTCGACGAACCCGGCAGTGCGCTGCCGCTTTATCAATCGTTCGGGTTTGCGCCGACTGGCCGGCTTGTCGATGGCGAGGTCGAGTTGATCATGCGGCTGGCTTAGCCACTTATTTTTGGCAACGTTCTACCCACAAAAAAGGCCGCCCCGGTGGGCGGCCTTTCGCATCTCAAAAGGTTCCGGCTTAGAAGCCCAGACCTTCGTATTTCTTCTTGAACTTCGACACACGGCCGCCGGCGTCCAGCAGGCGCGACGAACCACCGGTCCATGCAGGGTGCACAGAGGGGTCGATTTCCAGAGCCAGCTGATCGCCTTCGGCGCCCCAGGTGGATTTCATCTGAACTACGGTGCCATCGGTCATTTTGACGTCGATGACGTGATAATCGGGATGGATGTCTTTTTTCATCTTTCCGTTCCTTACGCTTCGGCGCCAGCCTTGGGCTTGTAGTTGGTGACTTCTGCGATACGCGCGGATTTACCACGGCGCGAGCGCAGATAGTACAGTTTGGCGCGACGGACGCGGCCACGGCGGACAACGGTGATGCTGTCGATGTTGGTCGAATACAGCGGGAACACACGTTCTACGCCTTCGCCAAACGAAATTTTGCGAACGGTGAACGCACCGGCGATGGTGTTGCCGCCTTTGCGGGCGATGCAGACGCCTTCGTAGTTCTGTACACGGGTGCGCGACCCTTCGGTCACTTTAAAGCCGACACGGATGGTGTCACCGGCTTTGAAATCGGGGATGTCTTTCCCCAGGGCGGCAATCTGTTCCGCCTCAAGCTGTGCGATCAGGTCCATCGCATTTCTCCTATCTGCTCGTGGTTGGTCCACGAAGTTGAGCACGGCCTGAGAGCTCTTGGTCTTCACCGGGTCCTGCGTACAGCCCGCCAGAGGTCAGATCGAATATTCCTTTGGTCCGGTCCGCCCTGCCGCGCCGTGGCCGAAGAAAGCCGGGCGTCACGCCATGATGCAAACCAAAACACCGGAGTCGCATGTCGCGGCACCGGATTGCGCTGCTTTACGGGCTTTGTGGGCAGGGATCAAGCCTGAATCTCTATAAAGATCGGGGCGGAGTGGTAGGTTTTCGCCGCTTGTCAACAACACCGTTGCCTTGTCAGGCAGATCGGGCATTCTAGAGGGAATTATAAGAGCAGAAATTTGGAACAGGAACATACCATGCGTACAGCATTGATGCTGGCTGTTATGGCCTTCGCGACCCTGTCTTGCGGTCGCAGCAGCCCGCCGCCCCAACAGGTTGAACCAAAGGCATTTCTGAGCACCACGTCGCCTTCGGTCATTTTTCCAAGCTTTGGGGATGCCAAGCCGCATGAGTGGGAAGGCCGGCATCCGGGGCATTATCCGGTTCACGGGCTCGATGTTTCGCGATGGCAGGGCCCGATTGACTGGCGAAAGGCCAAGTCATCTGGCGTCAGTTTCGTATTCATCAAGGCGACCGAGGGGGGCGACGTGGCCGATCCTTTGTTTGATGATCACCGGCGCGGGGCGCAAGCCGCGGGCGTTCCTTGGGGGGCTTATCACTACTACTATTTCTGCCGACCGGCGCATGAGCAGGCAAAATGGTTCATCGAGAACGTGCCCCGAGGTGCCGACCTGCCGCATGTGCTGGATATGGAATGGACGCCACATTCCAAGACCTGCACCATCAGACCCGATGGCGCCACCGTCCGGTCCGAGGCGAAGCGGTTCCTTGATATCCTGGAACGCCACTATGGCCGCCGCCCGATCGTCTATACGACCGTGGATTTCTACGGTGACACCGATATCGCCCGCCTGCCCAAGACGGAATTCTGGCTGCGGTCGGTCGCCGGGCACCCGCGCAACGTTTACCCCAAGGCCGCGTGGCGGTTTTGGCAGTATACGGGCACGGGTTTGGTTCCTGGCGTTCAGGGGAAAGTGGACATCAACACGTTCAATGGTCCGCCGGAAATCTGGGCTAGGTGGAAGGCCGGGGGGTCCTAAACCTTGGGCACCCCAAAGGTTTCGATAGTGCCTCCGCCCACAAGATGATCCAACCGGCGCACGCGTTCGTTATCAGGCGCCTGGCGCAACCAGGAACGCTCGCCTGCGGTCAGATCGCGGCGTTCAAATCCAAGTTCGGTCATGCAGCGGTCAATCTGGTCGATCTCTCCTTGCGTGCGCGCCCCGTCCTGAGTGTTGTATCCAATGATCGCGCCGACGACCGGAGATGTCAGAATAATAGCCGTCGCGTAGTTGCCGATGACAGCAGCGTTGCCACCGATATCTGCTTCGGTGGTGCAAGACTCGACCGAGACACGGGCGGAATGCAGATTATGGCCCGCCTGTGTTGGCACCGACAATTCCAGAGGTTTGGTTGTGCATGCCGAAACGGCAAGCACTGCGAAGCACATGATTTTTCTCATTTGATAGCCTGTTATGCGTTGATCAAAAATTGCTTTTGCAACATCTTCAGAATGAGTAATTTTGAGAAAAGTCAGCTTCAAGTAGATTTCGTCGAAAGGGTGAACTTGCTGCAGACAAGTCACACCTGAGAGGATCAGTCCGGTGTCCCATCCCCGGATTCCTCATAGCGTTCCCACAGATCAGGGCGTCGCTTGCGGGTGATCTCTTCAGACATCTGGTGCCGCCATTCGGCAATGCGCCCGTGATGACCAGACATCAGAATGTCGGGGATCGGGCGGCCTTTCCAATCTGCGGGTCGGGTGTATTGCGGGTGCTCTAAAAGACCCGAGGAAAAGCTTTCGTCTTCGGCTGAGGCCTGGTTGCCCAATACGCCGGGAATCAACCGCACAGTTGAGTCAATCAGCGCCTGTGCCGCAATTTCGCCTCCGGTCATCACGAAATCACCAAGGCTGACTTCCTGAACGCCATAATGCTCCAACACGCGTTCATCGACGCCTTCGAACCGACCGCAGAGCAAGGTCATGCCGTCGCAGCGCGCGAGGTTTTGCATCATACGTTGATCCATGCGGCGACCGCGCGGGCTGAGGTAGATCAATGGCCAGTTGCCCTGCACGCCAGCCATTGTGTGTTCGATTGCCTCACCCAGCACGTCTGCGCGCAACACCATACCCGCGCCGCCGCCAGCCGGCGTGTCATCGACATTGCGATGCTTGCCAACGCCGAACTGGCGCAGATCCACGGTCTCTAATTGCCACAACCCTTCTTGCAAGGCTTTGCCCGTCAAGCTTTCGCCGAGAACGCCGGGAAAGGCGGAAGGGAACAGGGTGATGATTTTTGCCTTCCAGACCCCGTGCAGATCAGGTGTCGGAGTCATCAATTCACGCGGCTTCAGCGTGGGTCGGATTGCCTTGCGCCCATGAGATTTGCTTGGCTTGTCTGTCATATTGTGCCGACCATCGCGTTCTTTGCCCGCTCTACTACCAGTGCTTTTTGCCGGGTCAACTCCGCTTCGTCCAGATGGGATCGGTTCAGCGTCAGCAATTCGGCCAGCACGCTTTCCGGCAGCCTGCTGTTGGATTTTGTGGGCGGCACCAAAAGCTGCGCTTTTTCCCGAGGCAAGTTCAGGAATTCGGCAAAAGGCGTACCGGGACCAAAGCGGCGCAAATGCGTCTCTTCCAGCCACTCTTGGATCACGGTGACCGCCGGCAGTTTCTTGCGAATGTCCGAGACCGTTTCCTCGAGTGGGGGCAGGTGATCCATGTTCGTGCGGAAGGTTTCGAAATCCTGGACTTCACGGGTTCTTTGAAGATCGTGCGCCCACAGGCTGCGCAACCACGCTCCACGCTGGCGCAGGGACAGGTAGATCGTGATATCGACCTCCTGATCCTCGAATCGATCGCGGACGGCGTCCACCAGACAAGCGGCCAGATCGGGTGCAGCTGCATACCCCTGTTCGATATTGCGGCTGGGACGCAGGCCGCTGAAATTCTCTTCACTGACGATCAGGCCGCGTTTCGTGCCGAAGTTCCGCGTTGCCAGATACTCTCGGGTCTGCGAGCTGAATTCGGACAGCGTTCCCACGGTTCCATAGATGGAATGGCGGGTCGCGGCACCTGACAGCCCCAATTTGCGCGTCTTGTAAGGCAGCAACAGTGCAAAATGTGGCCAGATCAATTCGCGGTTTTCATACAAAAATGATTGTGCTGCAGTGGTTCCGGTCTTGTGTAGCCCCAGATGCAGCAGAACGCGTCGCATCAGATCAGCCCCTCGGGCGGGTCTGCGATGATGCGGCCTTTGTCCAGATCCACAGTTGGAACAACCTCAAGCGTGAAGGGCAGAAAAACGGTGCCTTTCAACCCCGGCCCGTGCAGTTCCAGCAGATCTGCGGCGCCGTGGTTTTGTACCGACTTCACACGACCCAGCAGCGTTCCGCCGGTGTCGTAGACCTCAAGCTCGATCAGGTCGGTGTGATAGAATTCGTCATCAGGCAATGACGGCAGCTGATCACGCCGCGCGAATAGGCGGAGGCCGTTGATGGCGTCTGCCTGTTCTTTGGTCTCGATCCCACCCAAACGCGCCGCAAAGCCGTTTTTGATTGGGCGGGTCAGCACCAGGGGATAGCGTTCCTTGCCGTCTTCGTCAGTTAGGGGCGAATAGGTCTCGATATCCTCTGGGATGGCGCAAAAACTTTTTAGCCGCACTTCGCCGCGCACGCCGTACGACCCCGCAACGCTGCCCACGCAGATCAGATCAGTCATTTGGCTCTTCCGTCGTTACACATAATCCGTCCTGCCAGTCTCCAAGCGGGGCACATGCCTCGCGTTGGTTATTGCGCTCAAAGAACACGCCCACAATAAAAGCGATCAGCAACAGGATGGGAAGCCGTATCAGTCCGAACATCTGGCTTTACCGCGTTTCGATATGCAACCGGGCGCTGCGCTGTTCCCAGCCGGCACGCTCAAGTTCGGGTCTTTCAGACATTTCTTCCGGCCAGCCCACACAATAGTAGCCGACCAGAGACCAATCGTCAGGCACAGCCAGATCGCGTTTCATCTGTTCTGGATCAAGGATTGAGACCCAGCCCAGACCTAATCCCTCGGCCCGCAAGGCGAGCCAGAACAAGGTGATCGCGGCGACGACGGAATAGCGGCGCATCTCGGGCATTGTGCCCGCGCCCAGCCCCAGACCTTTGTTGGTCGTCTCGTCCGAGAATACAGCCAGCTGAACAGGCGCTTCCTGCATGCCGGACAGCTTCAGGCGGCTGTATTTCAACGCCTTGTCGCCCGAGTATCCCGCAAGGGCCTCTTCGTTGGCGTTTTGGAAATTCTCCAGCGCCGCGGCACGCGCCGCTTCGCTTTCGACGCGAATGACGCGCCAGGGTTCGCTCAGCCCCACTGAAGGGGCCAGTCGAAATGTGTCGAGGCAGCGCGTCAGCACCGCCTCGTCCACGGGATCGGTGCGGAACCGGCGCACATCGCGCCGTAGCCGCATCAACAGTTCGAACTGCGTGCGAAAATCGTCGGTGAAGTCCTGATCCTGCACGCGCCGACCTGCTTACTCTTCTGCTGCTGCTTCTTCAGCCGGCGCAGCAGCCGCTTCGGCAGCTTCAGCAGCCTTTGCAGCTTTTTCTTCTGCGCGTTCCTGAGCTTTCTTGCCCGGGGTGCCCTTGTTGGGGTTGTTGCGCTCGGCCTTGTCGCGGGTACCGGCAGCTTCCAGCATCCGTGCGATACGGTCGGTGGGCTGTGCGCCCTGGTCCAGCCAGTACTGAACGCGCTCCATGTTCATTTTCACGCGCTCTTCGCTGTCTTTGGGCAGCAGCGGGTTGTAGGTGCCCAGCTTTTCGATGAAGCGACCATCGCGGGGCATACGGCTGTCAGCCGCTACGATGCGATAGAAAGGACGCTTTTTCGAGCCGCCGCGGGCGAGACGAATTTTCATTGCCATGGTGGTATCTCCTTTGAATGGCGTATCCGGTGGTTCACCGGTTTAGTTCTGGTGTTTCTTGTGGTGTCGGATGACTTCCTGAATGATGAAATTCAGAAAAGCCTTGGCGAAATCGGGGTCCAGATCGGCTTCTTTCGCCAGTTCTTCTAACCGTGCGATCTGCGCGGCCTCGCGCGAAGGATCGGACGGGGGAAGTTCGTGTTCGGCCTTGAGCTTGCCAACGGCCTGGGTGTGCTTGAACCGCTCGCCCAACGTGTAGACAAGGATCGCGTCCAGCCGATCAATGCTTTCGCGATGCTCTTTCAGCAACGTCGCAGCCCGTGTCACAGGGTTGTTCATTGGCCGGTCCTCTCAGCGGTCAAAGCGGTGTCGGAAATGTCGATTATCGGGTGCCGCCAAACCTGACAGCGTTCGCCCACAACCTCGCCTTCGCGCTCATAAGTGGCACCAAGACGTTCGGCTAATGCGCGCGAGCGGTCATTCGCGTGGGCGATGTATGAGATCGGACCTTTCACCCCCTGGTGTTGGGCGGCATAGGCGCGGGCAGCCATCGCAGCCTCGAATGCAATGCCCTTGCCTTCGAAGCCGTCGAAAAGGACCCAACCCAATTCCGGCTCATCCCAGCCCGGAGCGTTGATGATCCCGGTCCAGCCTGCAAACGCGCCGCTTGCCCTTTCAACGATGTGCCAACCGCCGTAACCCATGATGGCCCAGTGCCCGAACCGGCCCAAAAGCGACCGCCATGCCTCCAGCGGCGTTTTTGGCCCACCGACCATACGGCTGCGTTCCGACGCGAAGAAAGCCGTCATTGCGGGCAGATCACCTTCTTGTGGTGCCCGCAGGATCAGGTTTTCTGTTTCAACGGTGGGGATGGTGTACGACGTCATGCGTAGGCCTCGATCCCGCCATTCACCAGATCGGCCGGGGCAGGGTGCCGCCAGACCTGCATTGTACCGAAACCCGGGTGTTCGTAGGTATAATCAAACTGCGCGCCCAGCCTTTCGGCCACGGCCTTGCTGCCCAGATTGTCCGGGTCGATCAGAGAAATCGCCGTTTCCCACCCCAACACATCATAGGCATGCGCTCGCGCGGCCAGAGCGGCCTCGGTCGCGTAACCTTTGCCGGTGGCGTTATTCATCAACGTCCAGCCGATTTCGGGCTCGGGCCAGCTATGGGGGAACCACAGGCCCACATGGCCGACATAGGTGCCGGTGCCCTTTTCTTCGACGCCCCAGAACCCATATCCGCGCATGGCCCAGTGACCCAGCAACATCGCCATTGCGCGCCAAGTTTCGTCCGGGCGTTTTGGGCCGTCGACGAATTTTGAGGCATCGCTGGCAAAGAACTCGGCCTCGGCCGCGAAATCAGCTTCGCAGGGGGCACGCATGATCAGGCGCTCGGTTTCCAGCGTCGGGATCGCCATGGAAAGTGTCATGCCTGCACCTCGTCATAGCGCCAGACATGCTGGTCTGCGTCAAAGGCGCTCTCAGCCATGGCGTCACGGGACGCACCAAGGCGTTGAGCCAGCGCATTCGAGCGGGCGTTGGATGCCGACACATAGCTTACGAACTGGTCGGACCCGAGCAGGTCAAAACCGAAGTCGCGAACGGCAGTGCAGGCCTCAGTAGCGTAGCCTTGCTTGCGGTATTCGGCGCTGAAAACATAGCCAAGCTCGGGTTCTTGATCGTCCCATTCCAAGCCCAGAATGACGAAGCCAATGACCTGACCGCCATCTTTCAGGGTGACCGAGAACAGGCCATGACCATGCAGAAGCCAGCCGGAGGTATAGTAGGAAAACTCGGTCCAGGCTTCTTGCTCAGTGTCACCAAAGCTTTCTGCGCAGACTGACGTCCACACCGGCAGGTCGTCCAAAGTGGGCGCACGCAGGACCAGCCGCCGGGTCTGAATGACCGGCAGGTCCGCGCGATATTGCGCTGCTGCCATCGCCGCCTTTCCGGACGGGGGCTGGGTGCAGCGTGCTGGCGTCACTTTTTCTTTCCAAATCCGCTCAGACCCGGAGGCAGAGCCATGCCGCCGCCCATGCCAGGCATACCGGGCATCTTGCCGCCCATCGCCTTGGCTGCCTGTTCCAGCGCTTTGGGATCCATACCCGCGGCCATTTCCTCAGGCGATGGGCCACCTTTGCCGAACATGCCTTTCATGGCCTGTTTCAGCATCTTGCCTTTGCCCATTTTGCCCATCTTCTTCATCATGTCCGACATCTGCCGGTGCATCTTGAGCAGCTTGTTGAGGTCGCTGACCTCCATCCCCGAACCGGCGGCGATCCGTTTCTTACGGCTCGCTTGCAGCAACTGCGGGTTGGCGCGTTCGCGTTTGGTCATGGACTGGATCATGGCGATCTGGCGTTTGAGCACCTTGTCATCCATGCCTGCTTCGTCGACCTGTTTGGCCATTTTGCCCATGCCCGGCATCATGCCCATCATGCCCTGCATGCCGCCCATCTGGATCATCTGTTCCAGCTGCATTTTCAGGTCGTTCATGTTGAACTGACCTTTGACCATGCGCTTCATCATGCGCTCGGTCTGTTCCATCTCCATCGTTTCCTGGGCTTTTTCGACCAGAGCAACGATGTCGCCCATGCCCAGAATCCGGCCGGCAATCCGGTCTGGCTCGAAGGTTTCGAGCGCGTCCATCTTCTCGCCCAGACCGACAAAGCGGATGGGTTTGCCGGTAACTGCGCGCATCGACAGCGCCGCACCGCCGCGCCCGTCACCGTCCATCCGGGTCAGGACGACGCCGGAAATGCCGACCTTGGCGTCAAATTCCTCGGCGACTTCAACAGCGACCTGTCCGGTCAGGCCGTCGACGACCAACAGGGTCTCGCGCGGATCAACCGCGTTTCGGACCTGCTCGACCTCGTCCATCAGAACTTCGTCGATGTGCAAACGGCCAGCAGTATCCAGCATATAGACGTCATAGCCGCCCAGCGTCGCCTGTTGCTTTGCGCGCTTGGCGATATCAACGGGTTTCTGGCCCGGCACAATCGGCAGGGTGTCCACGCCAACCTGCGTGCCCAGAACGGCCAGCTGATCCATCGCTGCCGGGCGATAAACGTCCAGCGATGCCATCAGGACCTTTTTGCCCTCTTTCTCTTTCAGGCGTTTGGCCAGTTTACCGGTCGTGGTCGTCTTACCCGAGCCCTGGAGGCCGACCATCAGGATCGGGGCAGGCGGGTTGTCGATCTTCAGCGCACCTGGATCTTCTTCACCGCGCAGGGTGTCGACCAACGCGTCATGCACGATCTTGACGACCTGCTGTCCGGGGGTAATCGACTTGGTCACCGCCTGACCGGTGGCCTGATCCTGCACTTTCTTGACGAATTCACGGGCAACCGGCAGCGAGACATCGGCCTCAAGCAGCGCAACCCGAACCTCGCGCAGAGCGGTTTTGACGTCCTCTTCGGACAGGGCACCCTGTTTGGTCAGCCGGTCAAAGACGCCAGAAAGGCGTTCGGATAGATTTTCAAACATGCCTTCGGCCTCCTTAGCCGGTTATCTGGTGGCGTGCCCTAGATAGGATGCGCCGGTTAAATGCACAAACGCCCCCACGGGCGTAACACGCTGGTGGGGGGCGATCCCTGAACGACTCAAGGGACCGGAAGATCAGACGCTTCCGGATGTTGGGTTGGGCTTTAGGCCGATCGGCTGGCAGAGTCAACCTTGCGCGCCGGAAGCCAGTCATTGACCGCATCAACCAGCCGATGCGCACCGCGACCATTTGAGAATGCCTCGACGATGGGATGCCGACCCTCGCTCATTCCCTTGTCCAATATTAGCACAGGGCGATATAGGGTGGATGTCCCCTTATTGCTTCTCGATACCGTGCTTTCGATCTCCGCATGGGACAAGTTTGAAAGCAAATGCTCGACGGTATCATAGCCAAAGACGGACTGCCTGCGGATCATTATTTTGTCTTTGTTCCGGTCCAAGATAACCTGAACGCGGCGCACAAAGGCGCAGAAGGCCCCAAGACCCATCCCACCGCCGAATAGGGCAAAGAAGATGCCGAACAAGATGCCCTCACCGCCCTCACTGACCATGAACAGGCCCGCGCCGACAAAAGCCAGAATGAAGAAGACCAGCGTCATGCCGATAAACCATGGCGTATCGGACAAGATCAGTTGGTTCGGAGAATTGCGCGTGACTTTCATGGCGGCACGCTAGCATCGATTTTCAGGCCTGTCGTGGCTTGAATCTGTCAGCGCATTGCGCGATTAGCGCCTCAAACGAGGAGGTGCCCATGGATGCGTCATCCGCTTTTCAAGACACGCTGCCGATCAGTTCAGACGCGCTGTTGCAGCGGCTGGATGACTGGGGGCTGAGCTATCGTCTGCGCACGCATATCCCCCTGCGCACGGTTGAGGATGCCAAAGGCGTTGAAGAGCAATTCCTGGTACCCGGCGAAAACACCTTGCGCCTCAAGAACCTGTACCTGCGCGACAAGAAAAAGCGGAACTATCTGGTGACGCTGGAACAAAGCCGCGAGATTGATCTTAAGGCGTTGGGCACAGAGCTGGGGATCGGTAATCTGTCGTTTGGATCGGCGGATCGGCTGTTTCAGAACCTTGGCATCCGCCCCGGCGCGGTCAGTCCGCTGGCCATGATCAACGGGGCGTCAAACGATGTGCGGTTCTTCATGGACGCCGCCGCGCAAACGGCGGACGTCATCTATATGCATCCGTTGGTAAATGACCGGACTGTCGCCATGACACGCGATGACCTGATGGCATTCTTCGATCAGATCGGATGCGAGATCACCTGGCTGCCGTGATCAATCGCTCAGCGCCTCTTTGAGGGCAGCGGCGACATGGGCGGCGGACGGATTGACGAACAGGTGGCCGTCAGCTTCAAAAACAGGGTCATCAAGGTGGTCGGGAAAGGCCAGCGGCAGTTCCGTGCACGCCAGCAAGATCGCAGTTCCAGGCTTTGCGTGCTTGTCGCAGAAAGTTAGTAAACGAGCGCGCGCCGTGGCTGATGCGCCGCCGTAGAAGTCACTGTCGATCATCGCCTGCATCTCGGCAATTTCCGTTTCGGGCAAGCGATCATTTGCAGTGATCCCTTCAGCGGCCAATCGGTCTGAATAATTGCTGGCCTGCATGGTCACTGTCGTTCCCAGAACCAGGGCTGTGGACGCCTTGGCAGATGCCGTGGCCTCAGCCGTTGCATCGAAAATGCTGAGAATGGGCATGGTGATACCTTGCCGGATCGCATGCAGCCGCGCGTGTGGAGTGTTCGAGGCGATGATGCCAAAGTCGCAGCCCGCGTTTTCAAGTGTTAACAGCGCCTCGCGAAACACCGCGTCGAACCCGGACCAACTGGCCTCGTCTCCGGCGGTTCCCCGCAGGGCGCGTGTTTTGGCCTGCGTAACGGATTCGATTGTCATGGGCGGGATCGGCAGGGGCGAGCTGTGGCCGCGATTGGCAAAGTGCCTGCTGGCCCCTTCTGCGATCGCTCGGTAATAATCCACGGTCGAGGCCCAGCCCACACCGCCCAGAATGCCGATTTTCTTCATGATGAACGCCCAGTCTGCAAATCTCGCTTAAGGCAGACTGGACGTTTCACATGGTAAAGGCCAGAGGTGGATCAAGCGGCGAGTTGAGTTACCGCTTTTTGGGCATTCGCCAAGGCGGCGTCCGCATCCAGCGCCATCTTGTCAGCCGCAATCACGTCGACGTCGTGGATGCCGATGAATCCTAGAACGTGCTTGGCATAGTTGGTGGCAAAGTCGATCTCAGACCCTACCTCGGTGCCGCCGGACGCGATCGCCAGCACGGCGCGCTTACCTTCCAGCAGGCCTTTGGGGCCGGTCTCCGAATAGGCAAAGGTCAGACCCACGCGGGCGACAAGGTCGATCCAGGCCTTGAAGGCCGCAGGCACCGAGAAATTGTAGATCGGCAGCCCGATGACAATGGTGTCGGCGTTTTGCAACTCGCTTACCAACTCGTCGGACAGGGCCAGCAGATCACGTTGAACCTCGTCACGCTGATCCGCGGGGGTGAAGTTGGCGTTGATCCAGTCTTCGGTCAACAAAGGCAGGGGGCTGGCAAGATCGCGGCGGATGATGCGCTGGGCTCCAAGGTGCCCGATAATCTGGCCGGAAAGGTCGCGGGTGGCGGATCCGGTGCGGCGGGCCGAGGCGTCGATATGCAGGATGGTCTTGGTCATGTCAGGGTTTCCTTTTTGGCGGGGTAACTGTTTCCGGTTCCAATATGAGTGTTGCGTCAGCGAACGAAACGCGGATATACCAACATGTATTGTTGGAATTTGCACAGTGGGCTTGAGCATGGATAATTGGGACGAAGTCAAAACCGCGTATCAGGTCGCTCGGATGGGCACTGTCAGCGGCGCGGCCGAAATCTTGGGCGTGCACCATGCCACCGTGATCCGCCATATCGACGCGATCGAGGCGCGGCTGGGCGTCAAACTGTTTCAGCGCCACGCCCGTGGCTATACCCCAACCGATGCCGGAGAGGACCTTCTGCGCGTGGCTCAGGCCACCGAAGATCAGTTCAATCAGTTGGTGGGCCGAATGAAGGGGCGCGGCGATGATGTGTCGGGCGAATTGGTTGTAACATCTCTGGCCTCGCTGGCGCCCTTAGTCGTTCCCGCCCTGTCCGAGTTCCAATCAATGCATCCGGGCCTGATCGTGCGTTACCTCACCGGGGACCGCCTGTTCCGCCTAGAATACGGCGAGGCGCATGTGGCCATCCGTGCGGGTGCCGCCCCGGACCAACCCGACAATGTTGTGCAGCCGTTTATCGAACAGGAAGTCGGCTTGTTTGCCAGCAAGTCATATATCGAGCGCCGAGGTAAACCAGCGAGCATTGACGAATTTGCAGACCACTTGTTTGTCGGCACGGACGATGAAAACAGCCGCGCTCCGTTTTCCAAGTGGTTACGTGCCACTGTCCCGGCCGAGGCCATCGCATTCCGCTGTACCAACAATTTCTGCTTGCGCGAGGCGGTTCTAGCCGGGGCAGGGATCGGTTTCATGGCACGATGGGAGGCATCGCGCGATCCGGAGTTAGTCGAAGTTATTGAGCCGTTGCCCGAATGGTTCGGCAAACTTTGGCTGGTGACCCATGTCGACCTGCATCGCACGACCAAAGTGCAGGCATTCCTATCGTTCCTTAAGGAAGAATCCAAAGGTTGGCTCTCGTGACACCGCAGGGGCGTGGTCATTTGGCAATGATCACATTCACTCTGCTGGTGGCGGGTAGCTTCTCGCTGGGCTCCATCGTGGCCAATCAGATTGCGCCGTTGGCGATTACAGCAGGGCGATTTCTGATTGCGGCTGTCATCATCGGCATTGCAGCGCTGGCCACCACCGGTTTGCCGCGCAGCGCTGCGCAAGCGCCGTGGCGATACGCCGTGTTGGGCGGGCTGTTCGCCACTTACTTTGTTCTTATGTTTTACGGCTTGAAAACCGCCGACCCGGTCAGCACATCTGCGGTATTCACCCTGACGCCGGTCATGTCTGCGGTCGCCGGATGGGTTCTGCTGCGCCAGATCACCACTCCGCGTATGGCTTTTGCCCTGACGGTGGGGGCAACCGGTGCTTTATGGGTTATCTTTCGCGCCGATTGGCAGTCCTTTCGCGCCTTCGAGATCGGCGGCGGAGAGATCATCTTTTTCTGGGGCTGCATGGCGCATGCAATCTACACGCCGATGGTGCGCAAACTGAACCGGGGCGAGCCCGCGGTAGTCTTTACATTTGGAACACTGGTTGCTGGCTGCGTGATCCTGACGGTGGTCGGCTGGTCAGACATCCGTGCAACCGATTGGGCGAACCTGCCGCTGATCGTCTGGGTCAGTCTGCTGTATCTTTCTATCTTCGCAACGGCCTCCAGTTTCGTTCTGGTCCAGTTTGCAGCGCTACGCCTGCCGTCGGCCAAGGTTATGGCCTACACTTATCTGATCCCCAGCTGGGTGATCCTGTGGGAGATCGCGCTTGGGCGGCCTGCGCCAACCGTCATGGTGCTGGTCGGTGTCGTTTTAACCGCGATCGCGCTGGTTCTGCTGCTCAAAAGCGAAGAGCAACCTGCGAAAGACACTGTGCCGGTCTCGGAATGACCCTTGTCTTTTGGCCGTAATCCAACAACCCTCGGGTCTGATGGACCATCCCGGAGGAAATGATGAAGAAAGCTGTTCTATTCGTCGCCGGTGCGATGTTATCCGCCTGTACGCAAGGAGGGGGGCAGGGGTCGTCGGAGACCGACCTTCAAGGCAGTTGTGAGGCGCTGGTATCGGCTGAGACGGGTGTTCAGGCCGCTGACGTCAACGCGATTTCGACTGAATCGGTACCGACCGGAACAATCACGACAATTGAGGTCACTGGCGCTCAGGCACCGTGGTTGTGTCTTGCGGATGCAACGGGTGTGATCATCGGCGTCGAGTATAGTCAGGAAGGCTAGCTGGGAACCGGCCAAACCGGATGAAATGGTCGGAGTCATCTACATGAGACAGATCAAAGTGCTCTATTCCTGAGCCCGCTAACATCGGCGGCAGGAGGAAGATGCCATGTTTAATCACATTATGATCCCGGTCGATATTCATCTGCCGCCGGAAATTCGCAAAGCTCTGGATGTCGCGGCGCAAATGGCGAGATGGCAAAACGCCCGGATCACGATCGTCAGCGTGACCGGAACCCAGCCGGGCGACGTCACGCATTCAGACGCGGAGATCAGCGCCGAGCTGCAAGCCATTGTGGATCAACTTACCGAGCAGAGTGGCTCCGAGGTTTCAGCGCGCAACATCCACTCGGTAGATGTAGCTGCAGAGGTCGACGGTGATTTGACCCGCGCCGCTGAAGAGATTGGGGCCGACCTAATCGTCGTTGGGACGCACGCACCGCGCATCACGGACCACATCTTTTCCAGCCATGCCGGATATCTGGCCAAGCACGCCAAAGTATCGGTGTTTGTCGTTAGATAGGTCTAGGGATCGTCTGTTGCGGGCAGTTCGACTTCCAGAAATCGTTCAAACGCATCCAGATTGACCGGTTCGAACTGACCAAACCCCTGCATCCAGACGGATGCCGCGCGCAGCGCATCCGGTTCCAGTTTGCACCATTTCACTCGCCCGCGCTTTTCCTGGCTGATCAACCCGGCCTTGGTCAGGATGATCAGATGTTTCGAGATCGCGGCCAGCGACATCTCGAACGGGTCGGCGACGTCGGTGACGGCCATGTCATCCTCAAGCAGCATCGCAAGGATGGCGCGGCGGGTCGGGTCGGCGAGGGCCGCGAAAACGGTATCGAGGTCATTGGACATGCTATCGCTCAATCACAGCGCCCGGTTTTGGTCAACCATTTGGTTGAATATACGAAATGAGTGGTTTTTACGCGCGCCGATGGATCGGGGTATTTTAATGGTGCCTCAATTGCATGAATAAATTGCATAAAACCAATTGCTTACCCTGCGACAAGTCGGACATTTAACACCGTTGACTCTGTGCCTTGCGCCCCTTAGCACCCTACCCAAGACTGTGCGAGGGAATTGCCCGTGACCGATGATGACCAAAAGCAGCGTATGGCGCAGCTGGAGGCCAAGATCACAGCGGCGAAAAAGGCCAAAGCGCCAAAACCTCGTGCGGATGCTGACGTGTCCGGGGGCGAGCTTGCCTGGAGGATGGTCATCGAAATGGTTTCCGGTCTTGGGATCGGATTTGGCATCGGATACGGGCTGGACAGCCTGCTCGGGACAATCCCGATCTTCCTGGTGCTGTTCACATTGCTGGGCCTTGTCGCGGGCGTGAAGGTTATGCTCCGCAGCGCGAAAGAGGTTCAGGAGAAACAAGCGGCTGCTGAGGCGGCCGATAAGGACGAGAGGGACTGAACGTGGCAACTGAGACCACCGCAGCAGAAGGCAGCAGCCTGGTTTTCCATCCGATGGATCAGTTCATCGTTAAACCGCTTTTCGGTGACGGTGCGATTGCGTGGTACACGCCGACCAACGTGACTCTGTGGTTGTTTCTGGCTATTGCGGCGATCTTTGCCCTGCTGGTTCTCAGCACCTCGAAACGTGCCATTGTTCCGACCCGAATGCAGTCTGTTGCTGAGTTGGCCTATGGCTTCATCTACAAGATGCTGGAAGACATTTGCGGTAAAGAAGGCGTGAAGTACTTCCCCTATGTCATGACCCTGTTCATGTTCATCGTCTGCGCGAACTTCCTGGGCATGTTGCCCATGTCTTTCACCACCACATCGCATTTCGCCGTGACCATCCCGCTGGCGCTGGCAGTGTTCCTGACCGTAACCGTTCTGGGTTTCGTCAAGAACGGCGCAAGCTTCCTGGGTCTGTTCTGGGTGTCCAGCGCACCGCTGGCACTGCGCCCTGTCCTGGCGATCATCGAGCTGATCTCGTACTTCGTGCGTCCGGTCAGCCACTCCATTCGTCTTGCCGGTAACGTCATGGCAGGCCACGCGGTTATCAAGGTTTTCGCAGGCTTTGCCGCGATTGCCGTGATCTCACCGGTGTCCGTTCTGGCGATCACCGCAATGTACGGCCTCGAGGTCCTCGTGTCCTTTATTCAGGCCTACGTCTTCACCATTCTGACCTGTGTTTACCTGAAAGATGCGCTGCATCCTTCGCACTAAGGTCCGATACCCAAACATCGAAACTTCCAATTCGTAAGGAGAAACATCATGGAAGGCGATCTCGCACACATCGGCGCAGGCCTGGCAGCAATCGGTTCCGGCGCAGCCGCAATCGGGGTGGGCAACGTTGCAGGCAACTTCCTGGCCGGCGCCCTGCGCAACCCTTCGGCGGCTGCTTCGCAGACCGCAACCCTGTTCATCGGTATCGCATTCGCAGAAGCCCTGGGGATCTTCGCATTCCTGGTCTCGCTGCTGCTGATGTTCGCCGTCTAATCTGCGGAACCTGATCCTTACGCGCAGGTGGGTCCAAGCCATAGCGGCCCACCTGTTGTAAAGACAACGTTCCGACGGAGGACATCATGGCGACAGAACCCGTATACGAAGAGATTGCAGGTACCTGCGTTGACTCTCATGGGTCGGCGATCGGGATGCCCCAGCTCTGCTTCGATTGGTTCCCCAACCAGATTTTCTGGCTGGTCATTACGCTGGTCGTCATCTTTCTGGTCCTGTCTCGCGTGGCCTTGCCCCGCATCGCGGCAATCCTGGCGGAACGTCAGGGGACCATTACAAATGACCTGGCTGCGGCCGAAGATCTGAAGGCCAAAGCGGTCGAGGCTGAAGAGGCCTATAACAAGGCGCTGGCCGATGCCCGTTCTGAGGCACAGCGTATCGCAGCAGAAGCCCGCGCTGAAATTCAGTCTGGTCTGGATGACGCGATTGCCAAGGCAGACGCGGAAATCGCTGCAAAGGCGGCTGAATCGGAAAAGGCAATTGCCGATATCCGAGCCGGCGCGCTGGAAAGCATTCAAGTGGTTGCCAAGGACACGGCAGCTGAACTGGTCACAGCTCTGGGCGGCGAGGCGGATGCCAAAGCCATCGACAGTGCAATTGACGCGCAGACGAAAGGATAAGTGACATGCGGAATACTCTTGCCCTTATCCTGACCGTCGGCACCGCCAGCCCCGCGCTGGCCGCAAGTGGCCCGTTCTTCTCGCTTGGCAACACCGACTTTGTGGTCCTTCTGGGCTTCATCGTTTTCATCGCGGTCCTGTTCTACTTCAAGGTTCCGGGTATGATTGGTGGCGCGCTGGACAACCGCGCCGACGGCATCAAATCCGAACTGGATGAAGCCCGCGCCCTGCATGAAGAGGCACGCAGCCTGTTGGCCTCGTACGAGCGCAAGCAGCGTGAAGTGCAGACCCAAGCGGATGCCATCGTGGCTGCAGCCAAAGAAGATGCTGTTCTGGCGGCAGAACAGGCAAAGGTCGATTTGGAGAAATCCATCGCCCGCCGTCTGGCTGCAGCTCAGGACCAGATCGCTTCGGCTGAAGCGTCAGCTGTCAAGGAAGTCCGTGATCAGGCCATCACCGTTGCGGTATCGGCTGCCAATGCAGTTCTGGCCAAGCAGATGACGGCCGCACAGGCGAACAAACTGATCGACGCAGCGATTGCGGATGTTGGTGACAAACTGCACTGATTTTCAAAAACGTTGAAGATTCTTGACCCGGAAGCTTGCTTTCGGGTCAAAGTGTTTTTGCGCCTCTGATTTTCAGTCAATTGGAGGTCCCATGAACATTCTAGGAACTGTCCGCTTTGGTGGGGACGCACTGGTTGCAACGCTGGCCCGCATTGACCGTCTGAGACGACAACTGCCCCGCAGCCGCGTGATCATCGCCACAAACGACAATTCCGACGAAACGGATCAGGTTCTGAAGGCGTTTGTCGAGAAGAACTCGGATGTCAAAGTATTGGTTCCTAATTGTTTGCCTCGGCTCCTCGAGATGTGACGTTCCGGGGTGGAAGGACTAGATCGCCAATGAATTTGCCAAAGATTAGCCTGGTCATCCCCAATCTGAACTGTGCCGGGTTTCTGGAACAGACCATTACCTCGGTGCTGGATCAATCCTACCCAGATCTTGAATTGATCCTGTCCGATGGCGGCAGCACAGACGGATCGCTGGAGATCGTAGAACGCTACCGGGATGCGTTCAGCCATGTGTTGTCCGGGCCGGATACCGGGCAGGCCAATGCGGTCAACAAGGGCTTTGCCGTGGCCACGGGCGAGGTCATGGGATGGATCAATTCCGACGATATGCTGATGCCCGGAGGGTTGGAAACAGTGGGGTCCCTGTTCGCGGGAAACTCTGGTCCCGAGTGGATCACCGGCAAACTCACGACGATTGACGAATCCGGGCACGTTCTGCGCGCGGGCCGGCCCAGACCGGTTTCATACCCTCGGCTTCTGGCGGGCGACTATCAATGGATTCAGCAAGAGTCGACCTTTTGGCGGCGCAGCCTGTGGGACAAGGCAGGCGGCGGATTGGACGAATCTTTGAAATTGGCGGTGGATGGGGAATTGTGGCTGCGCTTTTTGCGTCACGCGGACCTGGTTCCGGTTCATACCGGCATCGGTGCGTTTCGCTTTCGCGCGGGGCAACGCTCTGAGGCGATGAATGCTTACCACGGCGAGATGCTTGAGGTTATTGAACGCGAGCGACAAAGGCCGGCTATCGTTGGTGACATTGTAGAATCGGTTCTAAAGGAACCGCTGAAACTCAGGACGCGCGAGGAAGCAGATCAGGCATTTCCAACGCTTCGCCGCTCTGATCCGAAGCCTTTGAAACCTTTAGATTTGTGGAAGTCCAGGTTGGTCAGCAGGTTGCGTGGATTGTGACCAGGGATAAAACGCCGATGCCAAAATAAATGCTTACCGGGCAGTTGGGTACGTTCTTGTCCGATGCAGAATTCGTGGGTGCCATATGGCCGCTTAGGTGGCTGCGCCGAAACCTAGAAATATTGTATTGCGGCGCAAGTCTTGTCCGGCAGAACAATCACGAAATGACGCGGCGTGTCAGGGACCGTCAGCGCAAGCGTTAAGTGGTGCCTGCCTCGTGTTGAAGGCGTTGCTGCGCGATTTCTTCATTTCTTTCTGCTTTTTGTTGATCGGCCATGCAGCGTTCAACAAAGCTCAGGTGTTCTTGAACCGCCTGTCTGGCAGCGGCCGGGTCGCGTGCCTGAAGCGCCGTATTGATGGCGCGGTGCTGGTCCAGGATAGCCTCGCGCGTCGTTTGCTGCTGGAACATCATCTGGCGGTTATAGAACACGCCCTGCCGCAACAGATCGTACATTGACCGCATCATATGCAGCATGACCACATTATGGCTGGCCTCGATGATCGCCATGTGGAATTGCGCGTCCAGCTGCGCCTCATCTTCGGTCGCATTGCGGATATGGGCGGCTTCCATCTTGTCAAAGATTGTCTGAACCACCTTCAGATCGCTGTCCGAGCCCAACCGGGCCGCGCGCTCGGCGGCCAACCCTTCCATGTCGCGCCGGAACGAGAGGTAATCGAACACCGCCTCGTTATGGCTGCCGAACAGCCGGATCAGCGCCGGGGAGAAGGCTGAGCCCAGAACCTCGGCCACATAGATGCCGGACCCTGCCTTTGCTGTCAGCAACCCTTGGCTTTGCAGGTCTGCGATCGCGTCGCGCAGGGATGGCCGGGATACGCCCAGCCGCTCGGCCAATTCGCGTTCGGCGGGCAGACGTTCGCCGGGGCGCAGTATGCCGCGCAGAATCAGCAGTTCAATCTGGCGAACCACCGCGATTGAAAGCTTTTCGGTCTGAACTTTTTGAAAAGGCATACAGGCGTCATTCCGGAAATTGGTCAACTGACATGACCACGGATGGCGGCGAGGTTCAAGAATGCCGGTTCACGTGGCTTGAAAATATTAGGTCAGCATTGTTGACTTTGTACTGTTCCTCTCTACGCTGGCCGTGAATGAGAGCGGAGGAGACTCATGTCTACGCACGAATTGTTCGCCACGCGGGCGTCCCGGATGAAAGCGTCTGAGATACGCGAATTGCTAAAGCTGTTGGATCAGCCGGGGATCATCTCGTTTGCAGGCGGCATCCCCGATCCTGCCCTGTTCCCGGCCGAAGGGTTTTCCGCTGCGTTTCAAACTTCTTTAGGCCCGGATCAGCAGGCGCAGGCGCTACAATATTCCGTCAGCGAAGGCTACGTCCCGTTGCGGGAATGGCTCGTCGACCACATGCGTTCAATCGGAGTGGAATGCGGGCTTGAGAACATCCTGATCACGTCAGGCTCGCAGCAGGCACTAGATTATCTGGGTAAACTCTATCTGTCGCCGGGCGATACTGCGCTGGTCGGATGGCCGACCTACCTGGGCGCATTGGCTGCATTCAATGCTTATGAACCACGTTTTGACCGGCTCAGAATCAATGGCAACCGGGGCGCTGCAGAATATGCGGCGTCAGCGGGCGAAGGCGCGGTCAAATTCGCCTATCTCTCGCCCGATTTCGCCAACCCGACAGGCGAAACCGTGGATCTGCGGGGGCGGGAGGCGCTGCTGGATCTGGCAGATGAGTTGAACTGTGCGGTGATCGAGGATGGCGCCTATCAGGCCCTGCGTTACGACGGGGATGCCATCCCTCCGGTTCTGGCGCTGGAATTGGCGCGTAAAGGGTCGATTGAAGATTGCCGCACGATCTATTGCGGAAGCTTTTCGAAAACCTTGTCTCCGGGGTTGCGGGTTGGTTGGGTCGTGGCGGCAAAGCCGGTGATTTCTCAATTGGTGCTGATGAAACAGGCTGCCGATCTTCATTCGGCGACCATCAACCAGATGGCCATTGACCAGGTGGCACGGGCTTGTTTCGACACGCATATCCCGATGCTGCGTCGTGTCTATGGTGCCCGCCGCGACGCAATATTGCAGGCGTTGCAGGACCATATGCCCGATGGGGTGCAGTGGACCAAGCCCGAAGGCGGCATGTTCGTGTGGTTGACATTGCCAGTCGGTACAAACGGGGCCGAACTGTTAGCCCGGGCGCTGGACACGGTCAAAGTCGCCTTTGTCCCGGGTGGAGCCTTTTTCCCGGACGGCAGCGGGACCAACACGATCCGGTTGAGTTTCTCAAACTCGGATGAGGATACAATCCGCGAAGGTATTCAGCGATTGGGCGAGGTTCTGCGCTCCTGAGCGTTGGAAAGGTTTTGTTAACGTTGATGCTGCAATGCTGCGGGCATGATCCGGTATCTGTCCCTCCTAGTGCTGGCCGCTTGTTCGGCTGGCACGCTCCACTTTCGCGATGTGCCGGCGACCCGCGTTGCGGTGAATGGCAGTGTATTTGACGTGCGGGTCCGCGATCAACTGGCCGAGGCTGTTCGCATCAATTCTCAATATACTCCGCGCCTTGGCCCCATTCGCGACCGGGCCGCACTGGCTATGGCACAGGTGTCGGGTTGCCCGTTGCTGGATGTTCTGGGCGACGCTGCGGTCACTGTGGGCATACTGGGTTGCGACCGGGAACTTGGGAAAAAGCTGATTTTCGGCAGCCTTCTTCGCGGTCCCTATG
This sequence comes from Ruegeria sp. CDSB117, assembly GCF_059611005.1. Classification (NCBI taxonomy): domain Bacteria; kingdom Pseudomonadati; phylum Pseudomonadota; class Alphaproteobacteria; order Rhodobacterales; family Roseobacteraceae; genus Ruegeria; species Ruegeria sp. CDSB117. The sequence continues at coordinate 85,781 of NZ_JBXWOS010000015.1, forward strand.
AATGTACCGACTATGGCTACTACGAAGACTATGGCTATCAGGTTTTTGAGTGTGCTCCTTACTGAGATACGCGCTTTTTTGCGTATTTTGGCAAGATATTGTGGATAACTTGGCGTGAAATCCCATATCCTGCGTTACTCCGTTGACTCACCCCCAATGGGTTGCGCAGACTTCCAGATATAGGAATCATGGGACGAGCGGCCTTTGCGTTTCAGCAAACTCAAACTCACCGGCTTCAAAAGCTTTGTTGACCCGACCGATCTGATTATCGCGGATGGGTTGACCGGTGTGGTGGGCCCAAATGGCTGCGGCAAGTCCAATCTTCTGGAAGCGTTGCGTTGGGTGATGGGGGAAAACCGCCCTAAATCCATGCGCGGTGGCGCGATGGAGGATGTGATCTTTGCCGGGGCCGCGACGCGTCCGGCACGCAATTTTGCCGAAGTTGTCCTGACAATGGATAACTCGGAGCGGTTGGCGCCCTCGGGGTTTAATGACAGCGACCAGTTGGAAATCGTTCGCCGCATTACGCGTGATGTGGGCAGCGCCTACAAAACCAATGGTAAGGACGTGCGGGCGCGTGACGTGCAGATGCTGTTCGCTGACGCCTCGACCGGTGCGCATTCACCGGCGCTGGTGGGGCAGAACCGCATTGCCGAGTTGATCAACGCCAAGCCCCGTGCACGCCGCCGCATTCTGGAAGAGGCGGCGGGTATTTCGGGCCTTTATCAGCGCCGCCACGAGGCGGAGCTTAAGCTGAAGGGCACCGAATCCAACCTGACCCGTGTCGATGACGTGCTGGAGCAACTGGGCACCCAATTAGCGCAGCTTGCGCGTCAGGCGCGTCAGGCGGCGCGGTACCGCGAGATTGGCGAGCAGCTAAGGCAGGCCGAGGGCATGCTGCTCTATCGACGCTGGAAAGAGGCCGACATGGCCCGCCAGCAAGCCGAAGACGTCTTGCGCGAGCGGATCACCGAAGCTTCCCGTGCCGAGGCCGAAGCGCGCGCCGCCAGTACCAAGCGGTCTGAAATCGAGGAAACTCTGCCACCGTTGCGCGAGGAGGAGGCAATCGCCGCCGCCGTCTTGCAACGTCAGCAGGTGCAGCGTGATCAGCTGGCTGATCAAGAAACCCGCGCGCGTCAGACGATCGAGACGCTGGCCAACCGAATTCAGCAGTTGGCCAACGATATCGAACGCGAAACCGGCCTGAACAGGGACGCGGGCCAGATGATCGAGCGTCTCGAATGGGAAGCACGCGAACTGGCCAAAGCGGCAGAAGGGCATGACGACAAAGTGGCTAAGGCCGCCGAGATCGCGCGCGAAGCCGCATCTGTGCTGCAGGATCGTGAAGATCACTTGTCGCAGGAAACCGAGGATATGGCGCGTCTTGTAGCCCGTCACCAGTCGGCGCAACGATTGGTCGAAGACAGCCGTAAGACACTGGCCCGGTCCGAGGGTGAGGAAGAGAAAGCCCGCGCGGCGGTAGACGAGGCTCGTGATGCTTTGACCCGTGCCAGCGAAGCGTACGAACAAGCGCAGGAAGGCGAGGAAGAAGCGCGAGAGGCTGCAGAAGCCGCCGAAGAAGCGCTGGCCGCGGCAGATGAATTGCGCAACGAAACGCAGGCGCGCGAGGCCGAGGCGCGCGCGCAGCGGTCCGAGGCCGAGGGTGAACTGGGTGCAATCCGTGCCGAGACATCCGCCCTGGCCAAGCTGGTCGAACGGGATACGGCCGAAGGCGGGCAGGTTTTGGATCTGCTGCGGGTCGAGCCCGGTTATGAAAAGGCGCTGGGGGCGGCACTGGCTGACGACCTGCGTACACCGTTGGTCGACGCCGACGGACCGTCGGGCTGGGTCCAAGTTTCGGGCTATGATGCAGATCAGCCCTTGCCCGACGGGGTCGAACCATTGGCGTTGCATGTCTCGGGCCCGGACCGTCTGAGCCGCCGGATCGCTCAGATCGGGTTGGTTGATGCGGATCAGGGCGCGCAGCTGCAAGCCTCATTGAAGCCGGGGCAGCGTCTGGTGTCCCGTTCAGGTGACTTGTGGCGTTGGGATGGATTTCGGGCATGGGCCGAGGATGCGCCAAGCGCTGCAGCCTTGCGGTTGGAGCAGCTCAACAAGCTTGAAGCTCTGAAACAGGAACTTACCCGCGCCGAAGCGCAGGCTGATGGTGCCCGCGCCGCGCATGAAGCGCTGTCGCAGCAATTGGCGGATGTCACCGAAGCAGACCGCCGGGCCCGCGAAGCCCGCCGAGCAGCCGACCAGCGGATGGCGGAAACCGCGCGTCAGCTGAGCCGGGCCGAGGCCGACCGTAATCTGGCGCAGGGTAAGCTGGAAACTCTCGCCCTTGCTGTTGACCGGCACAAGGAAGATGCCATGTCAGCCCGGGCGCAACTGCGCGAGGCCGAGGGAGCGCTGGATGGCCTGGGTGATGTCGATAGCGCGCGTGCGCAGGTCGAGGACATCAAGCAAACGGTTGAGGCCGCAAGGATCACCATGCTGACCCATCGTTCATCCCATGATGAGCTGCGCCGCGAAGGCGAGGCGCGGACGCGGCGGGCTCAAGAAGTGACAAAGGACCTCAGTGGGTGGCGGCACCGGTTGGAGTCAGCAGAAAAACGTATCTCGGAATTGGTCGAGCGCAAGGAAAGCTCTGAGGGGGAACTGTCCGAGGCGATGGCCGCCCCGGGTGAGATCGCCGAGGCGCGTGAAGAACTGAACGAGTTGATCGAAACAGCCGAGGCCCGGCGCGCCGAGGCCGCCGACAAGCTTGCCGAGGCTGAGACGCAGCAGCGCGAGGTTGTGTTGGCCGAGCGTGAGGCTGAACGTTTGGCGTCCGAAGCCCGCGAATCCCGCGCGGCGGCCGAGGCGCGCTGTGACGCAGCCAAGGAAGGCGTCGTGGCCGCCGCTGAGCGGATCGCTGAAGACCAGCAGCTGACGCCGAACCAGTTGCTGAACCAACTGGATGTGAACCCCGACCAGATGCCTGCCGCCGACGCGCTGGAGGCCGAAGTAAACCGCCACAAGCGTCAACGAGACGCGATGGGTGCGGTGAACCTGCGCGCCGAAGAAGACAGCAAAGAAGTTCAGGAAGAGTTTGACACACTGAACAGCGAAAAGGCCGATCTGGAAGAGGCGATCAAGGCCCTGCGCAGCGGCATCGCCAGTCTTAACCGCGAGGGTCGTGAGCGTCTGCTGACTGCGTTCGAGCAGGTGAATTCCAACTTCGCCATGTTGTTCAAGCATCTGTTCGGCGGTGGCGAGGCCAATCTGGTCATGGTCGAAAGCGATGATCCGTTGGATGCCGGGCTCGAAATCATGTGCCAACCGCCAGGCAAGAAGCTGTCGACGCTTAGTCTGCTGTCGGGCGGGGAACAGACCCTGACCGCCACGGCGCTGATCTTTGGCGTCTTCCTCGCCAACCCCGCGCCGATCTGTGTGCTGGATGAGGTCGACGCGCCGCTGGACGATGCCAACGTCACCCGCTTTTGTGATTTGCTGGACGAAATGTGCCGCCAGACGGACACTCGGTTCCTGATCATCACCCACCACGCGGTGACCATGGCGCGGATGGATCGGTTGTTTGGCGTAACCATGCAGGAACAGGGCGTCAGTCAATTGGTCTCGGTCGATCTAAAAAAGGCCGAACAGATGGTCGCCTGATTGTTCACCGCAACGTTATGCCCCAATCGCCCGGTGGCGGGTTAAGGTGGCCTTATGACCCGATATCTGATCCTTGCCCTGTTGACTGCCAGCCCGGTTGTGGCGGCGGAATGGCCAACAAAACCCGGAGATGTCCCGCTTTCATCTGCCGATCTGGATGCCCTGGCGGGGCGAACGCTGACCTTCTATGACGACGGACAGTCCAAGTTTTCGGCTGGTGGGGCCTATTCCTTTACCTACGCCAGCGGGGAATCCGCGTTCGGGACATATTCCATCGCCGAAGACGGCAGTGTCTGCATTGCCTATCGTAACGGGTTCAGCCGCTGTGATCTCTATGTACGCAGCGGTAAGCGTTTGGTTCTGATTGACGAGAAAGGCGACCGATACCCGGTCCGGCCCGAGTAATTCGGCAGACTTCCCAGCGCTTTCAAAACAGCATCTGGCATTGTGTTTGTGATTGCCGGGGCATGCAATAAGATCATGGGGCGACAGAGCTGCGCAGATCGCGCTGGTCAAAAAAGGAAAAGTAAGTGAGCGAAGCATCCAAAGACACACTGGCTCTTGGAAAACAACGCAGCTCTCATGGGCGTCAGCAGGGCGATGGAGTGCTGGTGATCCGAAGTATCGCGATGCCGGCAGACACGAACCCTTCAGGGGATATTTTTGGCGGGTGGCTGATGTCGCAGATGGATTTAGCTGCCGGAAACATGGCCGGGCGGGTTTCGCAAGGGCGTGGTGCGACTGTGTCGGTTGAGGCGATGCAATTCCTGCGTCCGGTTAAGGTAGGGGATGAAGTCACACTTTATGCGACGCTGTTGAAAGTTGGGCGCACATCGATGCGCATTCACGTGGATGCATGGGCTCGCCCGAGGTATTCGGAAAAGGCGCAAAAGGTCACGGATGCGGATTTCGTATTTGTTGCGTTGGACGAAAATGGTGCGCCGCGACCGGTATTTGATGAGACATAAGTCGGCGGGGCGCAAATACGCCCCGGCCGACATTTGAGCGTTGCGTCAGAGGCTGTTCAACAACTCTGCCGTCGGCCACGCATCTGCTGGTAGCCCCAGTCGGGCTTGTTCCGCCTGAACAGCTGCGCGCGTTCCTGCACCGAGGATGCCGTCTATTTTGCCGACATCATGCCCACGCGCTTGTAATTTTGTCTGCAGCTGCTTCATCTGCGCACCCGACAGGCCTTGTGGCGGGGAACCTGCGTCGTAGATTTGCCCTCCCTCCAACCGCGTGCCGAAATAGGCGGCAGTCAGGACATAAACAAAGCTCTGGTTCCATTCGAAATAGACGTCAAAGTTTGGATAGGCCAAAAATGCGGGGCCGTTGCGACCCTGCGGCAGGATCAGCGATGCGGGCAGGTTGGCCAATGATCCGCTGCGCGCCTGAACGCCCATCGCCTGCCACTCTGATACGGACCGCGACTTGCCGGGTCCGGACAGGGACCAGTCCAACTGGGCGGGAACAGTTACCTCCTGCAGCCAGGGTTCACCCGGACGCCAGCCCAGATGCGACAGCATCTTGCCGCCCGACATCAGCGCATCCGGGGCCGAGGTTTTTAACGAGACCTTGCCGTTGCCATCCCCGTCCACGCCATTTTCCAGAATGTCGCGGGGCAGCATTTGCACCATGCCGATCTCACCTGCCCAGGCACCGGTCGTGCGGTTGGGGTCAAAATCCCCTTGGCTGTAGAGTTCGATGGCAGCAAAAACCTGTGGGCGGAACAGCTCAGGGCGGCGGCAGTCATGCGCGAGAGTGACCAGAGCGTTGCGGGTGTTGAAGTCACCTTGTACCGCGCCATAGTCGGTCTCGAACGCCCAGAATGCCAGCAACACGCCGCGCGACACGCCATATTCCCGCTCAATCCGGTCAAACACCGCATCATATTTGCGAGACATGGATTTGCCGCGATCTATCCGGTTCTGCGAGATCAGGCGGCGTGAAAAATCGATGAACGGTATTTGGAATACGCCTTGCGCCCGATCCGCCTTTAGAACCGCGCTGTCCTGCTGAACACCTTTGAAAAAGCTGTTCACGGTGGATTTGTCAAACCCTTGCTGAACGGCCTCGGCCTTCAGACCCTTCACAAAGGAATTGAACCCGCCGCCACATTGGGCCAGGGCGGGAGAGGCGAGCAGGGTGGCGGCAATGATGCCGGAGAGAAAACGCATTTTTAGGTCCCTCAGAAAATGAAATTTGCCCCAACCCACACCGACACGAGGCCCAGTGCAAGCCCCCAAACCCGCCAAAGCATGTCACATGCGCGGAAAATCTCCGGCGCGCCGATGTTACGTGGCGCATCACCGTTGACCCAGGCCAGATCGCGGACCTGACCATCATAGCTGCGTGGTCCGGCAAGGGCGACGTTCAGTGCGCGCGCCATAGCGGCCTCGGGCCAACCGGCGTTGGGTGAGATATGGCGACGTGCATCCGCGACCATTTCGGGCCAGCGCGCCCATTGGCCGGACAACGCCACGATCATTATGCAGGTCAGACGGGCGGGGATAAGGTTCAACACATCATCTAGACGCGCAGCGGCCCAGCCGAAATCGCGGTACTTTTCTGATCGGTAGCCGATCATGCTATCGGCGGTGTTGACCGCCTTGTAGATCAGCAATCCAGGCAGGCCCGCGACCAGAAACCAGAAGGCGGGCGCAATTACTCCGTCGCTGAGGTTTTCGGCAGCGCTCTCAATCGCTGATCGGGCGACCTGCGCTTCAGTCATATCCCGCGTATCGCGCGAAACAATCATGGCAACCTTGGCGCGCCCCTCGACCAACGAGGCGCGCAACCCTTCGCCCACGTCGCGGACATGGGTCACCAGTGACTTCTGTGCCAGCAGAATTGCGGCAAGGATGATCTCGATCACTGGCCCAAACACGGTCAGCGCGCGGCCCAGAGTCACTGCGCCAAAGATCAGCAGCACCACGACGGCCACGCCTTTCAGGCGTCTATTCGTTCCGTGGTTCAGACGCTGATCCAGCCAGCCGATGGCGGTGCCGATCATCACTGCCGGATGACGAATGCGCGACCAGAGCCAATCTGGCTCTCCAAGCGCCGCGTCCAGACACATGGCGCAAACCAGCAGAAAAGCTGTGCTCACAACGCGGCCTCAAGCTGACGCCACCCGTCTGCGGGCGGCAAGCCAAGGCGCAGATAGGTGTTTGAGTAGGGGAATATGCGGCTCCAGATATGGGCGCGGGCCAGCTTGGCCTGCCAGGCGGCGGCATCGTCGACGTCATAAAGGCGGAACAATGTGGTGCCGCCGACTAGTTTTGCATCTTTGCCCGTGACGAGACCGTCCAGCCGATCTGCCGCATCCGCCAATTGCTGACGGGTCGCCTTGGCCCAGTCTGTGTCCTGCAGCGCCTGTTCCCCGATCCGAAGGGCTGGGCCTGAGACGGACCACGGCCCGGTCAGATCGTTCAGCTTTGAGATCAGGTCAGGGCGGCCAATCGCAAATCCCAGTCGTAGCCCGGCCAAACCCCAGAACTTGCCGAAACTTTTCAACACGATCACACCGGGCTGCTCGGCCAGATGAATTAGGGATGCGTCAGGGCAAACGTCACAAAAACTCTCATCAATCACGGTCAGCGGGGCATCGGCGTCCTCTACGGTCCAGATACGTCCATCCGGATTATTCGGGTGCACAAGGACGCGCGCCTCGGCTGGGCCGTTCGATTGAACTGTCCAACCCTGCGCGGAGAAAGCTGCCGCGTGTTCGTTGTAAGTAGGTACTGTGATCTGAACCCGACCCGTCGCAGCAAGTGCAGGCATGCGGGCGATTACTGCTGAAGCGCCGGGCGCGGGCAGAATCGCTGCACCATCTGGAACGGACCAGAACTGGCGTGCTGCGGCAGACAGCCGTTCGAACGCACCGTGATCCGGCAGCGCGGCCCAATCCGATGGAGTCAGTCCCGACACCCGATACGGGTGTGGGTTGATGCCGGTGGACAGGTCCAGCCAGTTGTCGCGTGCCCCGCCGAACCGGGCGATAGCACCGTCCAGCCCGCCGCCATGGTCGCGCGCGGCACGGGGGTTCAAATCTGCCATTGGGCTTGCCATCGATGTTCTCGCCGGAATTGCGTGTTTGTTGTGCTTCAAGCGGATTTTCGCCGCTTACACAAGCAAATCCGCGTGATCGGCCCGGTTGACGGGCACCATTAACACTTTGTTAAGGAATAAGCGTGATCACAAACCACGGGGGTCGGCACCGCACACTCTACCAAGTGCCGAGGTTGTTGCAAATGAATGTACTGATTGTTGAGAGTAACCCCGACCTTGGTCGGGTCTGGAAAAGACATCTGGAACGGCAAGGCGCCGAAGTGACGCTTGTTGCCGGGCAAGAGGCTGCGATCCTTGCGCTGTACGGCACGGATTTCGATATCATCGTGCTGGATCTGGTGCTGGAAAATGGCAGTGCGTTGGCAGTGGCCGATTTCGCCAGCTATCGCCGCCCCGAGGCGCGGGTGATCTTTGTCACCAACACCACCTTTTTTTCAGACGGATCGATCTTTGCACACAGCCCAAACGCGTGCGCTTATGTGCAAAGCGGCACGCCGCCAGAAGATCTGGCGGCGATGGTCGAGCATTACGCGGCGGGCCGCTGACCGCGCCCGTGCGGTTCCATGTAGTCCAAAACCGGGTTGGTCGGGATGATCCGATGCGGGTTGATGCTTTCGTGGCTATAGTGATAGTGGCGCACGATGTGATGCATGTTCACCGTCGAAGCGACGCCCGGCCATTGATACAACTCGCGCGTATAAGCCCAAAGATTCGGATAATCGATCAGCCGCCGCCGATTGCATTTGAAATGCAGATGATAGACGGGATCGAACCGGATCAGCGTCGTGAACAACCGCCAGTCAGCCTCGGTCATGCGATCACCCATCAGATAACGGTTTAAAGTCAAACGGTCTTCCAGCCAGTCCAGTGTTTCAAACAGCGGATCCACGGCGGCGTCATAGGCCTGTTGGCTGGTGGCAAAGCCGGATTTGTAGACGCCGTTGTTGACGTTGGAATAGATGCGCGCGTTCACCTCTTCGATTTCATCCCGCATTGTCTCGGGCCAGTAATCATCGGTATTTCCGGTGATCCCGTCAAAGGCCGAATTGAACATGCGGATGATTTCCGAGCTTTCGTTTGATACGATCGTCTGCTGTTTCTTGTCCCACAGGATCGGCACTGTGACACGACCCGAATATGTTGGGTCGGCCTTTGTATAGACCTGATGGGCAAAATTCAGGTTATAAAGTGTGTCTCCGGTTGCCCCGTCGTCATCAGTCTCAAAGGTCCAGCCCTTGTCCAGCATGTCGGGATGCACCACCGAGACTGAGACGTGCCTGTTCAAACCTTTCAGTTCCCTGAAGATCAGAGTGCGGTGCGCCCAAGGGCAGGCATGGCTGACATAAAGATGATAGCGCCCGGTTTCAGCGTTGAAACCACCCTTGCCCGAAGGCCCGGCGCTGCCGTCTGTAGTCAGCCAGTTGCGGAACTGCGCGGCGCTGCGTTTGAACGCGCCGCCAGTGGATTTGGTGTCATACCAAGTGTCGTGCCATTTACCGTCGACCAACAGGCCCATCTCATGCCCTCCGAAAAGCGATTTAGCCAAACATAGGCGGTCGCAAGTGCCGTTCCTATGCGAGGACGCGCGCAATCTGCCTGCGCACACGCACAAGTTGGATTGGGATTTCTGTGCAACAAATTGATTTCTCGGCGCTGACTGTGACCGGGTTCACTGGATTTTTACAATTTGCGCCTCACAATAGAGTACTCTGTTGGGGGAAATTTTTATGAGTACGTATGTTTCAAAGGAAATTACTGCCGAATTGGATGCGGCCCGAATCGCCGGTTTGAAGAAAACCAGCCGCCTGCGTGTCGAAATTGGCGACAATTCCTATAAAATTCTTCGATTGTGGAAAGATGGCTTTACGGTTGAAGCTGAAACCACGCCGCGACTGCGCGGGCTCGTCGACATCTATGATGGCGCCAACCACCTGTACCAATGTCTGATCATCGCGGATGAGGATGAAGCAGGCGAGATGCGATACGAATTCAAGCGCAGCACGGCCGCTGCCGACAAGGCTCCGCTGGATTTCTACCGCGCGCCGGACGCGCCGATTGCGTTAATTGGGCACAAGGATTGAGGGCAAGGCCAACGACATTGCCGTTGGCCGCCTCGTTCACTGCAAATCAGCAAATGCGCGCTTTAGCCGTTCGCATGCCTCTTCGACCCGCGCACGCTGAGTAGCCAGGTTGAACCGTTCGAAGGTCTCACCCCCTGCGCCGAAACCGGGGCCTGAGGACGTTGCGATTTTGGCATCTTCGCGCAGGCGGCGTACAAACTCTTCATGGGTCATGCCGGTTCCTGAGAATTCTACCCAAGCCAGATAAGTAGCCTGCAACGGCATGGACCACAGACCAGGGATCTCGGCGATTGCTGCGTCAAAGACTTGACAGTTGCCCGCCAGATGCGCGACCTGTTGGTCAACCCATGCCGCACCCTCGGGCGAATAGGCGGCAGTTATCATCGCCACGCCCAAAGCGCTGGGATCATAGTCCAACGTCTGAATGCGGTGCCGCATGGCCGCGCGCAGTTTGGGGTCCGGAATGATCATGTTACCGGTTCGCTGACCAGCGATGTTAAATGTCTTGGACGCCGCGGTCAGCGTCACGGTCCACGGCCGCGCATCCGGCGCGGCGACATCCATTGGCACAAACGTATTGCCGGGATAGACCAGATCGTGGTGGATCTCATCCGACACCAAAATCAACCCATTGCGATCGGCGAATGCGGCCACGGCACGCAGTTCATCCGGTGTCCACACCCGGCCCGAGGGGTTTTGCGGCGAGCACCACAGCAACAGCTTTTCCGACCCGTCCAGACGCGACTGAGCGTCGTCCAGATCCAGGCCATAGGTTTCGCCTTGGCGAACTAGCGGGCACTCGACAACGCGACGTCCCGATTTGTTCACCTTGTGGGCAAACTCATGGTAGACAGGGCTGAAGATGACGACGCCGTCGCCGGGTTCGCTCCAGACATCCAGAGACAGGGCGATCGCATTGCCTAACCCCTGTGAAGTCAGCACCCAATCGGTGTCGATGTCCCAGCTATGGCGGTTCTTCATCCACCACTGAATCGATGCCAGATATTCCGGGTGAATCCACGAATACCCAAAGACCCCATGGTCAGCCGCTTTTCGAACCGCATCAATTACGCAAGGCGCTGTTGGGTAATCGGAATCTGCCGTCCACATGGCCAGCCCGTCCTGCGGGGGCACACCGTAGATTTGCTCCATCTTATCCCATTTTGAACTGTTGGTTCCCCGGCGGTCGATCAGGTCGTTGAAAGTCATGTCTGCTCCATCTGTCCGGACGAAAGCTAGCTACAATTCCAGCGGGTGCAAGGGGGGCGTTGCGGTGCAGTGCGGGATGGCCTAAATCAACCCCATGAAACGTAATATCCTGATCCATCCCGACCCCCGCCTGAAAAAGGTCTGCGCGCCTGTGGCAGATATCAGCGACGAGCTGCGCAAGCTGGCCGACGACATGCTGGAGACGATGTATGACGCGCCTGGCGTTGGTCTGGCCGCGCCTCAGATCGGCGTGCTGGATCGGTTGATCGTGTTGGACTGCATTAAGGAAGAGGGCGAAGCCCCGCGTCCGCTGATCATGTTCAACCCCGAGGTTATCGCCTCGTCCGATGAGACCAATGTCTACGAGGAAGGTTGCCTGTCGATCCCCGAGCAATTCGCCGAGGTCACGCGCCCCAAAGTGGTTGATGTCACGTGGATTGACCAGGATGGGAACTTGCAACAGGAAACATTCGACGGCCTGTGGGCGACCTGTGTTCAGCATGAGATCGACCATTTGAACGGCAAGCTGTTCATCGACTATCTCAAGCCGCTGAAACGGCAGATGATCACGCGGAAGATGCAGAAACTAAAGCGCGAGCAGGCCCGCGCATGACCGCTCGCACCTGCCTGCCATGGCCCGATAAACGCCTGCGCACCAAGGCGGAGGACGTCGCCGAGATCACCGATGAAATCCGTGCCATCTGGGACGACATGATCGACACGATGGAAGCGATGCCCGGTGTTGGCCTTGCCGCGCCGCAGATCGGCGTGATGTTGCGCCTGGCTGTGGTGGACGGCTCGGCTGAACGCGGTAAGGCTGTGCGTCTGGCCAACCCGGAAATCCTGCACAGCTCAATCGAATTGCGCGAACATGATGAGGCCAGCCCGAACCTGCCCGGTGTTTCGGCCAAGGTGAAGCGCCCGCGCGCAGTGACGGTCAAGTTTCTGAATGAGCAGGGGATGGTGGATCGCCGCGATTTTGTCGGGATCGAAGCCACAAGCGTACAGCACCAGATCGACCATCTGAACGGGAAGATGTATTTCGACCGGCTCAGCAAAGTCAAACGGGACATGCTGCTGCGCAAAGCCAAAAAGCTGGGGTAGAGATGCGTGTTGTATTCATGGGTACGCCTGACTTTTCGGTTCCGGTTCTGGATACGCTTGTCGAAGCTGGGCATGATATCGTCGCCGTATATTGCCAGCCCCCGCGCCCGGCTGGTCGGGGCAAAAAGGACAGACCGACACCGGTTCACGCACGGGCCGAAGCGTTAGGCCTGACTGTCCGCCATCCGGTGTCTCTAAAATCGTCAGATGAACAGGATGCCTTTGCTGCACTGAACGCAGATGTGGCTGTGGTGGTCGCTTATGGCCTGATCCTGCCGCAGCCCATTCTGGACGCGCCTGCCCAGGGATGTCTGAATATCCATGCCAGCCTGTTGCCGCGCTGGCGCGGGGCGGCCCCGATCCATCGCGCCATCATGTCCGGCGATGCGCAAACCGGTATCTGCATCATGCAGATGGAGGCCGGTCTGGACACAGGCCCGGTTCTTATGCGCGAAGCAACCGATATCGGGATCGAGGAAACCACCGACCAGTTGCATGACCGGCTGTCGATAATGGGCTCCAAACTGATCGTTGAGGCTTTGCATGACCTGCCGGATCTGACGCCCGAGCCGCAGCCCGAAGTTGGTGTGACCTATGCCGCCAAGATCGACAAATCAGAGGCACGGATTGACTGGTCCCGGCCCGCAGCCGGGGTGGACCGGCAGATCCGCGGTCTGTCCCCGTTCCCAGGTGCCTGGACCGAGATTGACGGGGACCGCGTGAAACTACTGGCGTCGCGTCTGGCCGAGGGGCAGGGCGTACCCGGCGAAGCTCTGGACGATGCCTTGACAATAGCTTGCGGCGAGGGTGCCGTTGATCTGTTGCGCCTGCAACGGGCGGGCAAAGGCGCACAGGATAAGGAAACCTTTCTGCGGGGCTGGCCTGTGGCCAAGGGAAGTCGGATTTAGAAGGAATAACAGACTTGTACATGACTTTGATGGGGACGGTGTTGATCGCAGCCGTCGTTGGAAGCCTCGCGGAAAAAACCGGGTTTACCCGAAACGGCTATCTGCAATCTATCATCATTTGTATCGGCGGTGCCTTTCTGTTTTTCTTTGCTCAGATCATGTTTGGCAGGATGTTCGGGTTTAACCTTGCATTTGGGTCCCCGGGATTGAACGCTATTGTGTCATCCGTCGGCGCGCTGATCATCGTGCCGACCCATTGGAGGAAGTGACATGCCTGTCATCGCCCTGATCGTCATCGGAGCCGCCGCAGGGTTCCTGGCCACCCGTTTAATGCGGATCGAGGCCAACATCCCCACAACCATGTTGATTGGCATCGTTGGTGCACTGGTTGGCGGATTTCTGTTGCGGGCCTTGATCACCGTGGCAGGGTGGTTGTCCGGATTTGTAGGCGCGGTTCTGGGCGCTCTGCTGGTGATCTGGATCTGGCAGACCTATCTACGACGTTGAGCGGGGCTACCGCTCGTCGCAAATCACTGTTGATCCCAACGATTTGGAATTGCGCGTCGCCATATTGAAGCGATTGGCTTCCTCTGCTGACATCCAGTGCATGTCTTCCTCGGACGCTGCATCAAGCGTGAACCAATAAAAGGCCGGGTCGACACCAATATCATTGAAGTAGTTGAGATAGCGATCGTGCTCGGGGTGGTTTTCGGGCAGGTTGGCAGCCACATATCCGCCGCCGCCCCAGCTATGAACCCCGACACATGCGCCAGGTTCTAAAGTGCGACGATTGCCTGCCAGGAACAGATCGGTGCCACCAGAGGCGACCAAGCCGTTTGAGGGCACCACAGTATCGAACCCTTCGTCCCGAACAACGCGGCTGAAAACGACATTTGCATCATCATCGACCGAGCCTTCGATGTTCTGCAGTACAAGTGTCTTGATCTCGGGATTGGCCGCAGTGATTTCTTCAAAAGCGCTGAGTGTCGTGTGATCAATAGCCCCCGAAGCAACGATTTCGTCGCCCTGTACAACGAAGCTGACCGCGTCGTATCGCTCTGCACACGCACCCAGAAGAGCCAGTGAGGCGACAAAAACGGGGAAAGTGAATTTCATTTCAGTTCTCACTTCTGTGGCACAGGAAATGCAGATCGAACATTTTGCACCCATTTATTGCCGCGGCGGGCGCGCCTTGTAAACCGGAAGCCGCCAGCCAAACACCAATGATCCCGCCCGCAATGACCAGCAGATCAACGCACATGCGGCCAGTGTGGCCAGCTCGTCGAAACCAAGTCGGGTCGCGATCACAGCGGCAAAAGCCCCGGCAAACGCGCAAGAGACGTAGAGCTCACCCTGTTTCAGAACCAGTGGCACTTCGTTGCAGACGACGTCCCGCATCAGGCCGCCAAGGCAGCCAGTTGTGACGCCCATCAACACAACGATGACACCGGATTGGTTCAGCGACAAGGCTGCGCCAGCACCTGCTGCCGCGGCAATCGACAGAGCGAAACTGTCCAGCCAGACCAGCAAGTTGTATCGGCTTTCCACCAAATGGGCGGTGAAAAACACCACCACAGCTGCCGCTGTGGCGATCAGGATATAGTCCGGTTGACCGACCCAGAACACCGGGTGCCGGTCCAACAGCAGGTCGCGGACGGTTCCGCCGCCCACAGCAGTCAGGCAGGCCATAAAGGCAAAACCCACCAAATCCAGCTGTGCCCGGCTGGCCACCAATGCACCCGTCAGGGCAAAAACCAGAACTGAGGCATAATCGAGCAGTGCAAGACCGCTCACGTTTGCGCCTTTTTGGGTTTGAACGGGGCCATGCCCGCGCGGGCCAGCTCGTCGGCTTTTTCGTTTTCAGGATGGCCTGCATGGCCCTTGACCCATTCCCAGGTCACGTCATGGCGCGCCTGCGCCTCGTCCAGTCGCTGCCACAGATCGACATTCTTGACTGGTTTCTTATTCGAGGTCTTCCAGCCGTTGCGTTTCCAGCCGAAAATCCAGCCGGTCACACCATTTTTTACATAGGCGCTGTCGGTCACCACAGTGATCTTCGAGGTCCGTTCCAGCGTTTCCAGCGCGCTGATCGCGGCCAGCAATTCCATGCGATTGTTGGTGGTCTCAGCTTCGCCGCCGTTCAGCTCGCGTTCTTTCAGGACTTTCTCGCCATCCATTGCGCGCATCAACACACCCCAGCCCCCGGGACCAGGATTGCCCGAACAGGCACCATCGGTATAGGCAAACAACTCAGGCATGGGCGATCACCAGAATAAAACCGTCATAAGATCCAGCCAGGCCTTTGCCCACGCCAGTTGTGATCCGGTCAATTGTGAACCCCGCCTTCGCCAGAGCCTCTTCGATCTCGGTCTGTGAGAAATAGGTGTAATAACGATCAATGTCGTCGCGGTGTTCACCGGCTCCCAGTTTCAGACCAAGGAAAAAGATACTCTCAGGCTTGAGTGCCCGGTGGATGGCCGCCAAATGGCGCGGGAAATCCTTGCGCGGCGCATGCAGCAGCGAAAAGCTGGCATAGATGCCGTCAAACGTGGCCGTTTCGGTCACATCGTCAAATGTACCGACATGCGCATCTACGTCATTTTCGCGGGCGTGTTCCACGAAGGCCGGCGTCGCATCCAATGCCCGAACCCGCAGCCCCTCACGCATGAAGAACATACTGTCCGCACCGGGGCCTGAGCCGAGGTCAAGCACATAGCCGCCCGGCGCAACCGCTTCGGCAAAGGCCATGCGGGCCTCGATCTGTTCGGGCGGCAATGGGACGCTCAGGTACTCGGCAACACGTGTGGTGTAGGCGTCAATTGTCTTGCGGTCGGTCACAGGTAAACTCCTACGGCAAGGCATATCAGGACGATGGCTGTCAGCAGAACGCGCAGCCTCAGCCACCATGTTGGGGTCAGTCGCCAATATGCAAATATCGCGTCCAGCATCAGCAAACCGGCGAAGCCGTACATCAAGTTGATGCCCGCCTCAACAGGTCCACCGCCGGTCATGAAAAACGCCCAAAGTGCCGGAAAGACTGACAGTATATAACATGTCGCTGCCTTGCCGCCCGAGGTCTTGGTGGCGAACCCCCACAGAACACCGGACATAAAACTTAAGATCACCGAGCCGTAGAACAGTTGAATATACGGTCCGACGAACCGCGACCCAAGCTCTTGCCTGCCCCAATCCTGCAAATCGCCGTTCAAGGAGGTCAGCGCGCCCCAAATGAACGGGATCAACCCCGCCAGCGCCAGAACCAACGGCGCCCTGGGGACGCCTCTCATGCGGTTTGCCTCAGGACGCGGGGCACTTTGAATTCGACATTTTCGACGGCGGTTTCGACCAGTTCAACCGTCACGTCATAGTGGGTGTCGAAAGCGTCAATCACCTCATTCACCAGCACTTCGGGTGCTGACGCGCCTGCGGTAATGGCGATGGTTGAGATGCCTTCCAGCGCCCGCCAGTCGATATCGTGGGCGCGCTGCACCAATTGCGCATAGTTGCACCCGGCGCGGGCCGCAACCTCGACCAGTCGGCGTGAGTTCGAAGAGTTCGGCGCGCCAACAACAAGCAAAGCATCCGATTTTGGAGCCACGGCTTTGACGGCCTCTTGCCGGTTGGTGGTGGCGTAGCAGATGTCTTCCTTATGTGGGCCAACGATGGCCGGGAACCGGACTTGGAGGGCTGCGATAATATCCTTGGTGTCATCCACCGAAAGCGTCGTCTGGGTGACAAATGCCAGCTTTTCCGGATTGCGTACCTGAACCGAGGCCACGTCATCGACGGTTTCAACCAGCAGCACTTCGCCGTCGGGCAACTGGCCCATGGTGCCGATGGTTTCCGGATGGCCCTTGTGGCCGATCATGATCATCTGCAATCCGGCTTCAGCATGGCGCTGAGCCTCGACATGAACCTTGGAGACCAGCGGGCAGGTGGCATCGACATAGATCATCTCGCGCTGGGCCGCGGACGCGGGAACGGATTTCGGTACGCCATGCGCTGAAAAAATAACGGGTCGGTCGTTAGGACACTCGTCCAGCTCTTCGACAAAAACGGCCCCCTTGGCGCGCAGACCATCTACGACGAATTTGTTGTGCACAATTTCATGCCGCACATACACCGGAGCACCCCATTTCTGCAGCGCCATTTCAACGATCTTGATCGCCCGGTCGACACCGGCGCAGAACCCGCGCGGCGCGGCGAGGTATAGGGTAAGGGGCGGCTTGGTCATGTCTTGGTCTCCATAGGCCACAGGTAAGTCTTTTCCCGGCTATGGTCCAGACAGGACATTGTCATTGATATGACATGAATCACTGCTAGCCAGCAGGTGTTTCAGTACCTGCTTTTAGTTAAAGAAGCGCGGTCAGGTTGGTACAGCCTGACCGCGCTAATTTCTTCCCCCGGGTTTGGTGAGTGGCCCGGTCTTACTGTCCACCTGCAGCAACGCTGCGTGGCTCCATGGGCATTTCACGCGGAGGCCGCCCGATCACGTCGCGCAGGTCTTCAAGTTCGATGAAGTTGTCAGCCTGGCGGCGCAGCTCGTCCGAGATCATCGGCGGCTGGCTGCGGATGGTCGAAACCACCGAAACGCGCACGCCCTGACGTTGCAAGCTGGCAATCAGCGGGCGAAAATCCCCATCGCCCGAAAACAGCACAATATGATCGACCCGCGGTGCCAGTTCCATGGCGTCGACTGTCAGTTCGATATCCATGTTACCTTTGACTTTCCGACGCCCCATGCTGTCGGTGTATTCCTTCGCCGGTTTTGTCACCATGGTGAAGCCGTTGTAATGCAGCCAGTCAACCAAGGGGCGGATCGGGGAATACTCGTCGTTTTCCAATAGCGCCGTATAGTAAAAAGCCCGAAGCATCTTGCCGCGGCGCATAAACTCCTGGCGCAGCAATTTGTAGTCGATGTCAAACCCCAGTGCTTTGGCGGCTGCATAAAGATTCGAGCCGTCGATGAACAGCGCTAGCCGTTCGTCTTTATAGAACATAAATAGGTCCTTCCGGTACAATACAGAGCGCCGTGGTGTTACGTGAGTGGGTGTTTGAAAAATAGGCGGCGCGCTGATCTTCTATAATTAGGCCATTTCGGTCGTATCGCAAGTATGCAATTCGCCGAATATAGTGAATGGAACGTACAAATCTATGTCAAAAGCGGTTATCGCGCTGGGCGCAAATCTCAAATTGAGAGGTATTGGCCCCAAGGTGACACTTCAAAGCGCCCTTGACGCGATCTTGCGTCATGGGGTGGTGATTCGTGCCGTCAGCCGTTTTTTTGAGACCCCGTGCTTCCCGGCAGGTGCCGGGCCTGACTACGTCAATGCGGCTGCTTTGATCGAAACGGACAGGACACCGACCGATTTGTTGCACCTGCTTCACCAGATTGAGCATCAGTTTGGGCGCGAAAGGGTGCAGCGATGGGGTATGCGAACGCTGGATCTGGATCTGGTCTGCTATGATGATCTGGTTCTGCCAGATCGCACCGAATTTGACAGCTGGCTGACCCTGCCGGCACAGGAGCAGACGCAAAAGGCGCCGGACCGGCTGATTATTCCACATCCGCGCCTGCAGGATCGTGCTTTCGTCCTTGTTCCGATGGCGGACGTCGCCCCGGATTGGCGGCATCCGGTGCTGGGCCGGACGGTAACCGAAATGCTGGCAGACCTGCCCGCGTCGGATATTGCGGCAGTCACGGCTGTGTGAACGGTGCATTTGCAGCATTTCTTGCTTGTCAAGGCGGGGATTCGCCCTTAGATAAACCTCTTCCTGACATGGATTCAGTAACGGAGAGCGCCCCATGGCCCGCGTGACGGTTGAAGATTGCGTAGACAAGGTTCCTAACCGGTTTGAACTGGTGATGCTTGCCGCCCATCGTGCGCGCGAGATTTCTGCCGGCGGCCCGATCACCGTCGACCGTGACAATGACAAGAATCCCGTCGTGTCGCTGCGCGAGATTGCGGACGAAACCCAAAGCGCGGATGAACTGCGCGAGCGCCTGATCGAGGCCAACCAGACCCAGATTGAGGTCGATGAGCCGGAAGAAGATCAGATGGCTCTGCTGATGGGTGCGGAATCGGACAAACCGGCCGATGACGATATGTCGGAAGAGAAGCTGCTGCGCGCTCTGATGGAGGCTCAAGGCCAGGGGTAAGCCCCAAAGATGAAGGTGCGGACCGGATGATTTCTGCAGACGACCTGATTGCGCTGGTCCGCAACTACAACCCCAAGACAAATGCTGACCGCATCGCCCGGGCCTATGAGTTCGGAAAGCAGATGCATGACGGTCAGTTCCGCCATTCAGGCGAACCCTATTTCACACATCCCGTTGCCGTGGCCGCCATCCTGACCGAACAGCGCCTGGATGATGCGACGATCATTACAGCGTTGCTGCATGACACGATCGAAGACACCAAAGCCAATTATGGCAAAGTGTCCGAACTGTTCGGGGAAGAGGTTGCCAAGCTGGTCGACGGCGTCACCAAACTGACCAACCTGCAACTGTCCAGCCGCGAAACCAAACAGGCCGAGAACTTCCGTAAGCTGTTCATGGCCATGTCCAAGGATCTGCGGGTTATTCTGGTCAAGCTCGCTGACCGTCTGCACAACATGCGCACGATCAAGGCAATGCGCCCGGAAAAGCAGGTGCAGAAGGCACGCGAGACGATGGATATTTATGCGCCGCTCGCAGGTCGCATGGGTATGCAGTGGATGCGCGAAGAGCTTGAGGATCTTGCTTTCCGCGTTCTGAATTCCGAAGGCCGCCAGTCGATCATTCGCCGCTTTATCACCTTGCAGCGCGAAACCGGCGACGTGATCCACCGGATCACTGGCGACATGCGGCACGAGCTGGAGAAGGCGGGCATCGAGGCCGAAGTGTTTGGGCGTGCCAAAAAACCCTATTCAATCTGGCGCAAGATGCAGGAAAAGGATCAGGGCTTTTCGCGCTTGTCCGACATATATGGTTTCCGCATCATCACCCGGTCCGAGGAAGATTGTTATCGCACGCTGGGTGCCATTCACCAGCGCTGGCGCGCGGTGCCGGGACGGTTCAAGGATTACATCAGTCAGCCGAAATCAAACGGCTATCGCTCGATCCACACTACAGTTTCGGGGCGCGACGGGAAACGGGTCGAGGTTCAGATCCGCACCCGTCAGATGCATGATGTGGCAGAAACCGGCGTTGCGGCGCATTGGTCGTACCGCGACGGTGTCCGCTCGGAAAACCCTTTTGCCGTTGATCCGGCCAAGTGGATTGCGAACCTTACTGAACAGTTCGACAGTGAGGAAGATCACGAAGATTTCCTCGAAGCGGTCAAACTGGAAATGTACTCGGACCAGGTGTTTTGCTTCACGCCCAAAGGTGACGTGGTCAAGCTACCGCGCGGGGCTACGCCGATTGATTTCGCCTATGCCATCCACACCCGCATTGGACATGCCTGCGTTGGCGCCAAGGTGGACGGCATTCGCGTGCCATTGTGGACACGGATCAAGAACGGTCAGTCGGTGGATGTGATCACCGCTGACGGCCAGACGCCCCAAGTTACGTGGCTTGAGATTGCAGTGACAGGCAAGGCCCGCACCGCCATTCGGCGGGCGCTGCGTGAGGTCGACCGCGAGCGGTTCATCAAGCTGGGCAAGGAACTTGCGCGTTCTGGTTTTGAACACGTCGGTCGAAAGGCCACAGAGAAGGCCTTGGATACAGCCGCAAAACACCTGCGCCTGAAAGACCGGCACGAATTGCTGGCCCGTCTTGGCAGCGCCGAGCTGACGGCGCATGATGTGGTCAGTGCCGTGTACCCTGAACTGACCCAGGATGAGGGGGATGCCATTTCCCCGCGCCGCGCGGTGATCGGCCTTGAGCCCGGCCAAAAATTCGACCGCGCCCCCTGTTGCCAGCCTTTGCCGGGCGAACGCATCGTCGGCATAACCTATCGTGGTAAAGGTGTTGTCGTGCATGCCATCGACTGCGACCGCCTGTCCGAGTTCGAAAGTGAGCCCGATCGTTGGGTCGATTTGCACTGGCACTCGGGAACGCACCCGGCTGTCTATGGTGCGACGCTGGATATGACCATTGGTAACGATGCCGGTGTTCTGGGACGCATTTG
The DNA here is from genome assembly GCF_059611005.1 of Ruegeria sp. CDSB117. NCBI lineage: Bacteria > Pseudomonadati > Pseudomonadota > Alphaproteobacteria > Rhodobacterales > Roseobacteraceae > Ruegeria > Ruegeria sp. CDSB117. The sequence continues at coordinate 106,928 of NZ_JBXWOS010000015.1, forward strand.
CACGTTGATCGGCGAGAAAAAGGCCAATATCTCGAACCTCGAATTCGTCGACCGCAAACCCGATTTTTACCGCCTTTTGGTCAGTGTCGAATTGCGTGACCTGGAACAGTTGCATTCGCTGATGCTGATGCTTGAGGCCGAAAGCGATGTAGCCGCGGTCGAACGCTTTCGGGACAGGACCAAAACCGCAGTAGCGGCTGGCTGAGAAGGGGTGATCAGGAGTGGTATTTAAGCGCCGAGACCGACGCTCGCCTGTCCAGATCGCGTCTGAATTCGTCTATCCCCGTGGTGGATGGACGCGGGCCTTTCACTACGTCAAGCATCGTGTTCGTAGGCTGCCGGACTCGCCCGAGCGCATTGCGCGTGGCATCGGGGCGGGCGTCTTCGCCTCATTCACTCCGTTCTACGGATTGCATTTTCTGGTCGCTGCTGTGGTGGCGCGCCTGCTGAACGGCAATATTCTGGCCGCTTTGAGTGGAACATTCTTTGGCAATCCACTCACCTATGTGCCAATCGGCGTGGTTTGCCTGCAGACCGGGCATTTCCTGCTGGGGACCAAATTCCACAAAGGCGACACGCATGGTCTGATGGGCAAGTTCACAGATGCAATGGGTGATCTGAAGAACAACTTTATTGCCATGTTCACCGATCATGTCGCGGACTGGCATGGGCTCAGCATCTTCTATAACGAGGTGTTCTTTCCCTACATGATTGGCGGCGTTCTTCCGGGCATTCTGGCGGGTGTAATCTGCTCCTATCTCAGTTTGCCGCTGATCCGCACCTATCAGCAACGCCGTCGCGACAAGATCAAGGCAAAGTTTGACGAAATCAAACGCTTGGCCGAAACAAAGTCTGCCGTTCCACTGATGAATGCCCTAGGTTCAGACCAGGGCCTTAAGAAGGATTCGAGCGATGTCTGACAACCACCTGCGTCTTGGCGTAAATATCGACCACGTGGCCACAGTGCGTAACGCGCGGGGCGGGGCCTATCCTGATCCGCTGCGTGCTGCCAAGCTGGCAGAAGAGGCCGGGGCTGACGGGATCACCGCGCATCTGCGCGAAGACCGCCGCCATATCTCGGACGCCGATATCGACGGCCTAATGGAGGTCCTGTCGGTGCCGTTGAACTTTGAGATGGCCGCGACGCCCGAGATGCAGAAAATTGCCTTGCGCCATAAGCCGCATGCTGTTTGCATCGTCCCTGAAAAGCGCGAAGAACGCACCACCGAAGGCGGGCTGGAAGTCGCGCGCGAGGAAAACAAGCTGGCTCATTTTATCGCGCCGCTGCGTGATGCCGGGTGTCGTGTGTCGATCTTTATCGCTGCTGATCAGCGCCAGATCGAGGCCGCGCACCGTATCGGCGCCGAAGTGATCGAGCTGCACACCGGTGCATATTGCGATGCCATGGCCGAAAGCCATGACGACAAAGCCAACAGTGAGTTGGAAGCCCTGCGCGAAATGTCCGCTTTTGCCCACGCACTGGGCCTTGAGGTCCACGCGGGTCACGGCCTGACCTATGACACCGTGCAACCGATCGCGGCATTCCCCGAAGTGCGCGAGCTGAATATCGGCCACTTCCTTATTGGCGAGGCCATCTTTCGCGGCCTCACGCCTGCCATGGCCGAGATGCGGCGTCTAATGGATGAGGCGCGCGGATGATCACGCCCGGATTTGTTGTCATCTGGTTTGCCTGGCTGATGGCCGGCGGTTCTCCTGGGCCTGCAACAATGGGGATTGCTGGAACGGCAATGAACGAAGGTCGCCGCGCTGGCCTGGTGTTTGCGTTGGGTATTTGCGCTGGTTCTGCCGCTTGGGGCATCGCCGCCGCGCTGGGTTTATCGGCGATCATGCTGGCCAATGTCTGGGTGTTCGAGGTCATCCGCTATGTTGGTGTGGCCTATCTGGGTTGGTTGGCGTTCAAAGCGCTGCGCCGAGCACTGACGTCTGATGAGGTTGCTATCGGCAACCCGGTGACCGGCTCACTAAGCACAATCTTTGCAAAGGGCGCAGCTATCCACCTGACCAACCCCAAGGCGATCCTGAGCTGGGGCTCGATCTATGCCATCGTCGCCCCGAATGATGCCAGCCTTTCGATGTTGCTGGGCTATTTCGCCATGCTTTACGCAGGATCGTTGTTGATCTTCATCGGCTACGCCTTCCTCTTTTCCTCCGAGCGTATGGTGCAGGCCTACCGCCGCGCTCGCCGGTGGTTCGACTTCGCCTTTGCCGGGTTCTTTGGGGTCGCGAGTTACAAGATTTTGACTGTGCGGCTGTCATGATACTCGGCATCGGCACAGATCTTGCAAATATCGACCGCATTCAGGGCACATTGGACCGGTTCGGAGATCGATTCCGCAATCGTGTCTTCACCGAAATCGAACAGAGCAAAGCGGAACGTCGCGCTGATGTTGCGGGAACATACGCCAAACGCTGGGCCGCGAAAGAGGCTTGCTCCAAGGCGCTGGGCACCGGTCTGGCCATGGGCATCGCCTGGAAGGACATGTCGGTGACCAATCTGCGCTCGGGTCAGCCTGTGATGCATGTCACGGGGTGGGCGGCAGATCGGCTGAAAGAGATGACGCCCGAAGGGTATGAGGCGATTATCCACGTCACCCTGACCGACGATCACCCTTGGGCACAGGCATTCGTGGTGATCGAGGCGCGTCCGCTTCACGATGCGCCTGCGCAGCCTTGACTTGCCCCCAACCGACCCGCATGTAGCACCCCAACGAATAAACGACCGGAGAGCAGTATGGCCGAGGAAGCCAAAACAGGTAACGCCGTGTGGGAGACGATCAAGACCATCGTCTATGCCTTGCTGATTGCGGGCGTGTTCCGCACCATCCTGTTCCAGCCGTTCTGGATTCCGTCGGGCTCGATGAAACCCACCTTGTTGATCGGGGATTTCCTGTTCGTCAACAAAATGTCTTACGGTTATTCCTACGCGTCCTGCCCCAGCCTGATCATTCCCAGCGTCGGCCTGAATGTTGACGCCGAAGATCTCTGCGGCTGGATGCAAAGCGATGACAACACCCGTATCTGGGGTGGTGACCCCGAACGCGGTGACGTCATTGTTTTCCGCCACCCGGTCAGTGGCCGCGACTATATCAAACGTCTGATCGGTCTGCCCGGGGACCGTATTCAAGTGCGGGACGGTCAAGTCATTCTGAACGGCACAGCCGTACAACAAGAACCTGATGGCGTGTTCACCGAAGTCGCCGAACCACAAGGCTCGCAAGGTTTGCGCCCACGCTGCGAAAACGGTCCTGTCGGCTTTGGCGGTGTCTGCGAAAAATCGCGTATGATCGAAACACTGCCAAACGGTGTGTCGTACGAAGTGCTGAACATCGGCAATCAGGCGGCTGACAATACCGGCATCTACACGGTTCCCGAAGGGCATTACTTTTTCATGGGGGACAACCGCGACAACTCCAGCGACAGCCGCGTGCCGCAATCCGCAGGTGGCGTAGGCTATGTGCCTTACGAAGACCTGATCGGGCGGGCTGATCGCATCCTCTTCTCATCCGCTGGCCGGTCGATGCTGTTCTTCTGGACATGGCGCGGGGATCGCTTCTTCAAGGCGGTCAATTGAAGCTTTCGACCGAGATAAAGGGTTTCCAGCAGCGTCTGGGGTACGAATTCTCGAACCCTGAACTGCTGGTGCGCGCACTGACCCATGGATCGGTCTCGTCCTCGACACGACCCGACAATCAGCGGTTGGAGTTTCTGGGCGATCGGGTTCTGGGTCTTGTCATGGCAACCGCCCTGCTGGAGGCCGACAAGAGAGCATCCGAAGGGCAGTTGGCCCCTCGGTTCAACGCGTTGGTCCGCAAAGAGGCCTGCGCTGATGTGGCCCGGCAAATCGATCTTGGCGTGGTGCTGAAACTGGGCCGGTCCGAGATGCTGTCAGGAGGGCGCCGTAAACAGGCCTTGCTGGGTGATGCGATGGAGGCTGTAATCGCCGCAATCTATCGCGATGCCGGTTTCGAGGCTGCGCGCGACGTCATTCTGCGACTGTGGGGGGATCGCGTCCACAACGTTGAAGCGGATGCGCGGGACGCCAAAACATCGCTGCAGGAATGGGCGCAGGCGCGTGGGCAAAAACCGCCCGCTTACATCGAAGTCAAACGCAGCGGTCCCGACCACGCACCGGTGTTTACGATTGCGGCTAGGTTGCAGGACGGAACCGAAGCGCAGGCAACGGCAGGGTCGAAACGTCAGGCGGAACAAGCCGCCGCAAAGGCGCTGCTGGATCAGTTGAAATAGCAACCCTCGACAGCCCGAACATGTCACAATTCTCAATCTAACTTGAGGCCTATAGCAGACCTCGGGTCGCGGGCGTATCTGAACATCATCCGCTTTGGCGCATGTCTAAGAACAAGCGAGCAAAGCGAAACAGATACAATGATTTGAGGCATTCAAATGCAAAGCGCAAAACTGACCACAGTGAATATCGGCTTTTTGTTCATCGCCGGTTTTATCGCCACGATCGCCTTCGATTTCTGGGGGCAGATTGTCAGCCCCGGCATCGGCTGGGCCAATCTGTCGCCCGAAGGGCTGGCCCAAAGCTTGCTGGCCAGTCTCGGCTTGCCCAGCAATGCCTTCCTTGGCTTCTTCGTGCATTTCTATCTTGTGGGTCTGATTGCTTATCCGATGGGATGGTTTCTGATCTTCAAGCCGATCTGGGTTAAGGTCCTTGGCCCCGTTCAAATGTTCGCCGCCTCGGCGATCTATGGGTTTGGCCTTTGGGTTTTTGCCCTGGGCGGGATCACCACCTTGTCCGGATTGCCGACTTTCCTAAACTTCTCGGCGATCACCTGGGTGGCACTGATCGGGCATGTTTTTTACGGGATCGTCATGGTTGCCGTTCTGCGCCTGATCGAACGTCAGAACGGTTGAAATGCCTGGGGGGCGTCTAACGCGCCCCTCATACCACCCGGATAAATCCAGTCAGCCCGGTCTTTTGGTGTTCGATGACGTGGCAATGAAACGCCCAATCGCCCGGGTTGTCGGCCACCAGTGCGATCTCGGTTACCTCGTCCTTTAGCAACAGCATCGTGTCGGTCATCAGTGGCGGCAGTTCGCGCAGGTTTGACCGCAGCGGTACAAAAGCCAACCCGTGCAGGTGGATCGGGTGCAAGTTGGGGGACTCATTTCGCAACCTCAGGACATAGCTTTTGCCCATTTCCAGTGTTGCCAAAGGCCCAACACCCTGCGCCGCGTCACCGGGCCATGGTTTGCGGTTGATAGACCAGAAATTATACCCCAGCGAGCCGCAGAACCCGTTGTTGGGTTCACCACCTTCGGGGGTCCAGCCAAAAACAAATTCGTGCAGTTCGGCGTTGGTCAGATCGGGTTTGGAGACCGGGTTCAAAGGCAGGGGGCGCAATTCTTGCAGGTCCCGTGCCACCGATGATCCAATCGCGCGCAGCAGCGCCATGGGCTTGTGTGGCTGACCAGGCAGTTTGGCCATAAGGGCAACGTTGCGCCCCTCGTGGTCCGGCATTGCAACTGCAAAATCCACGCGCTGACCTGGTCCCACTAGAAGTGGCTCATCTGCGCTGGGCATTGGAATGCTGATCTCAAGCGGATGGCCATCCCACGCGATGATCCGCGCATCGCCATCCTCAAGATGCAATTTGTAGATGCGCGTTATGTCCGTATTCACCACTCGCAATCGCACCAGACTGCCCGCGGTGTGATCGTAGACAGGACCTTGTATCCAGTTGGCAGTGTGGACGTTGCCGAACGTTCCGGCCCGTGCTGCGCCTCGTTGAGTAAAAACCGGCAGAAACACACCATCATCGTCCAGCCGGAAATCACGCAGGTTGATCACCTGTTCGCTGTCAAAGCCGGGGTCTTCGGGTTCAGCAATCACCATGACGCCCGTCAGGCCGTGGGCCATCTGCTCCATCGTCATGCAATGTGGATGATACCAGTAGGTGCCTGCATCGGGCGGAGTGAATTCATAACTAAAGACCTCATCTTCGCCCAATGGCATTTGGGTCAGGTAAGGCACCCCGTCCATGTTGTTCGCGATCCGCATCCCATGCCAGTGCATTGCCGTGTATTCCGACAGCGTATTGCGCACGGGCAGCCGCATCACTTCCCCTTGCTTGCCATATAAGACCGGTGGAGGTGCGTTCGGGGACAGGCTGACCATCCCGGTCGTCACCGTATTTCGCAGGGCAAAGTTTGCTGGTTGAATGGTCAACTCCGGCGTGCCCTGCGCCAATCCGAAACCGCCCAGCCCCAACACACCGACTGCAGCCCCGCTGCCCAAAAGAAACTCGCGACGTTTCATGTCTTGCCTCATTTTCCGATGGTTGCCTGGCTGGATTTGGCGCGGCTTGGATTAGGCGTGCCACCGATTTTGCATGACCGCAATGCGACAAATCCCTCTGGCCCGCGCGGCCTTTCTGCTATAGGGGTGCGCACTTGCAACCAGGAACGCCAGACACATGACCACACGCGCCGGATTTATCGCCCTGATCGGAGAGCCCAACGCAGGCAAATCCACCCTGCTGAACCGCATGGTCGGGGCCAAGGTTTCGATCGTGACGCATAAGGTGCAAACCACCCGCGCCCGTATCCGCGGCGTGGCAATGGAAGGCGATGCGCAGCTGGTCTTTGTAGACACACCCGGCCTTTTCAAACCGCGTCGTCGTTTGGATCGCGCCATGGTTGCCGCGGCCTGGGGCGGGGCAGCGGATGCAGATGTCGTCGTGCTGATGATCGAGGCGCATCGCGGCATCACCGAAGGGGTCGAACGTATCCTCGAAGGTCTGGAAGAGATCGGGCAGGGCCGAAAGGTTGCGCTGGCGATCAACAAGATCGACAAGGTCCAATCTGAGGTGCTGCTGGCCCTGACAAGTGACCTGAACGCACGCTACCCGTTTTCCGAAACCTTCATGATTTCCGCGGAAAAGGGCTATGGCGTTGACGATCTGCGCAAATGGCTGGCTGCGGAATTGCCCGAAAGCCCGTGGCTGTATCCCGAAGATCAGATCGCCGATCTGCCCTTGCGTATGATTGCGGCCGAAATGACGCGCGAGAAACTGACCCTGCGCCTGCATCAGGAACTGCCCTATCAGCTGACGGTCGAGACCGAAAACTGGGAAGAGCGCAAAGACGGCTCTGCCAAGATCGACCAGATCATCTATGTCATGCGCGATGGTCACAAGGGCATCGTGCTAGGCAAAAAGGGCGAGACGATCAAAGCGGTCAGCCAGGCCGCGCGGGCGGAACTGGAAGAGTTCCTGGACCGTAAGATACATCTGTTTCTGCAGGTCAAAGTGCGTCCGAACTGGCTCGAGGAATCCGAGCGTTACTCGGAAATGGGTCTGGATTTCAAAGACGGTAATGCATGACTCGCCTGACGGCTGATTTCTGGGTCCACGCCTATCTGGCGCGACTGCGTTTTCAGGAAATCCCGGCGTTTGTCGTAGCCCATGGCGACGATACGGCGGGTGCAGTGCTTGTCAAATTGAACACTCTGGACGGGCACGCCGTGGCGTTCCAACGCAGCTTTGATCTGATGAGCGGTGAACGCAAATGGGTCGAGCTTTCCTCCGGCGTCGAAGCAGAGGTTGACGACGCCATCACCCGGCAACGCAGTTTTGACCCTGACCTCTGGGTAATTGAAGTCGAAGACCGGCAAGGCCGGCATCTGTTGGGTGAAGAGGGGTTGGACTAGCCCGCGGTTCAATGGGTCTTGGTCGCACGGGTCAAAGCGTTTATTTTACCCTATACTATGTCGGTGAGGATCGCCGTACCGTTTGAACAAATCATGGGTGTGTGTGTGGCCGAAACACTCGCTGAAAAGCTTGAAAAATCAGAATTTGGGCATTGGATGCAGCGGTTTGAGGGCTTCATGGTCTTCATTGGCGTTGTCGGCCCTTTTGCCACGTTGCCGCAGCTGATCAAGCTGTACTTCACGCATACGCAACACGCGACCGGCCAGTCTCTGCTGTCTTGGTCGCTCTATGCTGCGCTGTCATTCCTTTGGTTCGCCTACGGGCTGGTGGTCGGCAAGTTGCCCATCTATTTGGGCAACGGTATATCGATGGTGCTGAACCTCCTGATGGTTCTGGGCATCCTGATCCACGCCGGTTTAACGTTTTGACCGGCCGCCACAGTCCGGTGCCAAGACGTCACCAACCGCTGCTTTTAAGCGTGATATCGTGCCCGGTGGTGGTCAATGTCTCACCGGAGAATTGCTTTACTTTGGGTGCGAAGGCCTGAAAATAGGGTTGCGACTGCACGTGGGCCAATGTCTCAGCGCTGTCCCAGCGGCCCCAATGAACCCGGGACTTTCCGTCATCAGCGACCGCAACCTGATAGGTGAATTTTCCGGCCGCCGCAGGATCGGCGTCGATCGCCTCGATAAAGGTGCGGATAGTGGTCTGCCATTCGGCTTCATCACCGTCATACCGGTATGAGATTGTGATGCCTCGCATGATCTGGCCTCTTGTTTAACAATATTGTTAATTAAGTATAGGAATGCCCGCGAGTCAAGTATTCGCGGTTGCGGCTTCCCGCAATGCCGGGTCAAGTTGAGCAAGGCAAACAGTGCGAGGCCCCATTGGACTGGCGTGATCACGGCATACTTCTGACCGCTCGCGGCCATGGCGAGACAGCGGCGATTATCGAGGTCTTCACCGAAGGCCACGGTCGTCATGCAGGCGTCGTACGCGGTGGCACCAGCCGCAAGATCGCTCCGATCCTGCAACCCGGCGCGCAGCTGGATGTTTTGTGGCGGGCACGGTTGGAAGAACACCTGGGCACATTTCAGGTTGAACCTTTGCGTTCACGCGCAGCAGCGGCGTTTTCGGGTCGGATGGCGTTGGCAGGATTGAACGCGTCCGTTGCGCTGTTGTCCTTTTGCCTGCCAGAGCGTGAACCGCATCCAGCGATCTACAAACAGACCGAACAGTTGTTGGACCTGCTGGGGCAGGACGAGATCTGGCCGCTGGCTTATCTGCGCTGGGAATTGGCGTTGCTTGAAGAACTGGGCTTCGGCCTGGACCTGTCGGCCTGTGCTGTGACCGGGGCGGCTGATGGGTTGGTCTATGTCTCACCCAAGACCGGTCGAGCCGTTAGTGCCAAGGGGGCCGGGGAATGGGCGGATAAGTTATTGCCCCTGCCACCCTGTTTGCGCGGTGAAGGACAAGCGCCAGACGCTGAGATTGCCGCAGGGTTTAAAACCACCGGTTACTTTCTGGAGCACCATCTAGCCCCGTCCCTAGGGCATAACCCCTTGCCGGATGCGCGGGCAAGATTTGTGGATCAGTTCACTCGGCGGCTTTGAACACCATCTCGTGCCCGTCATCATTGCGCAGTATCAACAGGTCGCCGGATACTTCGGACTGCGTCATCGCAATCAGCGCAGCGAAATAGAAGCCTTCGGCCTCAAGCCCGGCACAGGCCGCGCGTGTTGCGGTCAGGTCCATAATCTCGAACCAGGGGTAGGGCGCGTTCAGGGTGCCGCTATAGCTGTTGCAAGGGGCGTTACCCGTGATCTTGCCCTCTTCGGGGAACTGCAACATGGCGCTGGCCTCGAAAGGCTGCCCGTCAATTTCCTGCAGCACCCAAGTCTGGTCTGCAGCGCCATAGGCCGCAACGGATTCGTCCCTGTCGCACTGAAACAGGGCAATCAGGGGCAGTGTCAGGATCAGGCGTATCATGCGGGTGTCTTACTTTCTTACTGGTGCCGAGGGAACCGGCGAAGCCAGCTTAGTAGGGGATCTCGCCGCTGATAAGTTCTTCGCGAACGTCTAGGCGTGGCCTCCAGTTGTATCTGGTGTCCACGCTTACCTGATCCCAAAACAACGCACCGCTGTTGCGCCATGGGTCAAGGATGATGCCGTCCTTCATAGCATCCCCCTTGGCGCTGATTGCTGCAGAGTGGTGGATGATCCGGAACGCGGTTGGCGGCGAGGTGGCCCAGTGGATGTCTAAAGTGCGGAAGTTTTCCTTCTGCAGGCGACGGCTCATGGCCTGCGCCCAGTCGTTGCACAACCCCTTTTCCCGGAACCCGTTGATGACCTTGGCGTTATGGATAATCGCCGGGTCTGTGACGTTCCAATCCCGCTTCAGTTGCTGCGAATAGGTGTAGGCGATGTTGGCGGCCTTTTGCGCCTCGGCGGGATCGACTTGGGGTCCAAGGTTTTCGATCGCCAGTGCCAGCTCGTCTATCTCGGTGTAGCCCGCCACAGGCTGGGTTGTGGCGCATCCGCCCAGTATCAGGGCTGCAACGGTCGCCCAAAGCGCAAAAATCAGTCGGGTCATTCTGTCATCACCATCCTTGGGCCCGGTCTGGGTCGAGCGTGCCCTAAAGGGGTTTCAACAAAAAGCAAAGGGGGAAGTTTTTTTGGGTGAGGATCAGAAAAGGTCTCTATCCGGTCACAGATCGGATGGCATGAATTTCAAACTGGGGTACGGAATAAAGAAAATGACCCGGCACAAGGCCGGGTCTAGTTGGGGAAACGGGATGCCTAATTCCGGTTAGCCCAGCAAACGCCGTGCAATAACCTGTGCCTGAATTTCGGCAGCCCCTTCAAAAATATTTAGAATGCGCGCGTCACACAGAACGCGGCTAATCTTGTATTCCAGAGCGAACCCGTTGCCGCCATGGATTTGCAGTCCGTTATCCGCCGCAGCCCAGGCCACACGAGCACCAAGCAGCTTGGCCATGCCGGCCTCAAGGTCGCAGCGATGACCGTGGTCTTTTTCCCAGGCCGAGAAATAGGTCAGCTGACGGGCGATCATGATCTCGACCGCCATCATGGCCAGCTTGCCGGACACACGGGGGAAGTTGATCAGCGACTTGCCGAACTGTTTGCGGTCCTGCGCGTATTGCATCGCGATATCCAGCGCGCTTTGGGCCACACCAATGGCGCGGGCAGCGGTTTGAATACGTGCGCTTTCGAAGGTTTCCATCAGCTGTTTAAAGCCTTTGCCTTCTTCACCACCCAACAGGTTCTCGCCCTTGACCTTGAAGCCATCAAAGCCCAGCTCGTATTCCTTCATGCCGCGATAACCCAAAACTTCGATCTCACCGCCGGTCATGCCGGGGGTGGGGAAAGGGTTCTCATCTGTGCCCGGCGTCTTCTCCGCAAGGAACATGGACAGACCGCGGTGATCGGTGGTGTCCGGGTTGGTCCGGGCCAGCAGCGTCATCACATGGGTCCGCGCCGCGTGGGTGATCCAGGTTTTGTTGCCGGTGATTTCATAGTCACCGTCCGCGTTCTTGACCGCACGTGCACGCAGGCTGCCCAGATCCGAGCCGGTGTTTGGTTCGGTGAAAACTGCGGTCGGCAGAATTTCGGCGCTGGCCAGTTTTGGCAGCCAGTTGGCTTTTTGTTCATCGGTGCCGCCCGCGATTATCAGCTCGGCCGCGATTTCGGAGCGCGTACCAAGAGAGCCCACGCCGATATAGCCGCGTGACAGTTCCTCGGACACGACGCACATCGAGGCTTTGGACAGGCCGAACCCGCCGAATTCTTCGGGGATGGTCAGGCCAAAGACACCCATTTCTGCCAGTTCCTCGATGACTTCCATCGGGATCAGTTCATCTTTGAGGTGCCAGTCATGGGCGTAGGGTTCGACCTTTTCGACCGCATAGCGGCGGAACTGGTCACGGATCATCTCAAGCTCTTCGTCCAGACCCGAGGCACCGAACATGGTGGCACCGGCCTGATCTTCCATCAGCTTGACCAGACGGCTGCGGGCGGCCTGAGAATTGGCCTGCGCCATCAGTGTTTGAATTTCGGGGATCTGAAAACCGGAAAGCGCGTCCCAGCCCAGACCCATATCCTGAAGGCGGACAACCTCGCCCTGGTTCATCGGAATGCCGCCTGCAACCTGGTGCAGGTATTCGCCAAAGGCGATTTGGTGCAGCAATTGTTCGATCTCGCCGAACTTGCCATCGGCCTCCAGCGCTTCGGCCCAGCGTTGCATCTGTTTCAGAGACTGAGAATAAGTGGCCAGCCATGACAAGCCATGGGCGGCAGTTTGATTGGCTTCGATCAAGGAACCGGAAACACGGCCATCGGCGGAAACCATACCGCGCACCGACTCGCGCGCACGCTCGAACACTGTTTCAACGGCGGGTGCGGCCGCACGGGTCAGCGTCAGAAGATCGGGCAAAATCGCAGGTGTTGTCATCTGGGTCATATCCTGTCCGTCATGGGCCATGAATCGTGTCCTTTTCTCGTGTCGTCTGGTCATATCATGCTGCACGTGCAGCGCAACAAAAATACGTATTACGTTGCAAAAAAGTTCTAATATTTCTCGAACGTTTTTGCAGTGCAGCGCCCGTCAGGAATGATATCAGGGGGCCATGACATTGTTTTCTTTATTACCTCCACAGGATCTTCTGCTGGCTCTGAGCGTTGCGTTTCTGGCAGGGTGGGTCAAAGGTATTGTCGGTTTTGCCATGCCGATGGTTATGGTTTCAGGGTTGAGTGTCTTTCTGCCACCCGAGCTGGCCATCGCGGGCCTGATCCTTCCGACACTGGTAACTAATGTCTTTCAGGCTTTGGGACAGGGTGTTTCCGCGGCCATGTCGTCGGTCAGGGAGTTTCGCATCTTTCTAATCGTGGGCTTGGTGTTCCTTCTGGCCGGAGCCAAGCTGGTCACTTTGGTGCCGACATCGACCTTCCTGTTGATGATCGGCGTTCCGGTCACCTTCTTTGCCTTGATTCAGGTCCTGGGTGTGAAACTGGTGCTGAAAGAACCATCGGCCCGTGTTGAGGTTCTCATTGGGGCCGTCGCAGGATTTGTGGGCGGTATGTCTGGAATTTGGGGGCCGCCAACGGTGGCGTACCTGACGGCCCTGAACACACCGAAAGCCGTGCAAATGCGGGTGCAGGGGGTCATTTATGGGCTAGGTGCAATTGCCCTGATGGTTGCCCATATGGGATCAGGTATCCTGCGGGCCGACACGGCGCCGTTCTCGGCTGCTCTGATCGCTCCAGCAGTGATCGGGATGTGGGTGGGTATGCAGTTGCAATCGAGAATCGATCAGGCGTTGTTTCGCAAAGTGACTTTGGTTGTGTTGTTGGCCGCTGGGTTGAACTTGCTGCGCCGCGGTCTGATAGGTTAAGTTCTGCGGTCCATAAACCGAAACGCGAAGTAAAGCCCCAGCATCAGGAAAAACAGCCCCGAGATATCGCCGATCAGAAAGGCGATGTACTCTACCCCTGCGCTGCCAAAACTCATGTTTGTCATAGCGGATGCCAGGAACGACGTGATCACGCCGACACCCATGACGCACAACCAGCAGGGTTTGCGATCGGGTCTGGGGAACAAGTCCCAACCTGCCCACTTGAGCAAGTAGAACACGGTGGGAACCGTTGTGACCGCGATGACAATTGCCAACAAGCGGCTGGGCAAAAAGACATCTGCACCCCCCAGGAATGCAAAGACTGCAAAGACGCCCGGCAACAATGCGAAAATCGCACGCCACCCTAATAGCCACGCCGCCAGGACCCGAACCCCGTGAGGTAGGAACAGCAGGCTGGCCCGGCTTGGATATTCCGGAAAGAACACGTTTTGCAGCGGCATCAAGACCTCAAAGGTGAGGAATGATGCAACTATGTAAGCCAGTGAGGCGAAGAAAGTGTCAGAGGCCCATCTGCGCACGATGATTAGCCATCAACACGCAGGTTGGCGGTGTCACCTGGGCGCATGTACGATATACCGCCCCCGGTTGGCGTTGCCGCTTTGAGACAGATAGCCTTTTTGGACCAGCGACTTCAGCGCACGGAAAAATGTCGGGCGCGAGACGCTTTGAACAAGGGTATGCTCGATCAAACCGAACGTACGGACTTCCTGATCGGCTTTCGACAATTCTTCAGCCGCGTAGTAAATGTCACGCTCAACCGGAGAGAGTTGTTCCAGCCCAAGCGTCCGTTCCATACTCTGCATCAATTTGCGAAGTTCGGTCAGTTTCGAGATTTCCGTCATTTGTTTTACCTGTCGTTTTCCCTGTCGCCTTTCGCGCTAAAGCGAAAGTTAGAAACTCGCCGAAACTGAATTTTTTCAGCACGTCTCATGTTGACACCCATCCCCGATGGATTACACTAGATATCTGATTAGGTTGCTCAAATCGCGAATGTGAGTGCGCGCTCATTGAGTGTCCCCAAGGTCTTTTTACTTCCCGCCCGGTGCGAAAGCGCCGGGCTTTTACGTCATAATGACACAGTGGAGTACTGCAATCTGCTGCAGCGGGCAATGAATTTGTATATGCAAGGTGTATTATACAACCACAAGAAGATTACCGCAAAGTTACTCGCCTGTGGGGGGGGAGGAAGGGGGCGAAAACCGCCCCCTTTGATATCAACCAATTGCGACGGCTTTGATGTCATCGTCAATAAAGGGCAGATACTGCTCGAAGTTCTCGGCAAACATCTGCACCAGTTTTTCAGCCTGCTTGTCGAATGCGGCCTGGTCATCCCAGGTGCGTCGCGGATCCAGCAGAACCTCGGCCACGCCAGGCACGGATACCGGGACGTCAAAGCCGAAATTGGCGTCTTTGCGGAACTCGGCGTCGCGCAGCGATCCTTCCAAGGCAGCTGTCAGCAACGCGCGGGTTGCGCGGATCGGCATCCGGCTGCCAACGCCATAGGCGCCGCCGGTCCAGCCAGTGTTCACCAACCAGCAAGTTGCACCGTGTTGAGCGATCTTGTCGCGAAGCAGGTTGCCGTATTCTTCCGGGCGGCGCGGCATGAAGGGTGCGCCAAAGCAGGTCGAGAATGTCGGCTGAGGCTCGGTCACGCCACGCTCGGTTCCTGCGACTTTCGACGTGAAGCCAGATAGGAAGTGATACATCGCTTGTGCCGGTGTCAGTCGCGCGATCGGAGGCAGAACACCAAATGCGTCACAAGTCAGCATGATGATGTTCTTGGGGTGCCCACCCAGCGCGCTGCTCGAGGCGTTCGAGATATACTCCAGCGGATAGGCGCAGCGCATGTTCGCGGTCAGAGAGTCATCCTCGAAATCCAGTTCCTTGGTTTCGGGGTCAAAGACCATGTTCTCGATCACAGTGCCGAATTTGCTGGTGGTCGCATAGATTTCCGGCTCGGCTTCAGCGTTCAGATTGATGGTCTTGGCATAGCAACCGCCTTCGAAGTTGAAGGTGCCGCGATCCGACCAGCCATGTTCGTCATCGCCGATCAACGTGCGGGCAGGGTCTGCAGACAGGGTGGTCTTGCCGGTGCCGGACAGGCCAAAGAACACGGCGGTGTCGACCGGGTTGCCAACGGCGTGATTGGCCGAACAATGCATCGGCATCACGCCTTTTTCCGGCAGCATGTAGTTCAGCAGGGTGAAAACCGATTTCTTGTTCTCGCCCGCGTATTCCGTACCGCCGATCAGGATCATCTTGCGGTCGAAGTTCAGCGCAATCACGGTCTCACTGTGGCAGCCATGCTTGGCCGGGTCGGCCTGGAAGCTGGGGCAGTTGATGACGGTGAAATCTGCAATGAACTCTTCAAGGTCTTCGCGATCCGGACGGCGCAGCAAGTGGCGGATAAACAGGTTGTGCCATGCCAGTTCGGTGACCATGCGCACATTGATCGAATAGGCGGGATCGGCGCCGCCGACGAGATCCTGCACGAAATAATCCCGGCCCTTCATATGCTCGAGCATATCGGTATACAGCGCGTCAAAACCCTCGGGGGTCATCGCGGCGTTGTTTTCCCACCAGATGGTATCGGCAACACTGTCGGTTTTGACGACGTGTTTGTCCTTGGGCGAGCGGCCGGTGAATTTGCCGGTGGTGACCAGGAAAGCTCCACCATTGCCCAGAGTGCCTTCGCCGCGCTTCAGCGCCTCTTCGATCAGCGCCGGTTCCATGAAGTTGTAATAGACATTGCCCAGACCCTCGATGCCCTGATCTTCGAGGCGGAATTGCGGGTTAACCCGTCCAGATGTCATGCGTTTCTTCTCCTGTGGCGGCGCGTCGGCGGTTGGGCCGGGGGGCGCACTTGGGGCAGTATACCGGGAAAAACCGGCGGATGGGCGGGTCTTAACATGGTCGTTTGGGGCATGAACAGGACGGTTTGGCGCAGTTAGCGCAACCAAGTTAAAGTTTAGCGCCACCACTAATTTCCTGTCGGAAAACAAGGCGCTTTTCCGCGCGCATTAACGGCTTTTTTGCCGCATCTGTGTGACAACAATCTCACGATTCGCAGATACGGATTGATTCGCGGCCATAAAAACGACAAAGATGCCCTACTAATAAGCGAATTATTGCGTGAGTGAGCAGGAATAGGGGTTAACCCGATGTCGAAGATTGCATTGGTGGACGACGACAGAAATATTCTGACGTCCGTATCCATGACACTCGAAGCCGAAGGGTTCGAGGTTGAAACTTATAATGATGGGCAGGCGGCGCTGGACGCTTTCAACAAGAAACTGCCTGATATGGCTGTTCTGGATATTAAGATGCCGCGGATGGATGGGATGGATCTGTTGCAGCGGCTGCGGCAGAAAACTCAGATGCCGGTGATATTCCTTACCTCCAAAGATGACGAAATAGATGAGGTTCTTGGCCTGCGCATGGGCGCGGACGACTACGTCAAGAAACCCTTTTCCCAGCGTCTTCTGGTTGAACGCATCCGCGCGCTGCTGCGCCGGCAAGAGGCGACAACTGGCGATGTGGCAACCGCCAACACAGGTGACGCCAAGGTTATGGAACGCGGCGATCTGCGGATGGATCCTCTGCGCCATGCGGTCAGCTGGAAGGGCTCGGACGTTTCTTTGACCGTAACCGAGTTTCTGTTGTTGCAAGCGTTGGCTCAGCGACCGGGCTTTGTCAAAAGCCGCGATCAGCTGATGGATGTAGCCTATGATGATCAGGTCTATGTGGATGATCGCACGATCGACAGCCACATCAAGCGACTGCGCAAGAAAATGCGCGCCGCAGATCCTGAGTTTTCGGCGATCGAAACACTGTACGGAATTGGGTACAGGTACAACGAAGAATAGGCGTGGCCAAATACTAGGGGTAACCAAGTCTCGTGCGCGATACGGAACAAGCCAGCGAATTGCGGGACGGTGATGTCGTTCTGGGGGATGATTGGGTCATCCCGCAGGATCCCGAGTCAGCCGAACTTCGGCACGCGCGCCGCCGCCGCGGCTTGTTTGCAATGCGCGGCTCGCCGCTTGCGCGCAAGATCATCACGCTCAACCTGATCGCCTTGGTGATCCTTGTCACCGGGTTGCTGTATCTGGACGATTCCCGTGATGAGCAGGTTCAACAGACCGCGCGCAATCTGATCGGGGATGCGCAGTTGGTCAGCAACGTGTTCGAAGCACAGTTGCGCCAGACAGCATCCGGCCTGTCACAGGATGCCGGCACACTGGACGTAAAGGACACGCTGGAGGGCCTTACATTGCCCCAAGGGGGCGAGGTCTTTGTCTATGACGAACGGGGAACTCTGATTGGATGGGCGCGTGGCGCAGCATCCGAGCAGGCGTTGTTGGCGTCCGAGTCCGAGGTTCAGACCGGCAGTACCTTGATCAGCGACGCCTTGAACGCCGTGTGGACGGGCTTGTCGCGTGTGTTCTCCGCCACAGAACCCAGCGAAGCGCCTACCCTGGCGCAACGGGTACAGACCATAGTTCCCGGCGCGCTGCAGGGGCAGATGCAGGTGCAGGCCGTCAAGGATGACTTTGGCGAAACGGTCATTGTTGCAGCCGCCCCGATCCTGCAAGATGGCGTCGCGGTAGGGGCCGTTGCCATGGCCGGGCCATCCGGAGAGATTGACGCCCTCGCCCGTCGCGAGCAGGAGCGCATCCTTCAGATGTTTGTTGTCGCGCTTCTTGTGTCGATCGGACTAAGCCTTGTTCTCGCCTCAACCATCGCAAACCCGTTGGCGGATCTTGCGGCGGCCGCCGAACTGGGTAAGGACCGGGGCGCCGGAGTGAACCCCGGCCGTATCCGCATCCCAGACCTGACCGCGCGTCCGGATGAAATCGGTCTGCTCAGCCGCGCGCTGCGGGGTATGGTCACCGCGCTTTATAACCGAATTGACGCGAACGAACAGTTCGCCGCTGATGTCGCGCATGAGATCAAGAACCCTCTGGCCAGCCTTCAGTCTGCCGTGGGCACGTTACGAATGGTCAAACGCGATGACCAACGTGAAAAGCTGATGGGTGTGATCGAACATGATGTTCGCCGTCTGGACCGTTTGGTCAGCGATATCTCGAACGCGTCCCGTCTGGATGCCGAACTGGTCAAGGAAGAAGAACAGCCGTTTGATCTGGTGAAGCTGGTTGGCAATATCAGCCAGTATCTGGGTGAAGATGCGCGGGCAAAGGGCATCGACTATATAACGGATCTGCCGTCCAATCCGATCGTAATCAACGGGCTGGAGGCGCGGCTGGCGCAGGTTTTTGTCAACCTGATTACCAATGCCACCTCGTTCTGCGAGGAAAGCGATGCGATCCGTGTCTGGGTCCGACGGCGCGAAAACAGGGTGCTGGTCGTGGTCGAAGACACCGGCCCCGGTATTCCTGAACAAGCCCTGACCAAGGTCTTCAAAAGGTTCTATTCCGAGCGTCCCGCCGAACACTTCGGAAACAACTCGGGCCTGGGGCTGGCAATCTCAAAGCAGATTGTCGAAGCACATGGTGGTGTGATCTGGGCTGAGAACATCCGACCAACCGACGCCGATATCACCTCGGACCCGCTGGGTGCGCGATTTGTTGTCGGGTTGCCTGTGTAAATTATGAACGCCCCGTCAATTTATGATTTGGAAGAACAGGACAGTGCCATACTCCACGCCAGTTGTGTGGCTGTCGGCGGGCGCGGTCTGCTGATTGTTGGCGCGGCAGGGGCGGGAAAATCCGCGCTGGTCTTGCAGATGATGGCGCTGGGTGCCGAACTTGTCGGTGATGACCGCGTGGCTTTACACAATAGCGGCGGTGAAGTGACCGCTGATGCGGCCCCGAATATCCGCAGCGTTGTTGAGGCCCGCGGTATCGGATTGTTGCGCGCGCCACCCGTAGGACCCGTGGATTTGCGATATGTGGTGGATCTGGACCAAAGGGAAGAAGCACGTTTGCCAGATCCGATCTCGATCCGAGCCCTGAGGCAAACAATCCCCTTGCTTCGCGGTAGCGGCGTCCCCAATTTGGCTTCAGCATTGATGCAACTGATGAAAATGGGGCGCGTAAACCCGGAATGGCCCAGCAAATGAAACAACAGCGGCGGATCGTTTTGATCACCGGTCCTTCGGGCGCTGGGCGGACGACGGCGATCCGTGTGCTTGAAGATTTGGGGTTCGAGGCCATCGACAATTTGCCGATGGGCCTTTTGATGCGCTTGTTGGACGGTCCGGAAAACGATCGGCCCATGGCATTGGGCATCGATGCCCGAAATCGCGATTTCTCGACCATTGGGTTCATTGATCTTGTTATGCGGCTGCGGCGGACCGAGCAGGTCGAGCTTACGGTTCTCTATCTTGATTGCCGAAACGAAGTGCTGCTGCAGCGGTTCTCGGAAACCCGAAGACGCCATCCCGTTGCGGCCAACGCAGGTCCTGAAGCCGGTGTGCTGCAGGAAAAAGAGCTGTTGGCCCCGATCCGTGAAATTGCCGACATTCTGATCGACACCAGCCAGATCAACGTTCACCAGTTGCGCAAGGAGGTCGAGCATTGGTTCGCTCCAGAAGGCGGCCGACATCTGGCGGTATCCATCGAGTCTTTTTCGTACAAACGCGGCTTGCCGCATGGGTTGGACATGGTTTTTGACTGCAGGTTTCTGGCCAACCCCTATTGGCGTCCGGAATTGCGGGCCGAAGATGGTCGAAACCCGGACGTGGCGCGCTATGTACAGTCTGACGCGAATTACGCGCCGTTTTTCGACCGCGTTGTCGATCTGCTGAAATTGTTGTTGCCCGCTTACCGCGCCGAAGGCAAAGCGCACCTTTCGGTGGCATTTGGGTGTACCGGAGGGCAACACAGATCGGTCGCAACCGCAGAAGCGGTCGCAAAGGCCCTTGCACAGGAGGGGCAGCAAGTGGCAATTAGGCACCGCGAAATGGAACGTCGATCGTTGAATGAGAGGCCGGATTGATCGGGATCGTACTCGTAGCACATGGCGGGCTGGCTCAGGAATATCTGGCCGCAATGCAGCATGTTGTCGGAAAGCAACCTGGACTGGCCGCAATCTCGATCGAGGCTGACCACGACCGGGAAGCCAAGCAGTCGGAAATCTGCACCGCCGCTGACGGTGTGGATGTCGGCGACGGCGTGGTTGTTGTCACCGATCTGTTTGGCGGCAGTCCGTCGAATCTGAGTCTGAAGGCCTGCACCCCGCAGGACCGCCGTATCCTCTACGGTGCAAATCTGCCTATGCTGATAAAATTGGCCAAAAGTCGCCACCTGCCGATCGGGGATGCGGTTCGGCGGGCTATGGAGGCTGGACGCAAGTATATCAATGCCCAAAACGTGACGTTGGATTAAGACCGGATTGATTAAGAATGACCAACCGAAGCTTGAAAATAATCAATGAAAAAGGCCTGCACGCCCGCGCCTCGGCTAAGCTGGTCGAAGTGGTCGAGGGGTTTGACGCCCAGGCAGAGGTGTCCAAAGACGGGCTTTCTGCATCAGGGGACAGCATCATGGGTCTTTTGATGTTGGCAGCGTCTCGCGGAACGACTATTGACGTCGAGACGTCCGGACCGGATGCTGAGGCGTTGGCGGATGCATTAGAAACCCTTGTGAACGGAAAGTTCGGGGAAGGGTTCTGATCCTGCCAGTCGCGATACGAAGAACGGGAAAACCAGGAATTGGCGCAAACGAGGCACGAGACCAAGACAGGCCCGGTGGTGGACGGGGCAGAAGATCAGGGCGAAATCTATGATCGCAGAACCCTGACCTACGCGAACTCCTTCGACGATGTCTGGACGTCTACAGCCATCCGCGCCATTGAATGGTGTACGGGTAAGCTGACTATCCTGCGGATGGTCAACAAGTTCGAGAAGAAGAACGAATACTATCGCGGCCAGCGGTTCTGGGGCGGCGCGCTTGAGGTTATGGGCATCAACCTCACTACTCCGAAGGAACAGTTTGCAAATATCCCGAAAACCGGACCCGTAGTTGTCGTGGCCAACCACCCGCATGGCATGGTCGACGGTATGATTCTGGCGGAACTGATCGGACAGGTTCGCAATGACTATCGTATCCTGACCCGTTCTGTCCTGACCGGGTTGGACGAGGCGGCGACCTCGTTCATGATCCCGGTTCCCTTTCCACACGACCCCGAAGCGCAAACCAAAATGCTTGAGATGCGCGGCAAGGCGATGGAACACCTGAAGGAAGGTGGCGTTGTTGCTCTGTTCCCGTCAGGTGTGGTGATGTCCTCGGACGATTGGTTCGGCCCTGCGCAAGAACAGGAATGGAATGTGTTTACCGCCAAGATGATCCGCCGATCCGGCGCGCAGGTGGTCCCGATTTTCTTCCCCGGCAGCAATTCGCGCGCCTATCAGATTGCCAACAAGCTGTCGCCGATCTTACGGCAGGGGCTGCTGTTGCATGAGATCGTCCGCTCTTGCAACAAACCGCAATCTCCGGTGATTGGCGAACCGATTTCGGACGAGGAAATGAAGCTGTTGGAAAGTGATCCGCGCGGTTTCATGGCGTGGCTCAGAAAGCGCACAATGGCGCTTGGTAAATCACGCAATCCCTGATCCGCTCTTCATCTGGCTGAAAAAATCCCGGGGGTGAACCCGGATGAAAGCCGGTCGAGGGGGCTGGCCCCTCTAGCGCGTTGGGACCGGAGTTTCACCTCTGTAGTCATAAAACCCGCGTTCGGTCTTGCGGCCCAACCAGCCGGCTTCGACGTATTTCGTCAACAGTGGACAAGGCCGGTACTTGGTGTCTGCCAATCCGTCATGCAACACGTTCATGATCGCCAGGCAAGTGTCCAGCCCGATGAAATCAGCCAGTTCCAGTGGCCCCATCGGGTGGTTTGCACCCAGCCGCATCGATTGGTCAATCGACTGCACGCTGCCGACCCCTTCGTAGAGGGTGTAGACAGCCTCATTGATCATCGGCATCAGAATGCGGTTCACGATGAAGGCTGGGAAGTCTTCCGCGCTTGCTGCGGTTTTGCCAAGCCGGTCCACAACCGCCTTACACGATTTGAACGTCTCTTCATCCGTGGCAATCCCCCGGATCAGCTCGACCAGCTGCATCACGGGCACCGGGTTCATAAAGTGGAACCCCATAAAGCGTTCCGGCCGATCCGTTCGGCTGGCCAGGCGGGTAATCGAGATTGAGGACGTATTGGATGTCAGAATCGTATGGGGCAGAAGATGCGGCTGCAGGTCTTCGAAAATCGCCTGTTTGATTGCTTCCCGCTCGGTTGCGGCTTCGATCACCAGATCGGTCTGACCCAACTGGGGCAGCTCCAACGTCGTGTTGATCCGGCTCAGCGTGGCTTGCATCATTTCGTCTGAGATTTTGCCTTTTGATGCCTGTCGGGCCAGATTGGCTTCAATCGTCGCCACGGCGCTGTCCAGCGCGTCCTGCGAGACATCGTTCAGCAGAACGTCATACTCCGCCAGCGCCAGAACATGAGCAATGCCATTGCCCATCTGGCCTGCGCCAATCACTCCGACCGATTTTACATCCATATTCAGGTGCCTTTGTGTCTCGGGATATGGCGACAGTATCGACAGATCGGGGCGGGCGGCAAGGGGATCGGACCGATCGATTTTGCTTCAAATGCGCACATTAGGATTTTCTCAAGACTTGCGGCTGCAAGATGGCAACCGGGTGAAAAATGGGTGAGTGATATGAGCTATCATCAAACAGGCTCGGGGGGACCTGGGCATGAGGTATGCCAATATGACGGATCGCGGCTGTGGTTTCGTGGCGCTCGGCGTGTTCTGGATCAACCTTACGCGGCGTGCGTCGGCGGGGATGAGACATTTGGGCGATTCGTTGACCGACCATTCTCAGCTATTCTCGAAGACCGGCTTGAAAGACGCGTTCTGAACTTTGGATGCCTGTTCAGCGGCGTCGATGCGCTGTGCGATGACAAGGGGTTATGCGATTTACTAAGAGGCGCAGATCTGTGCGTCATGCAGGCGCCAGGGCTTCTTGGACAGTCCAACCATTTCTATCGCGTTCATTCCGGGCGCAATGACCGATTTCTGGCGCCAACGAAGGATTTGATCAGCCTGTATCCCGAAATTGACTTCACCGAGGTTCATTTCGTGCGCCACTTGATGAGCTGCCTGCAAAAGGTTCGCGACGCGCGCATCGAAGTTGTTCTGGACGAATTGCGCCGAAACTGGGTTCGTAAGATCGGTAAATTTCTTCAAGACCTGGATATTCCGGTGATCCTCTTGCGCCTACACGTCCTTCGAGGAGAACTGGGCGCGCATCATATGGACAGCGCTAATGTCGGCGTAACGGATCAAATGATCAAAACCGTTGGCAAACCCTGCGCGCATATTGTCGACGTCAAAACCCATGTGTGCGGCCAGTCTGACGAGATTGAGGACATGTTGTTCGGTACACTGCAACAGCCAATGGCAGAGCACATGATTGGCCCAGCTGCCCACCGGGCGATTGCTGCAGCTTTGATGGGGCCTATTCGCAATCTGCATTAAAAAAGGCCCGCCAATTGGCGGGCCTTTCCAAATTTCGCGATGAATAAGCTAAGCCAGCGGTTAGCCGAGTTTCTCGGTCAGTTCAGGCACTGCCTGGAACAGATCTGCAACCAGTCCGAAATCCGCAACCTGGAAGATCGGCGCTTCTTCGTCTTTGTTGATCGCAACGATAACTTTCGAGTCTTTCATACCAGCCAAGTGCTGAATCGCGCCCGAGATGCCAATCGCGACATAAAGGTCGGGTGCAACAACCTTGCCGGTTTGACCGACCTGCCAGTCGTTCGGTGCATAGCCCGAGTCCACGGCGGCGCGCGATGCGCCAACAGCGGCGCCCAGCTTGTCAGCCAGACTTTCGATCAGTTTGAAGTCCTCTTCCGAGCCGACACCACGGCCGCCCGAGACAACAACGCCAGCCGAGGTCAGTTCCGGACGGTCGCTTGCGGCAACCTTGTCCTCGACCCATGACGACAGACCTGGGTTGTCACCAACCGAGATGGTCTCAACCGCAGCCGAGCCGCCTTCGCCAGCCGCGTCAAAGGACGCGGTACGGAAGGTGACGACTTTCTTGGCATCGTGTGACTTCACGGTCTGGATCGCGTTGCCCGCATAGATCGGACGCTCAAAAGTCGAGCCGTCAACCACGCCAGATGCATCCGAGATCACCATCGCGTCCAGCAGGGCTGCAACGCGCGGCATCACGTTCTTGGCGTCGGTGGTCGCTGGGGCAACGATGTGCTCATAACCATCAGCCAGACCGACGATCAGGGCCGCGGTCGATTCAGCCAGGCGGTGGCCCAGCGACGCGTCTTCGGCAACCAGTACCTTGGACACACCGTCGATTTTGGCGGCGGCTTCACCGGCAGCAGCGGCAGAACCGCCCGCGGCCAAAACGGTGATGTCACCCAGTGCCTTTGCGGCAGTGACAGCCTTGGCGGTGGCGTCCATCGCCAGTTCGCCGTTGTTGACTTCTGCGAGAAGAAGAACAGCCATTACACAGCCCCCGCTTCTTTGAGTTTCTCGACCAGCTCATCAACCGAGCCGACGACGATGCCAGCAGCACGTGCCGGCGGCTCTTCGGTTTTGACGACTTCCAGACGCGGGGTGACGTCGACGCCGTAATCGGCGGCGGTTTTCTCGTCCAGCGGCTTTTTCTTCGCCTTCATGATGTTCGGCAGAGACGCATAGCGCGGCTCGTTCAAGCGCAGGTCAACAGTGACGATGGTCGGCATCTTGACGCTGATGGTCTGCAGGCCGCCGTCTACTTCTCGGGTGATCTTGGCGCTGTCGCCTTCGATGTCCAGCTCGGACGCGAAGGTGCCTTGCGACCAGCCCAGCAGGGCCGACAGCATCTGACCGGTAGCGTTCATGTCGTTGTCGATCGCTTGCTTACCAGCCAAAACGATGCCGGGTTGCTCTTCCTCGACCACTTTGGCCAGGATCTTGGCAACGGCCAGCGGTTCGATGTCTTGATGGACGTCATCGGCGGCAACAACCAGAATGGCGCGGTCAGCGCCCATGGCCAGTGCGGTGCGTAGGGTTTCCTGCGATTGCTTGACGCCAATCGAAACCGCAACGATTTCGTCAGCCTTGCCCGCTTCTTTCAGGCGAATCGCTTCTTCCACAGCGATTTCGTCGAACGGGTTCATCGACATTTTGACATTGGCGAGATCAACACCGCTACCGTCCGCTTTCACGCGAACTTTCACATTATAGTCAATCACGCGTTTGACAGGCACGAGTACCTTCATTTTGCGCTTGCTCCTCACAAAAAACGGTAAGCCGCGAAGCGACTCCACCAATGCTCTCGGGGGACTGAATAGCGTCTCAGTTCACGCTGCAACAGGGCAAAATCGTCACGTCATGAACTTGAGACGTCGCGTTTCATGTATTTTGACGCAACGGCGTGAAATTTTATTGCTTTGGTGGCCGGTGCTAGAGCTTTGGGCCCCACCCGTTTGGCTGGGGTTTTGCTTTGTTGGTCGCTGCAGGGTTCGCCGGACCCCGCGCCAACTTCAGCGGTTTGCGCCCGGAACCCACAAAACGTCCGCAGTGCCGTTTTCGTTGGCGCAGCGGGCGGCAACAAAAAACCAGTCACTCAGACGATTGAGGTATTTCACCGCGACTGCGTTGACGGGTTCCATGTTGGTCAGCTCGACCGCAAGGCGTTCGGCGCGGCGGGATACGGTTCTGCAGACATGCAGATTCGCTGCCAGACGCGACCCGCCGGGCAAGATGAAGCTGCGCAGCGGCTCTAGCGTTTCGTTCATCACGTCAATCTCGGCTTCCAACCGATCAATCTGAGATGCAACGATGCGCAGGGGCGGGTAATCGGCCTCGGCGTCTTTTTCCATGTCGGGGCGACAGAAATCTGCGCCCAGATCGAACAGGTCGTTTTGAATGCGCGCCAGCGCAGCATCGACATCGCCTTCCGCCTCGGTCCGGGCAACGCCGACAAAAGCGTTCAGTTCGTCAACGGTCCCATACGCGGCCACGCGACCAGAATATTTAGCAACACGCTCGCCGTTGCCCAGCGCAGTTTTTCCATCATCGCCGGTACGAGTGTAAATCTTGTTCAGAACGACCATTTATTAAACTCCTTGCCCGCGCAGGTAGACGTAGAGCACGATCAGCACCACAGCAATGAACTGGAACAGAATGCGAAGGCGCATCATCTTGTTGCTTTTCATCGCAGCAGCTTTGCCGCTTTTGCCGAAATTGGAGATGCCGATCGCCAGCACGACGACGACCGCCGCCATGGCCAACAGCAAAATGACCATCAAAAGGTCCATAAGCACACCGTCCGCGTTTCTTGTTTCGTTTGGCTATCATCTAGCCTCATGTACATGAAAAGCGAACGGGTAATTTCGCCTCAGACGTCCGACAGAATGCGGTCGATGGTGCGGGTGGGCAAAAGGCGGCGCAGATACCCGGCGATATAGGTTGGCGTGGTCACATAGTAGCGCGCGCGCGGCCTTTTTGATTCAACCGCATGGGCGAGCTTGTCGGTCACCGCTGATGCAGGCAGTTCGAAACGATCCGGACCTGAGGATTCGTACAGTCTTTTCAACAGAGAAGCCTCGTATTTTTCGCGCAGGGCCGAATTCTCCCAGTTGATGAAACGTTCAAAGAAGGGGATCGAATTCTCGCGGATTTTCGATGTGATTGGGCCGGGTTCGATCAGGATGGCCTTGATATTCGTTCCGGCAAGTTCCAGACGCAGCGTGTCGGTAAGACCTTCAATGGCATATTTTGTCGCGACATATGCGCCGCGCCATGGGAAGGCCACCAGGCCCAGAACCGACGAATTCTGAACGATTCGCCCGTGCCCCTGCGCGCGCATGACCGGAATCACCAGTCGGGTGAGTTCATGCCAGCCAAAGAAGTTGGCCTCGAATATCACGCGGAGCCCTTCGGTCGGTAGATCTTCAACTGCGCCGGGCAAGCCGTGCGCACCGTTGTTGAACAGCGCATCCAGGGTACCTCCGGTGGCCTCAAGCACTTCGGTCAGGCCTGATGCGATACTTGCGGCGTCGGTATAGTCGATGCGCGGGCTTTCAAAGCCTTGCGCGCGCAGCCGGTCGCAATCACGCTGCTGGCGGCAGGATGCAAAGACACGCCAGCCGCGCGCTCGCATACCGTGTGCCGCGTCCAGGCCGATGCCGGACGAGCAGCCGGTGATAAGAATGGTTTTCTGCATGATCTTCCTGACCTTCAATTCAGGCCAAAGCTATTGCGAGGTGCGGGTCAGGACAATGACGGTGCAGCGTCAGTTTTGAATTTTTCGAACCAGTGAGGCTGAAATCCAACCGACCTGTTGCGCGGGCAACACGCGAAGACGCAGCCAGCCGGTTCCGGAATCGCTCAGCACCTCGACCTTCTGTCCGATGGCCGCTTTGCCGACAATTGGGTAAATGGTACCGGGTCCATCGCGCATGTTCACCCGTGTTCCCGAGATTTCGCGGATGTCTTTTTCAGGTTCGGGAACCGCCGCAGCCTCTGATGTTTCCGGCAGGGGCGCTTCATCGGTCTGACGCAAACCCGCTACGCCGTCTTCCAGCGAAGCAAGCGTGATGTTTGCGCTCTGGTCATCGAACACCGAGATGCCGGACAAAGACTGAAGGCTGGCTGGTTCGGCCACGATCTGCACGATCTCTTCGGTTTCAGGTTGGGGTTGTGCGCGCACCGTCGGTGCCCGAACGGCCACATTGGTCACAAGCTCTTCGGTCACAAGCTCTTCAACCCGAGCGGGTGCTACTGCTGCAGGTTGGGATACAGAGGCAACGCGCACAGGTTGATCGCTCCGCAAGCCGCGCGGTTCGAAATTTGGTCCACCGCTCATAACGTAAAAACACCAGCCAAGTGCAGTGAAAGTCAGAATAATAAGGCGCGTCATGGCGCATCCCCCAGGTCAATCGTTAGGTACAAGAAATCGGCAGCAGTCTAATGAAGACAGCCTACCATATTTCGGGGTCCGAGTCGAAAACCGGGGGAATTCCGGGACTTGTCTCCCCCTGTTGCAAAAAGCGCGACTTGTCCCCAGCAAAATCTAAGCTGATTGCTTTACCCGCGCGCGCTTGCGGCGTATCACATCATATATGAACGATACGATCGACGACCCCAATATGGAGGCCCCCGACAATGGGGGCGAGGTAGCTGAACCGCTGCGCCGCGCGATTGGCGAACGCTATCTGACCTATGCGCTGTCCACCATCATGCACCGGGCATTACCCGATGCGCGCGATGGGCTGAAGCCTGTGCACAGGCGAATCCTCTATGCGATGCGCGAACTTCGACTCAGCGCAACGGGCGGGTTCCGTAAATCCGCCAAGATTTCCGGCGACGTGATGGGTAACTATCACCCGCATGGCGATGCCGCGATCTACGACGCGATGGCGCGTCTGGCGCAGGATTTCAACGTTCGCTACCCGCTGGTCGACGGGCAGGGTAACTTTGGCAATATCGACGGTGATAACCCGGCGGCCTCACGTTACACAGAGGCGCGGATGACCATCGTGGCCGAAGCGTTGCTTGAGGGGCTGAACGAAGACGCCGTCGATTTCCGCGACAACTATGATGGCACGCTGTCCGAGCCGGTCGTACTGCCGGCGCAGTTTCCGAACCTGCTGGCCAATGGGTCCAGCGGAATCGCGGTGGGCATGGCAACGAATATTCCGCCGCATAACATCTCAGAGCTCTGCGACGCCTGTCTGCATCTGATCAAGACGCCGGATGCGCGCGATGACACACTATTGAACTATGTTCCCGGTCCGGATTTTCCGACCGGAGGTGTGATCGTTGAGCCACCCGAGAACATCGCGCAGGCCTACCGCACCGGACGAGGATCGTTCCGTCTTCGCTGTAAGTTCGAGGTTGAAGATCTGGGCCGCGGCCAGTGGCAGATCATTGTTACCGAGATCCCTTATCAAGTTCAGAAATCCAAACTGATCGAAAAGATCGCGGAACTGATCCAGACCAAGAAAATCCCGATCCTTGCCGACGTACGCGACGAATCCGCAGATGACATCCGCCTGATCCTCGAACCGCGCTCCAAGAACGTGGACCCCGAGGTGTTGATGGGCATGCTCTATCGCAACTCGGATCTTGAGGTTCGGTTTAGCCTGAACATGAACGTGCTGATCGACGGCGTGACGCCCAAGGTCTGCTCGATGAAGGAAGTGCTGCGCGCCTTCCTTGATCACCGGCAAGAAGTGTTGCTGCGCCGCTCGCGTCACCGTATGGCGAAGATCGACCACCGGTTGGAGGTGTTGGAAGGCTTTATCGTCGCCTTCCTGAACTTGGATCGTGTGATCGACATCATCCGCTACGACGACGACCCCAAAGCTGCTCTGATGCGCGAGGATTGGGGCATCGACCACGTCCGTGCCACCAGCGAGGCGGACTATGTCTTGCCCAAGCCGGGCGAGGGCGAATTGTCCGAGGTTCAGGTCGATGCGATCCTCAACATGCGTCTGCGGTCCTTGCGCCGTCTTGAAGAGATGGAACTGGTTCGTGAGCGCGACGCATTGATGCTGGAACGCGCCAATCTCGAAGACTTGCTGGCTGACCCGACCCTGCAATGGGCCAAAATCGCCGAGCAGCTGAAAGAGACCAAGAAGACCTTTGGCAAAGACTATGAAGGTGGCGCCCGCCGGACTCAGTTCGCCGAGGCCGGGCAGGTTGAAGAAGTACCGCTTGAGGCAATGATCGACAAAGAACCGATCACGGTCGTCTGCTCTCAGATGGGCTGGATTCGCGCCATGACCGGTCACATCGACCTGAAGCGCGAGCTGAAGTTCAAGGACGGCGACGGCCCGCGTTTCATATTCCACGCTGAGACGACTGACCGCTTGTTGGTGTTTGCCTCGAACGGACGATTCTACACGCTCAGCGCCGCCAATCTGCCGGGTGGGCGCGGTATGGGCGAACCGCTGCGCCTGATGGTCGATCTGCCGAATGAGGCACAGATCATCGACATCCTGATCCACAAGCCAGGGCGCAAGCTGTTGGTGGCGTCAGACGCGGGTAACGGTTTCATGGTGCCCGAAGATGACGTGTTGGCCCAGACCCGCAACGGTAAGCAGGTGCTGAACGTCAAAGCTGACGAGACGGCGATGATCTGTAAGCCCGTATCGGGCGATCACGTCGCGGTTGTGTCGCAGAACGGCAAGTTCTTGGTGTTCCCAGTGGAAGAGCTGCCCGAAATGGGTCGCGGTAAGGGCGTACGTCTGCAGAAATACAACATGGCGCGCGGTCGGCAGGGCACACTGGAACTGGATGGTGGCCTGTCCGACATCACCACCTTCAATTGGGAAGAGGGCCTGAAATGGTCCATGGGTGGCGACAAGACCCGGCACGAGGCGGACATGTCACAGTGGCTGGCCAAACGGGCCAGCGTTGGGAAAAAAGCGCCTTATGGTTTCCCACGCGACTATAAATTTTCGTGAGTAAGCGCGCTTGCAAGTGGATTTCTGCCGATACGGCATGGCACAAGCGGTATCGTTGCGCTAGATCAATGAAAAACAGGCATATCGAGACGAGAACATGTTGCGAGCTTTGACCCTGATTACCGGACTGGCCCTGATGGGCGCGTGCACGCAGACACAGGTTTACGAAGAGCCTGAATCGCTGGGCGAATTCAAACTGCGCGTCAACTACGCATTTGCCGAAAAGGCCCGGCAGGGGCCGGTGTCGCGGGATGCGACGCCCAAAGAGTGGGAAGACGCCATTCAGAACGCCGTGAATATTCGGCTTGGCCGATATGAGGGCGCTCAGGAATACGACATTGGTATCAGCCTGGAAGGCTACATGTTGGCACCTCCGGGTGTGCCCGTGATCTACAATCCCAAAAGCACGGCAATTGTCCTGGTGAACGTCTATGACGTGCGCAAAAAAGAGTTTCTGGCCAAAGGAAAACAGTTTCAGGTGCTAGAAGACACGACCGGTGAAAGTGCACTCACGGGATCTGGTCACTCGCGCACCAGAGAAGAGCAAATGGATGGCCTGGCGCTCAAGGTTGCCGATCGTGTCGAGGAATGGCTGGCTGAGGAACACAAGGACAATGGCTGGTTTGACCGGCGCCCGGACTTGATTCAGCCGCTGGACTCCGTCGAGGTCACCCAAAATCCGGCGTCTTAACCAGCTTTTCACGCAGGATGTGCTTGATTTTCCCCTTTGAACCAAATATCTCGCGCGCGCAGATGTAACCACGGGACCAAGGGTCCCCCAAATCGCAAAAGGGCGCCTGAGGAATGGCAAAGGAAAAGTTTGAGCGTAATAAGCCGCACGTCAACATCGGCACGATTGGCCACGTTGACCACGGCAAGAC